>NZ_CBCOOR010000011.1:0-145039 GCF_965111665.1 Georgenia sp. Marseille-Q6866 | reverse complement strand
AGACGATCCTCGCCTCGGACCTGCCGATCACCGACCTCGAGATCGCCGTCGAGGCGGTCGAGCGTCCCGTACCGCTGCTCGAGCTCGTCCTGTCGACCGGGCCGCGCATCGAGATGGACCGCCCGGTCCTCCTCGGCCGCGCGCCCGAGGCGGCGCGCTTCGCCGGCACCGAGGTGCCGCGCCTGGTGAGCGTGTCCAACCCCGAGCGCGACATCTCCTCCACCCACGCGGAGATCCGGCCGGCGGGCGGGCACGTCGTCGTCACCGACCTCAACTCGACGAACGGCACGGTCGTCCACCGCCCCGACCAGCCCTCCGTGCGGCTGCAGCCGGGGACGGGCGTGCCCGTGGGGGCAGGTGCCGTCATCGAGCTCGGCACCGGCGTCACGGTCACGGTCGAGCGGCCCGAGGGCGCGCAGTGAGCCCACGGCGTCAGCCCGCCCCGGCGCCGGAGCTGCCGGGCTACACCGTCGAGCGGCTGCTCGGCTCCGGCGGCTTCGCCGACGTCTACCTGTACTCCCAGCGCATGCCGCAGCGGCAGGTGGCGATCAAGGTCCTCACCCACGAGGCGACGCGGGACCAGCCCCGGGAGCAGTTCGCCGCCGAGGCCAACCTCATGGCCCAGCTGTCCACCCACTCCTCGATCGTCACGATCTACCACGCGGACACCGCCGCCGACGGGCGCCCCTACCTCGTCATGCAGTACTGCCCGCTGCCCAACCTCGCCGAGCGCGTCAAGGTGCGGCCCCTCGGCGTGCCCGAGGTGCTCGGCATCGGGGTGCGGCTGGCCGGCGCCGTCGAGACGGCCCACCGCGCGGGCATCGTCCACCGCGACATCAAGCCCGCCAACATCCTCACCACCGAGTACGGGCGCCCCGCCCTCACCGACTTCGGCATCGCCGGCCTCACCGCCGCCGACGAGGCCAGTGGCGTGTCGATCCCGTGGGCGCCGCCCGAGGCGGTCGAGGGCCAGTCCGCCGGGGTGGCGGGCGACGTCTACTCCCTCGCGGCCACGCTCTACACCCTCCTCGCGGGGCGCTCGCCCTTCTCCCGGCCCGGTGGCCCGAACTCGCGCCTCGACTTCACCCTGCGCATCAAGCGCGACGCGGTGCCGCCGATCGGGCGCACCGACGTCCCGGCCTCCCTCGAGCAGCTCCTCGCGCGCGCCATGGCGAAGTCGCCGGCCGCCCGGCCCGCCAGCGCGCTCGAGCTGGCCCGCGCGCTCCAGGTCGTCGAGCAGGAGCTGCGCCTGGCGATGACGGACATCGAGGTGCCCGACACCTCGTGGCTCTCACCGGCTGCCTCCAGCCCCGACGACTCCGACGAGGGCCGCACCGTCGTGCGCGCCGTCACCGAGGTCGACCCCACCGGCGCGCCACCACCGCCCCCGCCCGCGGACGACGAGCCGCACACCGTGCTGCGTCCCGTCCGCGACGCGTGGGAGCCCGAGGACCTCACCGAGAGCACCCGCAGCCGCCGGGCCGTCGCCACGGACGCCGACGACGCCGCCCCCGAGCGCCGTCGTCCCGGGCGGCGCTGGGTGGTCGCGGGGGCCGCGGCCGCCGTCGTCGTCGTCGGCGGGATCGCCGTGGCGGGCCAGCTGCGCGGGGAGGAGGAGCCCGAGCCGGCGCCGACCTCGACCATCGGCACGGTCGTCCTGCCCGACGTCGTCCCCGCCCCCGTGGACCTCAGCGGCGAGCGGGTCAACGACAACCAGGTCGAGTTCACCTGGACGGCGCCCGACGTGCCCGGGGAGCTCACGTACTCGTGGGTGCGGACCGACGGGAACAAGGTCGGGGAGAGCCAGCCGGTGGACGAGCCGCCGCTGGCGCTCGAGTCCGGCGGGCGGGTGTGCATCGAGGTGCGCACGATCACCGAGCAGGGCATGGTCTCGGCCGAGCCGGCCGAGGCGTGCGTCGAGTGAGGGAGACGATGAGCGAGGACAGCACGCTGCAGCTGGAGTTCTGCGGGGAGTGGTTCCCCATCACCCGCGACGACCCGTTCTACATCGGGCGCGAGGGCGCCCTCGAGATCGACGACAACCCCTACCTCCACCGGCGCTTCCTCCGGATCGCCTTCGTCGAGGACCTGTGGTGGATCGAGAACGTCGGCGCCCGGCTCTCGGCGACCCTCGCCGACAGCGAGGGCAACACCCAGGCCTGGCTCGCGCCGGGCGCCCGGCTGCCGCTCGTCTACGCCGGCACGACGATCCTCTTCACCGCCGGGCCCACGACCTACGAGATCAACCTCGTCAACCCCGACCCGACCTTCGCGCCTGCTAAGGCCGAGCCGGTCCACGTCGGCGACACGACGATCGGGCCGGTCGCCCTTACCGAGTCCCAGCACCTCCTCGTCCTCGCGCTGGCCGAGCCGGTGCTCTCGGGCCGGGGGAGCGCGGCGATCCCCACCTCCGCGCAGGCCGCCGAGCGGCTGGGGTGGGCGTTGACGAAGTTCAACCGCAAGCTCGACAACGTCTGCGACAAGCTCGACCGCAACGGCGTCCGGGGCCTGCGCGGCGGCCCCCAGCAGCTGGCGGTCAACCGGCGCGCGCGGCTCGTCGAGCACGCCGTCGCCTCGCGCATCGTCAGCGCCGACCAGCTCCCGGGGCTGGACGAGGAGAAGGCCCGGAACTCCGCGGCCTGACGGGGGAGTTCTCCCCATGGCCGGACAGCGCTGGCACGCCGCGCCTTTGCTAGTCTGCGGAGCGGCGCCGGGGGCCTGGTGAGGCCGTCGGCACGCAGCATGCCTCCACACACGACGTAGGGCGGGACACGTGCGACTCGGACGCGGGCGAAACAGTGGTGCCGACGCGCCAGAGGTCCCCACGGGCCGGCGCTCACGCCGGGCCGAGCCGACCCCCCGGCGCAAGGGCCGCCCCGCCGACCCGAAGCGCCGCCAGCGCGTCGTCTCCACCGCGACGGTCACCGTCCTCGGTGCGGGCCTCGTCGTCGCCGGCGTCCTGTACGACGGCGTCGCCACGGCCGACGTCGACCTCAACGACGGCGGCGTGTGGGTGACGAGCCAGGAGCACATGCGCCTGGGTCGCCTCAACAGCCAGGTCCAGCTCCTCGACGGCGGGCTCGCGGCCCGCAGCGCGAGCTTCGACGTCCTCCAGGAAGCCGGCCACGTCTTCCTCGTCGACGAGGGCACCGGCGTCCTCCAGCAGGTCGACCCCGCCACGGTCCTCACGACGACCACGGTGTCCCTGCCCGGCCCCCGCCAGATCGAGATGGACGGCGACACCCTCGCCGTCCTCGACGCGCGCAGCGGCCAGCTCCACACCGCCCCCGTCCTCGGCGCCGGCGGGCTCGCCGACGAGGAGCGTGAGCCCACCGTGGGCCTGGGCGCCAACGCGGTCATCGCCGTCGGCGTGGACGGGACGACCTACGGCGTCTCCCCGAGCGACGCCACCCTCGTCACCATCCCCGCCGGCTTCGACCCCGAGGGCGAGGAGGAGCCCGCCGTCGCCGAGCTCGGCATCGACCCCGAGCGCCTCACCGACGCCGAGATCCAGGTGAGCGCCGTCGGCGACGAGCCGGTCGTCCTCGTGCGCGACGAGCAGGACCGCGTCACGCTCCTGCGCCCGGAGACCGAGCCGCTCGAGCTGGCCGACCTCGCCGACACCGCCCAGGTGGCCCTCCAGGCGCCGTCCGACGCCGCCCGCGAGGTCGTCCTCGCCGCCCGCGACGGCCTCGTGCGCGTCCCGCTCGGCCGCGGCGAGCCCACCGTGGACGCCGTCTCCCAGCCGGGCACGCCGACCGAGCCCGTCGTCGTCGCCGGCTGCAGCCACGGCGCGTGGGCCGGCGCCACCGGCGTCTACCAGTCCCGCTGCGGCAACGGCGAGGTCGCCGAGCAGCCCATCGACAAGGCCCTCACCGACGCGAAGCTCGTCTTCCGCGTCAACAGGGACGTCGTCGTCCTCAACGACCTCGTCGCGGGCACCGTGTGGCTGGTCAAGGACGCGATGGAGATCGTCGAGAACTGGGACGACGTCGTCCCGCCGCAGGCCGCGAGCGACGACGAGGAAGAGTCGCAGCAGCAGATCGAGGAGCAGCTCCCGCTCGACCGCGAGCAGGAGAACCGCGACCCCATCGCCCAGGACGACGAGCTGGGCGTCCGCGCCGGCTCGACGACCGTCCTCGAGGTGCTCGCCAACGACACCGACCCCGACGGCGACCTCCTCACCGTCGCCTCCTTCGACGCGCCCGGTGAGTCCTTCGGCACCGTCCGCCCGATCATGGGCGGCCGCGCCTTGCAGATCGCCGTCGCCGACGGCGCGAGCGGGGCCTTCGCCATGCGCTACTCGGTGAGCGACGGGCGCGGGGGAGAGGCCGAGGCGGTCGCCCGAGTCACCGTCGTGCCCGCCGAGGCCAACCGGCCGCCCGAGCAGGTCCGCCCGGCGGCCCTCACGCTCGTGTCCGGCGCCACCGGCAGCGTCAACGTCCTCGACACCGTCATGGACCCCGACGGCGACGAGCTCGTCGTCGTCGGCGCGACCGCCAGCACCGACGACATCGTCCGCTTCACCCCCGACGGCGCGGTCACCTTCGTCGACTCCGGCGTCACGCCCGGCATCAAGCCGGTGGCGGTCGAGGTCTACGACGGCACCGACACCGCGGAGGTCGAGCTCGACGTCGACGTCCGCCCGGCCGGCGCGCTGCCGCCCACGCCCGTCTTCGACTTCGTCACCGCGATCGCGGGCCAGGAGACCGTCGTCGAGCCGCTCGCCAACGACACCGACCCGGGCGGCGAGGCCGAGCCGCTGCGCCTGGCCGACGTCCAGCAGGTGCCGGGCGCCACCGTCGTCCCCGACTACGACGCCGGTGCCTTCCGCTTCTCCGCGGACGCCGCGCAGACGTACTACCTCACCTACATCGTCGTCAACGACGCCGGTGCCTCCGCCACCGGGCTCATCCGCGTCGACGTGCGCGAGCCCGCCGAGGCGGCGCCGGTCGCCGTCCAGGACGTCGGCCTGCTGCCGGCCGGTGGCCAGGTGCTCGTCGACGTCCTCGCCAACGACGAGGACCCGAGCGGTGAGCTGCTCGCCGTGCGGCAGGTCGACGTGCCGGAAGGCTCCGGGCTCACCGTCGCCGTCCTCGAGCACCGCATCCTCAAGATCACCGCGAGCCAGGACGTCCAGACGACCCAGCGCCTCACCTACGAGGTGTCCAACGGCGAGTCCAGCGCGACCGGTGAGGTCGTCGTCATGCAGGTCCCGCCGGACGCGCTCGTCCAGCCGCCGGTCGCGCAGGCCGACGTCGCCAACGTCCGCGCCGGGGACTTCGTCACGATCCCCGTCCTGTCCAACGACTCCCACCCCGCGGGCCTGGAGTTCGAGCTCGACAGCGAGCTCGTCGAGGAGCCGCAGGCCGGGCACCTGTTCGCCTCGGGCGACACGCTGCGCTTCCGCGCACCGGAGCAGCCGCAGACGATCAACGCGGTCTACGAGGTCGTCGACGAGTCCGACCAGCGCGCCTCCGCCCAGGTGACGATCTACGTCCAGGCCGACGACGGCGAGCGCAACGCCCCGCCGCAGCCGCTGCCCATCGAGTCGCGCGCCTTCGCCGGCGAGCGGGTCCGCATCCAGGTGCCGCTCTTCGGCATCGACCCCGACGGCGACTCCGTCCAGCTCCTCGGCGCCGACCGCGCGCCGACGAAGGGCCGCATCGTCGAGGTCGGGCCCACGTACATCGACTACGAGGCCTACTCCCGCTCGACCGGCACCGACACCTTCACCTACGCCGTCCGCGACCGCATGGGCACCTACGCCTCGGCGACGGCGCGCGTCGCCGTCGTCCCGCCGCCCGAGCTCAACCGGGCGCCGCAGGCCCTGGACGACGAGGTGACCGTCCGGCCGGGCCGCGTCGTCGACTTCGACCCGATCGTCAACGACACCGACCCCGACGGCGACCCGCTCTACCTCGGCGACCCCGCCGTCGACGAGGTCGAGGAGCTCGAGGTCGAGCAGCTCGACAGCGGCCGCCTGCGCATCACGACGCCGGAGCAGGAGGGCACCTTCGCCCTGCCGTACCACGTGAGCGACCAGCGGGGCGGGACCTCGACGGGCATCATCACCGTCCGGGTCGACCCCGACGCGCCGCTCCAGGCGCCCGTCGCCGTCGACGACCTCGTCCGGGCGATCACGATCCTCGACCAGGAGCGGGTGACGATCCCGGTCCTCGACAACGACTCCGACCCCGACGGCAGCCGTGAGGACCTCACGGTGGGCCTCGAGGGCTCCCCGGAGAACGCGACCGTCGTCGGCGACGAGATCCAGGTCGACGTGCTCGCCTCGCGGCAGGTGCTCACCTACTCGGTGACCGACCTCGACGGCCTCACGTCCTACGCCTTCGTCGACGTCCCCGGCCTGGAGGACTCCGGCCCGGTGCTGCGCACCGACGTCGACCCGATCGTCGTCGCGACGGGGGAGACCCGCGAGCTCGAGCTCGCGGACTACGTCATCGCCCCGAGCGGCAAGGAGGTGCGCCTCACCGACGCCGAGCAGGTCCGCGCGACGAACTCCGACGGCAGCTCGCCCGTCGTGGGCCCCACGACGCTCACCTTCACCTCCGCGCCCACCTACGCCGGGCCCGCCACCCTCACCTTCGAGGTGACCGACGGTCAGAGCGCCGAGGACCCCGAGGGCCTGACAGCGGTGCTCACCCTCGACATCACCGTCGAGTCGACGGAGAACACCGCGCCGACCTTCGACGGCGCCGCCATCGAGGTGGTCCCCGCGGAGGGGCCGGTCGGGCTCAACCTGCGCCAGCTGTCGGAGGACCCGGACACGGGCGACTACAACCAGCTGAGCTTCGAGCTCGCCGGGGTGCCCGAGGGCGTCGACGCGAGCCTCGACGGCCCGAACCTCACCGTCTCCGCGCCCGTGGACACCCCGCGGGGGACGGCGGGCAACATCCAGATCACCGTCTCGGACTCCAAGGCCGAACCGGTCCCCGGCGTCATCGAGGTGACGGTCGCGGCGTCCAACCGGCGTCTCGCCTCGGTCAACGACCACGACCTCGGCGAGATCGAGCAGGGCGAGTCGGACTCCGTCAACGTGCTCCAGGGCGCCTTCAACCCCTTCCCGGGCGAGCCGCTCACGGTGGTCTACGCGCGCAGCGAGACGGGTGGGCCCGAGCCCGTCACCGACGGTGACACGGTCACGGTGACGGCGGGCGCGGACTTCGTCGGCCGTGCCACCGTGCGCTACGCCGTCCAGGACGCCACCGGCGACCCGCTGCGCGACGTCGAGGGCCGCATCACCTACTCCGTCATCGGTGTCCCCGAGCGGCCCTCGCCCCCGCGCGTGGAGGAGGTGCGGGACGAGACCGTCGTGCTCACCTGGTCCGCGCCCGCCGACAACGGCGCGCCGATCACCGGGTACCGCGTCGAGGCCGACGGCGTGAGCCAGGAGTGCCCGACGACGACCTGCACCATCGGCGGGCTCACCAACGACGTCGAGTACACCTTCACGGTCACCGCGGTCAACAAGGTGGGCGACTCCGAGCCCTCCGGCCCGTCCGCGGTCGCGCGGCCCGACGTCAAGCCCGAGCGGCCCGCGGCGCCCACCCTCACCTTCGGTGACGGCCAGCTCGAGGTCGACTGGCAGACCCCGGTGAGCCGCGGCTCGGACGTCACCTCCTACGACCTGCAGATCGCGCCGTCCCCCGGTGGCGGGCAGATCTCGGTGAGCGGCAACTCCCACACGTGGACCGGCCTGCAGAACGGGCAGTCCTACACCGTGCGGGTGCGCGCCCACAACGACGCCCCGGACCCGAGCGAGTGGTCGGAGTGGTCGGCGCCCGAGGTGCCCGCGGGCGTCCCGGAGCAGCCGGTCGCGCCCGTCGCGCAGCGCGTCGACTCGCCCGTCAACGCCCAGATCACGGCCTCGTGGACGGCGCCGGCGGACAACGGCGACGCGATCGCGTCCTACGACGTCGTCATCCGCCGGGACGGCTCGGCCTTCAAGTCCTTCACCCTGCCCGGCGGTCAGACCTCCTTCACGGAGGACGCGCCCGCCGGCAGTGACTACACGGTGACCGTGTCGGCGACGAACAAGGCGGGGACCTCCCCGGTGAGCCCGGCGTCGGCGTCCGTGCGGTCCTTCCTCCAGCCGGACCGCGTCCCCAGCGTCACCGCTCGCGCGACCGGTCAGGACGGTGTCGTCGAGCTGTCCCACCAGAACCCCGCCGACAACGGTGACCCGATCCGCCGCTTCGAGGTGAGCGTCAACGGCGGCGGGTGGAGCCAGCTGCCCTCGAACAAGGTGATGACCGGCCTCAACGACGGCTCGAGCTACACCTTCTCCGTGCGCGCCTGCAACACCTACTGCGGGGAGGCGAGCCCCGCCTCGGCGGCGGCGGTGCCCTTCGGCCCCTTCGCCCAGGCGACGATGTCCGGGCAGCGGCACGGTGCCCACAACGGCTACATCGACACCATCTCCGAGCAGCCCGGTGCCACCTTCACCTGGACCACGCCGGACGGCAACGGGCGCGAGGTGACGAGCGTCCAGCTGAAGATCGGCAACGGCGGCTGGGAGAACGTGCCCGCCAACGGCAGCCGCAAGATCAACGGTGACTGGGGCACCACCTACCGGGCCGAGATCCGTGCCCAGCGGGCCGACGGCGAGGTCCGTACGGCGAACGCCTCCGTGCGGACGATCGACGCGCCGGTGCGGCGCCCGCCCCCGCCGCCGCCGGACCCGTCGGTCCGGATGCTCAAGGGTGACCCCGTGAGCAACACGCAGTGCAACCACAGCTCGTGCGCCTTCCTGAAGTTCTCGTGGGCGGACATGCCGAGCGGCAGCTACACGGTGCGCTTCACGGCGTCCAACGAGCCCGGCGACGACCACTGGCGCACCTACACGAGGTCGCTCTCCGGATCCGGCAGCTGGCAGACCCCCACGTTCCGCGGTCAGCCGGGGGAGCGCGTCGGGGTGTGCGTGACCGGCAACGGTGTCAACGCCTGCGACACGATCACGTGGTAGTCCCCATCCCCTCCCTCCCGCACGACCGCCCCAGAGACACGGAGCCCGCATGACCACGACCGAGCAGCAGACCACGATGACGCCCGAGCAGGCGGCGTGGTTCGCCGACACCTTCGAGAAGATCGTCTCCGCCGTCGGCGGGGCCGTCGTCGGCAAGGCCAACGTCATCCGGCTCGTCGTCACGACGATGCTCAGCGGCGGCCACGTGCTCCTCGAGGACGTCCCGGGGACCGGCAAGACGCAGCTGGCCCGGTCGCTCGCGGCGGCGGTGCAGACCTCGAGCTCACGGATCCAGTTCACCCCGGACCTGCTGCCCTCCGACGTCACCGGCGTGTCGATCCTCGACCCCAAGACCCAGCAGTTCGAGTTCCACAAGGGCCCGATCTTCGCCTCCGTCGTCCTCGCCGACGAGATCAACCGCGCCTCGCCGAAGACGCAGTCCGCGCTCCTGGAGGTCATGGAGGAGGGGCGCGTCACCTTCGACGGCGTGCCCTACGACGTCGGGCGTCCCTTCATCGTGCTCGCCACCCAGAACCCCATCGAGCAGGCCGGCACCTACCGGCTGCCCGAGGCGCAGCTCGACCGCTTCCTCATGAAGACCTCGGTCGGCTACCCCGACCACAACGCGACGGTGAGCATCCTCGCGGCCGCCTCCACCCGGGACCGCGCGGGCGGCGTCACGCCCGTCATCACCGGGACCGCCGTCGTCGAGATGATCGAGCTCGCCGGCACCGTCCACGTCGACGCCGCCGTCCTCGAGTACGTCTCACGGATGGTCGCCGAGACCCGCCGTGCGGAGAACGTCACGGTCGGCGTCAGCGTGCGCGGCGCCATCTCCCTCATCCGCGCCGCCAAGACCTGGGCCGCCGCGCACGGGCGCAACTACGTCGTCCCGGACGACATCAAGGACCTCGCCGAGCCCGTCCTCGCCCACCGCATCGTGCTCGACGCCGAGGCGGAGTTCGAGGGGGCGACGGCGGCCGGGGCGATCCGCGGCGTGCTCGCCGAGATCGCCCCGCCCACCCGCCGCGGCGGCGACCAGTAAGCCGTGAGCGAGCCCTCCACCACCACCCGGGGCCGCGCCGCCCTCTCCGAGCGACTCTCGGAGACCAGTGCGCTGCGGTCCCTGGTCGAGCGCACCCGCGGCCCCCGTCTCGGGATCGAGCGTGCCGCCAAGGCGGTGAGCGTCGCCGGCTGGGCGGTGCTCGTCGTCGGCCTCGTCGCCTGGGTCGCCGGGCGGCGCCTGGGCTGGGTCGAGCTCGTCGTCCTCGGCGCCACCCTCGTCACGACCTTCGTCGCGGCCCTCGTCTTCACCCTCGGCCGCCACCCCTACGAGGTGAGCCTGCGCCTCAGCGACCGCCGCGTCGTCGTGGGGGAGCGGGCGATGGCGGGCGTCATCGTCCGCAACGCGGCCGCGCACCCGGTGCTGCCCGCCCGCGTCGAGATGCCCGTCGGCGCCGCCCAGATCGGCTTCCACCTGCCCGGCCTCGGGGCGGGTGAGGAGCACGAGGAGATCTTCGCGATCCCCACGAGCCGCCGCAGCGTCATCCAGGTCGGCCCGGTCCGCACGGTCCGCGGCGACCCCCTCGGCCTCATGCGCCGCGGCGTCGCCTGGGGCGACCCGCAGGAGCTCTACGTCCACCCGCGCACGGTCGTGCTCAGCTCCTCGGCCGCCGGCTTCATCCACGACCTCGAGGGCCGGCCCACCCGTGAGGTGACGAGCGCCGACCTGTCCTTCCACGCCCTGCGCGAGTACGTCCCGGGCGACGACCGCCGCTACGTCCACTGGCGCACCTCCGCGCGCGCCGGCAAGCTCATGGTCCGCCAGTTCGAGGAGACCCGCCGCTCCCACCTCGTCGTCGGGATGAGCCGCAACGAGCGCGACTACGGCGACGACGAGGAGTTCGAGACCGCCGTCTCCACCCTCGGCTCCCTCGCCCTCCAGGCGATGCGCGAGGAGAAGGACCTCACCACCCTCACCAGCCACGAGACCCTGCGGGCCGTCTCCCCGGGCCAGTACCTCGACTCCCTCACCCGGACCGAGCGCGACGGCGGCCCCACCGGTGTGGTGTCGATCGCCCACCAGATCAGCCGCGAGGTGGAGCGCGCCTCGATGGTCGTCCTCGTGTGCGGCTCGACCGTCACCCCCGACCAGCTGCGTGCCGCCGGCGCCGTGCTCCCCGTCGATGCGCGCGCCTTCGCGGTCCAGGTGGTCAGCGGCGCGGAGACCGCGGTCCACACCGTCGGCGTCGTCACCGTCCTCACGATCGGCGAGCTCTCCGAGCTGCGCCGCGGATTCCGGAAGGCCGAGCGCCGGTGAGCGACTACCTCGCGCTGCTGCGCGCCCGCTGGGTCGACGTCCTCGTCCCCGTCGGGCTCGTCCTCCTCGCCCTCGTCCCGCTCCTGCCCGTCTACGGCAGCGCCCGCCTCGTCGCGGCCGCGGTCGGCGGAGCGGTGCTCGGCACCCTCGTCGCCACGTTCGGCGCGTGGCGCCGCTGGACCACCCTCACGGTCGTCGCCGCCACGCTGGGCGCCACCGTCCTCGGCTCCTCCCTCGGGGCCCCGACGACGGCGCTGGCCGGGATCGTGCCCACCCCGCAGACCCTCGGGGCGGTCGGCAGCGGCGCGGTGACGTCGTGGAAGCAGGTCGTCACCCTCGCCCCGCCGCTCGGGGCCGTCGGCAACACGCTGACCGCGCCCTACCTCCTCGCCCTCCTCGCGACGCTCGTCGCGGTGACGGTCTCCCTGCGGACCCGCCGGCCCGCGTGGGCGCTGCTCGCGCCCGCCGTCGTCCTCGCCGGTGCGATCCTCCTCGGCACGGCCCACGAGGTCCTCGCGCTGCCGCTCGCCCTGGTCGGCGCCCTCGCCGGCCTGCTGTGGGCGACGTGGCGCACCGGGCGGCTGCAGCAGGGGCGGCCCGTGGCCGTCCTCGTCCTCGTCGCGGTCGCCGCGGCCGGTGGCACCGGCGTCGGCCTCCTCGCCCCCGGCGACACCCACCGCGTCGTCCTGCGCGAGGTCATCGAGCCGCCGCTCGACCCGCACGACTACCCCAGCCCGCTCGCCGGCTTCCGCGCCTACCTCAAGGACCACCGCGAGGACACGATCCTCACGGTGAGCGGCCTGCCTGCCGGCGCGCCCGTGCGCCTCGCGACGATGGACGCCTACGACGGCACCACGTGGGCCGTCGCCGGCAGCGCCGACGGCAGCGCCGCCGGCTCGGGCACCTTCACCCGCATCGGGGAGCGCGTCGAGGCCACCGTGCCCGACGACGCCGCCACGGTGGAGGTCGAGCTCGGCGAGTACGCGGGGGTGTGGCTGCCCACGGTGGGCCGCACCTACGACGTCGAGTTCGCCGGTCCGGACGCCACCGAGACCGCCCGCAACCTCTACTTCAACCGCGCCTCCGCGACCGGCATCGTCACGAGCGGGCTGCGCAAGGGCGACAGCTACTCCCTCCTCGCTGCGCCCGTCGTCGAGCCCCCGGTCAGCGCCCTCGAGGGCGCGCCGCTCGGCCGCGTCGACCAGCCCGAGCTCTCCGGCGTGCCGGAGATGGTCGTCGCCGAGGCGTCGGCCATGGTCGCCTCCGCCGAGACCCCGCTCGCCCGGGTCCAGGCCCTCGTCGGCGGTCTCCAGGAGGGCTACTTCTCCCACGGCCTCGAGGGCGACGCGCCCTCCCTCGCCGGCCACGGCGCCGCCCGTCTCGCGCAGATGGTGACCGAGGAGCTGATGATCGGGGACGAGGAGCAGTACGCGGCCCTCATGGGCCTCCTCGGCCGCGCCGTCGGCCTGCCCACCCGCGTGGTCATGGGCTTCGCGCCCGAGGCCGCCGGCAGCAGCGGCCCGGTGGAGATCACCGGCGACGACGTCACCGCCTGGGTCGAGGTCGCCTTCGAGGACCACGGCTGGGTGCCCTTCTACGCGACGCCGGACGAGGACCGCATCCCCCAGGTCGAGGAGCCGGAGCCGCAGGACCGCCCGCAGCCCCAGGTGCTCCAGCCGCCGCCGCCCGCGCAGGAGCCGCCCGACGCGCCCCCGATGGACCGCGACGAGGTCGACGCCGACGAGGAGGACGTCCCGGAGGACGAGCCCATCAGCTACACCATGCTCATCGTCATCGGCGTGGGGGCCTCGATCCTCGTCCTGCTCCTCCCGCTCCTGCTCATCGTCCTGCTCAAGGTGCTGCGCCGGCGCCGGCGGCGCACCCGTGGCAGCGGCTCCGGGCGGGTCGCCGGCGGCTGGGCGGAGGTCGTCGACCGCGCCCGGGACCTCGGCGTCCCGGTCACTCCCTCGGGCACCCGCCACGAGCAGGCCCGCGACCTCGAGGACAGCCTCGCCGGCGGGCGCAGCACCCGGCGCCGCGGCGCGAGACCGGTGGACATCTCCCGGCTGGACAGCGCCTCGCTCGCGCGGCACGCCGACGCCGGCGTCTTCGGCCCGGTGCTGCCGGACGAGGGGGCGGTCACCGGCTACTGGGAGCACGTGCAGTCCACCGAGGGCCGCCTGCGCGCGGCCGTGGGCCGCCGCCGCTGGCTACGCTCACGGATCTCGCTCACCTCACTGCGAAAGGGCCGCTGATGCGGATCAAGCTCACGCTGCTGCGGACCTCTGCCGAGCCGGCCGACCTCGCGGTCACCGTCGACGGCACCGCCACGGTCGCCGAGCTCGCCCGCGCGCTCGCCGAGACCGACCCCGTCCCCACGCTGCTCTCCGAGCAGGACCGCCGCGAGCTCACCCTGCGCATCCACGGCACCCCGGGCTCGGAGGACCGCACCACCCGGCTGCTCCTGCCCGAGGACGCCGCCGCCGAGACCGTCCGGTCCGGCTCGGTCGTGTCGCTCGCCCAGGCCGCGGCCCGTTTCGACGGCGCGGGCGGGGACCTGCCGGCCGCGGCGCGCCTCACCGTCATCGACGGTCCCGACGCCGGCCTGGAGGTCACCCTCCCGGAGGGCACCTCGATCATCGGCCGCGGCAAGGGCTGCGACGTGCGGCTCTCGGACCCCACGGTCTCCAAGGAGCACGCGCGCCTCGCCGTCACCGACATCATCGAGCTCGTCGACCTGCGCAGCGCCAACGGCCTGCTCATGGGCGACGGCCTCGTCCAGCGCGCCGCGCTGCTGCCCGAGGACACCGTCACCCTCGGTGACACGACGATCCAGGTGACCCGGATCGCGGCCAGCAGGCACGCCGCGCCCGGGGCGGCGCACGTGGACTTCAACCGGTCCCCGCGGCTGGCACCCGTCTACGAGGGCGAGGAGCACGAGGCGCCGAAGCCGCCCGAGCCGCCCAAGCCGACGAAGTTCCCCATCGTCATCCTGCTCATCCCGCTGCTCATGGCCCCGATCTTCCTCATGGTCGGCCGTGGCGCCCTGGGCATGGTCTTCATGCTGATGATGCCGCTCATGGTCATCGGCAACTACATCGACAGACGGGTGACCGGCAAGCGGGAGTACCAGGCCGCCATCGAGCAGTTCGGACAGTCCGTCGATCTCATGCGCACCGAGATGGAGGTCGAGCGCGAACGCGAGCGGACGACCCGGCTGGGGGAGTCGCCCGCCGTGCAGGACGTCCGCGTCTCCGCCCTCGCACTGGAGCCGCTGCTGTGGACCCGGCGCCCCGAGCACGAGGCCTACCTCGACCTGCGCCTCGGGCTGGGCACGCTGCCCTCCCGCGCCACGGTCAAGATGCCCGCCCGCAACGACGCCGTCCCCGAGCACTGGCAGATGGTGAGCGCCCTCAAGGAGGACTTCCGCGAGATCGACGGCCTCCCCGCCACCGTCCAGCTCCGCGAGAGCGGCGCGCTCGGCCTGGCCGGCCCGCGCCACGTCCTGGACGACGTCGCGCGCGCGGCCGTCGCCCAGCTCGTCACCCTCCACTCCCCGGCCGAGCTCATCCTCACCGTCGCCACCTCAGCCGCCAGCGCCGCACGCTGGGACTGGACGAAGTGGCTGCCGCACGTCGGCTCTGTGCACTCCCCGCTGGAGGGCGCGCACATCGGTTCGAACCAGGCCGGGGTGATCCAGCTCGTCGGCAAGATCGAGGGTCTTCTCGACGCCCGCCGCCGCGCCGCCGGGGCGTCCCGCACGCTCCAGCTGCCCACGCTCGTCCTCCTCGTCGAGGACGACGCCCCCATCGAGCGCGGCCGGCTCGTGCGGATCGCGGAGGAAGGCCCCGCCGTCGGCATCCACGTCCTGTGGTGCGCGCCTTCGCAGGAGCGCCTGCCTGCCGTGTGCCGCACCTTCCTCACCGTCTCGACGACGGCGGACGGCGCGACGGCGGGCTACGTCAAGCACGGGGCCGCCGTCCGCCCGCTCGCGTGCGACACGGTGAGCGAGGACCAGGTGCTCGCGCTGGCCAAGCACCTGGCCGCCGTCGTCGATGCCGGTGCGCCGGTCGACGACGCCTCCGACCTGCCCGCCCGCGTCTCCTACCTCGGCCTCCTCGGCCCGGAGACGGCCGAGGGTCCGGCCGCCACCCTCGAGCGCTGGCGGGAGAACGGCTCGCTCACGCCCCGCGACGGCACCCCGCCGCAGCGGCGTCGGCACGACGCGAACCTCCGCGCCCTCATCGGCCAGGCGGCCACCGAGCCCTTCACCCTCGACCTGCGCACGCAGGGCCCGCACGCCCTCGTCGGGGGGACCACCGGCGCCGGCAAGTCCGAGTTCCTCCAGTCCTGGGTGCTCGGCATGGCCGCCGCGCACAGCCCGGACCGGGTGACCTTCCTCTTCGTCGACTACAAGGGCGGCTCGGCCTTCGCGGACTGCGTCGACCTGCCCCACACCGTCGGGCTCGTCACCGACCTGTCCCCGCACCTTGTGCGCCGGGCGCTCACCTCCCTGCGCGCCGAGCTGCACTTCCGCGAGCACCTCCTCAACCGCAAGGGCGCCAAGGACCTCCTGGCCCTCGAGCGGACCGGTGACCCCGAGTGCCCGCCGAGCCTCATCATCATCGTCGACGAGTTCGCGGCCCTCGCCACCGAGGTGCCCGAGTTCGTCGACGGCGTGGTCGACGTCGCCCAACGCGGCCGCTCCCTGGGCCTGCACCTCGTGCTCGCCACCCAGCGTCCCGCCGGTGTCATCAAGGACAACCTGCGGGCCAACACCAACCTGCGCGTGGCGCTGCGGATGAACGACGAGTCCGACTCCAAGGACGTCCTCGGCCTGCCCGTCGCCGCCGGTTTCGACCCCTCCCTCCCGGGCCGCGGAGCGGCCCGGACCGGCCCGGGGCGCGTCACCATGTTCCAGACCGGCTACGCCGGCGGCCGCTCGACGACGGCGCGGCCCAAGCCGCAGGTCGAGGTGGAGACCCTCGCGATGGGGGCCGGCACCCGCTGGGAGCGCCCGGAACGGGCCGAGGAGGTCGAGTCGGCCGGCCCGGTCGACGAAGGGCCTACCGACATCCGGCGGGTGGTCGACTCCATCGGGGCGGCCGCCGTCAGCGCCGGTGTGCCCGCGCCCCGCAAGCCGTGGCTGCCCACGCTCGCCGAGGTCCAGGACCTGTCCGCGCTCCACCCGCGCACCGACTCGGCGCTCCCGCTCGGCATCGTCGACGACCCCGCCCACCAGCGGCAGACCACCACCTACTACCGCCCCGACGTCGACGGCAACATCGCCTTCTACGGCGGCAGCGGCGCGGGCAAGTCCACCGCCCTGCGGACGCTCGCCATCGCCGCGGGCATCACGCCCAAGGGCGGGCCGGTCCAGGTCTACGCCCTCGACTTCGCCTCCGGCGGGCTCACCGCGCTGGAGAGCCTGCCGCACGTGGGCTCGGTCATCGACGGGGACGACGCCGAGCGCGTCCAGCGCCTGCTGCGCCGGCTGCGCGAGACCGTCGAGGAGCGCTCGGCACGGTACGCCGAGGCCCGTGCGAGCACGATCGACGAGTACCGCGAGATCGCCGGCCGGCCCGACGAGCCGCGCATCCTGCTCCTCATCGACGGCTACGGCGCCTTCCGCAGCGAGTGGGAGTCCATCGGTGCCCGGATGCCCTTCTACCAGCTGTTCCTCCAGCTCCTCGTCGACGGCCGAGGTGCCGGCGTGCACGTTGCCGTCACCGCGGACCGCGCCGGGTCCATCCCGTCGTCGGTGGCCGGCAGCCTGCCGCGCAAGGTCGTCATGCGGCAGGTCGACACCAACGCCTACGCGATGCTCGGGGCGCCCAAGGACGTCCTGGACGAGTCCTCCCCACCCGGGCGCGCCATCGCCGGCGGCCTGGAGATGCAGGTCGCCGTGCTCGGCGGCTCGCCGAACCTCGCCGAGCAGGTCCGCGCGATCGAGAAGCTCGCCGGCACCCTGCGCCGGGCGGGGGTGCCCGAGGCCCCCGTCGTCCGGCGCCTGCCCGAGATCATCCCGGCCGACACGATGCCGCGGTCCCTGGCCGGGCGGCCGGTGGTCGGCGTCGCCGACGACACCCTGGAGCCGGTGGGCATCGAGGCACTGGGCACCTTCCTGCTCGCCGGCCCGCCGCAGTCCGGGCGCACCAACGCCCTGCACTGGCTGGTCAGCTCGATCCAGCGCGCCCACCCCGAGGCCCGCTTCCTATACTTCGGGGCCCGCCGCTCCGGGCTGCGGAGCCTGGACCTGTGGGACGAGGCGGCCACGGGCCCGGCGGACGTCGCCGAGCTCGCCAAGGCTGTCGTCGGGGACCTCAAGGAACCGCCGCCGGAGGGCCGGGTGGGGACCGTCGTCGTTATCGAGGCGCTCGCGGACTTCCTCACCAGCCCGGCCGACCAGCCCCTCGTCGAGGTGATCAAGGCCGTCAAGCGCAACGAGCACCTCGTCATCGGGGAGGGCGACACGAGCACCTGGGGGGCTTCCTGGCCGCTGATCTCCGAGATCCGCAACGGCCGCCGGGGGCTGGCGCTGCAGCCGGACCAGATGGAGGGCGACTCGCTCTTCCGCACCTCCTTCCCGCGCGTCCAGCGCAAGGAGTTCCCGGTCGGGCGGGGCATGCTCGTGGACAAGGCCAAGGTCCGCCGCGTCCAGCTCCCTCTCCTCGGCGGCTGACCCCTCCACGACCCGCATATGCGCGATTCTGGCGGCCCGGGTGCCCGTCGGGCCGCCAGAATCCCGCATATGCGTAGAGGGGTGGGGCGGGGAGTTCTCCCCATGGCCGGGGCGCGACAAGGAGGGGCGCAGCCGGTATCAATGTCCTGTGAGACCTCGCCGGTGGGCGGTGGGGCACCAATGTGAAGGAGACACCTCGTGGCCAACATCAACGTGACCTACGAAGAGATGGACAACGCCGCCAGCTACCTGGTGACCAACAAGGAGGAGGTCCAGACGACCCTCTCCGCCCTGCGGGACTACATCGAGAACCTGGTGAACTCCGGCTTCGTCACCGACCAGGCCTCCACGGCGTTCAACCAGACGTACCAGGACTTCACCACGAACGCCACCGAGGTCATCGAGAACCTCACCAACCTCGGCAACTACCTCACCAGCGCTGCTGAGCAGATGCGGGCCACCGACGAGGCCCTCGCCGCCCAGGCGCGCGGCTGACACGACGTCTCCGCCGGGTACGGGTCCACGGGCCCGTGCCCGGCGGTGTGCGTTGCACACACCACTCGAGAGGACGACGACGGTGCGCGAGGCGCTCCTGCCGAGGGCGGCGCTGCCCTACCTGGACGTGGCGGTCCCCGCGCACACTCACCACGCCGAGCTCGCCCCACTGCGGCGCGAGGCGCTCGACGTCCTCGCCGCCGGCTACCGCTCCACCGGCCGCACCCTCCTCGGCCTCCTCGCCTGGGCGCTGACCGCCGCAGGAGCCACGCTCCTCGCCGTGCTCCCGTGGCAGGACCTCGCCACGACGACGACGGCGGCCCTCGCCGTCGCCGCGGCGCTCGCCCTCGCCGCGGGGCTGTGGCTCGCCACCGGCGTGCTGCGCGCCGGGCGGCGCCTCACCGGCGCCGCGGCCGCGTGGCTGCGCGTGCCGGCCGCCGGCGCGAGCGACACCGACGCCGGCGGGCTGCTCGCCGTCCTGCGCTGGCGGGCCGTGCTCGCCGCTGTCGCAGCCGCGTCGGCCGTCGCGCTCACCGTCACCCTGGCCTGGGCGCTGGCCCGCACCGGCACCCTCGGCGGCGCCTACCTCGGCGCCTCCGGCAGCGCCGCCGTGCCTGACGCCACCCGCGCCGTCGTCATCGCGGTGCTCGGCGTCGCGGCACTGACCGCCGCCGGCGTCGCCGTGGGCACCTTCGGCGGCGTGCGCGTCGTCCTCGAGGCGGCCTGGACCCGCCCCACCGTGGCGAGCGTGCCGGCCGCCGCGTCCCGGCACCCGGCGAGCTTCGCGCCGCCGCTTCCCACCGTCCCCGCCACCCCGCCCGCGCCTCTCGGGCCGCCGACCGTCGAGCTCGACCTGTCCTCCGTCCGCGCCGCGCTCGCCGGCCCGGAGAGTGCCGCGCCGGGCGGTCCCGGCGAGCCCCGCGTGGAGGTCCTCCTGCCCGACGGGCGCCGGCTGCGGCCGGGCACCACGCTCGTCGGGCGCCGGCCCCAGGCCCGGCCCGAGGACGTCGTCGACGACGTCGTCGTCCTCACCGACCAGACCGTGACGAAGACGCACGCCGCCATCACCGTCGAGGGCGGCCAGGTACGCGTCGTCGACCGCGCGTCGACGAACGGTACGCTGCTCGAGGCCCCCGACGGGTCCCTCGTCCGTTGCCGCCCGTGGCAGGTCACGACTGTCCGGGCACCCGCGATCATCCACCTGGGACGGACCCGGCTGCACGTGCGAGCCGGTGCCGCCCGACGTCCGCCCGAGGTCGCCTGACATGCCGTTGACGCCCCCCGCCGCCCGCCCCTGGCTGGGGCCGGACTCCCGCAACCGCCCGTGGCCCGGCCACGGCGCGATGATGATCCGCCGCGCCGAGGCGCTCGGTGACCTCTCCGCCGCCGTCGGCTCGTGGACCCGCCTCGGTCTCGCGGCCCTCGCCTGGGCGCTCGGCGCCGGGGGAGCGGTGCTCGTGGGACGCGGCGTCGCCGGCGGCGGGGAGGGCACCTCGTCCACCGTCGGGATCGGGCTCCTCCTGGCCGCCACGGTGCTCGGCGGGATCCTCGTCGCGACCGGCTCGGCCCTGGCCCGCGCCACCGCCGCCTGGTGGACCCTGGCCACCGCCGTCCGTGCCGACGGCGGCCGCGTCGACGCGACGACGGCGGACCCCGACACCCTGCGCGCCCACGAGGAGGCCGTCGCGGCCGACCGCACCTCCGGTGCCGGGGAGCTGTGGCGCCCGCCGGTGCTGCCGCGCACCCTCGTGGTCCTGCTCCTCACCGTGGCGACCGGCGTGCTGGCCGTCCGCACCGTCCTCGGCTACGGGGAGGCCTCCACCCCCTACGCCGCCGACGACGTGCGCGGCGAGTGGCTGACCCAGGCGCTCCTCACGCTCGTGTGCCTCCTGCCGGCGCTGCTCACCGCGAGCGGCCTGCGCCGGGTGCACCGCGCCCGCATGCACCGTGTTCAGCACGACGAGCCGGCGTCCGCCGACCCGGGCGTCGCGGGCCTCACCCCGGCGGTGGGCAGCGGCTCGATCGTCGTCGGCGGCCGCGTGCCCGGTCACGGCACCGCGCCGGCCGGCGTCCTGGCGTCGCCCGGCCCGGCGCTGTCGCCCATGCCCGCACCCGCTCCCGCTCCCGCACCCACACCCGCAGCGCAGGAGGCGGCCGGTGCGCCTGCCGCACCCGTCGCGCCTGCCGCACCTGTCGTGGCTGCCGCGTCCATCGCCGACGCGCCGCTCGCCGTTCCCGAGCCCGCCGACGCGCCGCTCGCCCGTCGGGAGCCTGCCGGCGCGCCGCCCGCCGGTCGCGAGCCTGCCGGCGCACCGCACCCCGCGGTGCGCCTGTCCGACGGCCGCGTCCTCGCGTCCGGCCGCACCCTCGTCGGGCGCGCGCCGCAGCCGCGTGCCGGGGAGGAGCCGGCCGCCCTTCTGCCCGTCGCCGACGACCGCGTGTCCAAGACCCACCTCACGGTGACGGTCGAGCCCGGCCGCGTCGTCGTCCTCGACCGCGGGTCGACGAACGGCACCGTGCTCCACCTGCCCGACGGGCAGAACCGTCCACTGACGCCCGGTGAGCCGGTCGAGCTGCGCGACGGCGACGTCGTCGTCCTCGGCGCGACGACGCTGACGGTCGGCGACACCGACGTCGAGCACACCGTCCTGCGCGGGCCCCGGTGACCGGCGCGGCCGGCCGAGCGAGGTTCGCGACGAGTCCGGACGAGATCCCCTTGACGTCTGTCGCGGAGTTCCGCCTGGCCGCGCGGCAGGTGGACGCCCACCACCGGCCCGGGTCGGTGTCCCTGGGCATCTACGGCACGTGGTCGGCGCTCGGGGGCGCCATCGCAGTCCTCGGCTTCGGGCTCGGCGGCCTGGCCGTCACCGCGATGTCCTGGTGGTTCGTGCTCGCCGGGGTGCTGTTCCTCGGCCTCGTCGTCCGGCGGTTGAGGAACGTCTTCCGCCGTGCCGCGGCGACGCGGGCGCAGGTCCTCGCGCTGAGCCGGGACGTCGACGCCCGTGCCGCGCGCGGGGAGATCCCCCTGACGCCGCCCGGCTGGCAGGGCGCCCTTCCCACGCCGCCGGGCGGGTGAGACGCGGGCCGGACCGCGCGGCGGGGTGCGCTAGAGTCGGTGGCGTGCACCACGTCAGGAGTCTTCTCCTCCTTCGCTGCCGCGGCGAGGCCCTCTAGCAGCCGGCCCCTCGTCGCGGTGTCTCTCGTGCCCGGCGCACCAGACAACAGCGAAGTGGATGAACGATGAAGACCCGCAGCTTCTCCAACGACCAGCAGCCCACGCGGATGCCGATCGGCAAGTACCGCCCCTTCCACGAGGTCAACGGCATCGACCTGCCGGACCGCCAGTGGCCCTCGCGCCGGATCACCCAGGCGCCGCGGTGGCTGTCGACGGACCTGCGTGACGGCAACCAGGCACTCATCGAGCCGATGGACCCCGCGCGCAAGCGCCGCATGTTCGACCTCCTCGTCTCGATGGGCTACAAGGAGATCGAGGTCGGCTTCCCGGCGGCGAGCCAGACCGACTTCGACTTCGTCCGCTCGATCATCGAGGACGGCGCGATCCCCGAGGACGTGACGATCTCCGTCCTCACCCAGGCCCGCACCGAGCTCATCCAGCGGACGATCGACTCGCTCGTCGGTGCCGCCCGCGGCACCGTCCACCTGTACAACGCGACGGCGCCGGTGTTCCGGGACATCGTCTTCCGGGGCGGCCGCGAGGCCACCAAGGAGCTCGCCGTCGCCGGCACCCGCGAGGTCATGGCCTACGCCGAGAAGGTCCTCGACCCCGAGGCCGTCTTCTCCTACGAGTACTCGCCCGAGATCTTCATCGACACCGAGATCGAGTACGCCCTGGAGGTGTGCGAGGCCGTCATGGACGTGTGGCAGCCCGACGCCGGCCGCGAGATCGTCCTCAACCTGCCGGCCACGGTCGAGCGCGCCACCCCGAACGTCTACGCCGACCAGATCGAGTGGATGAGCCGCAACCTCTCGCGCCGGGAGTTCATCGCACTGTCGGTGCACCCCCACAACGACCGCGGCACCGCGGTCGCGTCCGCCGAGCTCGCCGTCATGGCCGGCGCGGACCGCGTCGAGGGCTGCCTGTTCGGCCAGGGTGAGCGCACCGGCAACGTCGACCTCGTCACGCTGGGGATGAACCTGTTCAGCCAGGGCATCGACCCGCAGATCGACTTCTCCGACATCGACGGCATCCGCCGCACCGTCGAGCAGTGCACCCAGATGGACGTCCACCCCCGCCACCCCTACGGCGGCGACCTCGTCTACACCGCCTTCTCCGGCTCCCACCAGGACGCCATCAAGAAGGGCTTCACGGTCCGCGAGGAGCGCGTCGCCGCTGCCGGCGGCGACGCGACCGCCGTGCCGTGGGACGTGCCCTACCTGCCGGTGGACCCGCTGGACGTGGGCCGCAGCTATGAGGCGGTCGTGCGCGTCAACTCCCAGTCCGGCAAGGGCGGGGTGGCCTACCTGCTGGCCAGCACCCGCAACCTCGACCTGCCGCGTCGCCTGCAGATCGAGTTCTCCGGCGTGGTCCAGAAGGTCACCGACGCCTACGGCGGGGAGATCAGCGCCGAGCGCCTGTGGGACATCTTCTGCGACGAGTACCTGCCCGCGCCGGCCGGCTCGGGCCTGGCCCCGTGGGGCCGTTTCGCGCTGCGCGGCACGACCCTCACCTCGGGTGGTGAGGGGGAGCGTGCGACGCTGTCGATGGAGATGGTCGACGGCGCCACCTCCAGGCAGCTGACGACGACGGGCAACGGCCCGGTCGACGCCTTCACCAACGCCTTCGCCGAACTGGGCGTCGAGGTCAACGTCCTCGACTACGCCGAGCACGCGCTGTCGACCGGTGGCGACGCGACCGCCGCCGCCTACGTCGAGTGCGAGGTCGACGGCCAGGTGCTGTGGGGCGTGGGCATCGACCCGTCGATCACGACGGCGTCCTTCCAGGCCATCGTCTCCGCCGTCAACCGCGCGGTGCGCTAGCTGCGTCCACTGCGTCTTCCGCCCGCTGCGCCCCACGGGGCGCAGCGGGCGAGGGCAGGGTTTCGGGGCGGTCGGCTTAGCATCGGAGAAATGGCCTCCCTTTCCTCCCCGGCTCGTGCCGACGCGACGGTCCGTCGCGTCGTCCCCTGGGCCGTCGTCGTCGGTGTCGTCCTCGTCGCTCTCAACCTCCGCGGGCCGATCCTCGCGCCCGCCCCGGTCCTCGGGCTGCTGCGCGAGGACCTCGGACTGTCCTCCACCACCGCGGGCCTGCTGACGAGCCTGCCGGTCCTGTGCTTCGCCCTCGCCGGGCCGCTCGTGCCGCGTCTCATCCGCCGGGTCGGTCCGGACGGCGCGGTGCTCGCGTGCCTCCTCGGCGTCCTCGCCGGCACGATCGTGCGCTCGTCCGGGGGCACGGCCAACGTGTTCCTCGGGACGGTGGTCATCGGCGCCGCGATCATGATCGGCAACATCGTCGTCCCGGTGATCATCCGCCGTGACGTGCCCTACCACCGGGCCGCCGCCGTCACCGGGCTGTACGCCGCCTCGCTCAACATCGGCGGCACCCTCACCTCGCTGGGCACCGTCCCGCTGGCCGACGCCCTGGGCTGGCGCTGGGCGTTGGCGCTGTGGGGCGTGCTCGCCGTCGTCGGCCTGCTCTACTGGGTGCGCCTGCGCGCGCGCCGGTCGGCCGCCGTCGCGGACGCGGACGCGGCTGCCCGTTCGGGCGGCGCGTCGACGCGTGTCTCGCCGTCGGTCGGCCGCATCGCCTGGCTGCTCGTCCTCGCCCTCGGCTGCCAGACCTTCGCCTACTACGGCCTGTCGGGCTGGCTGCCCACGCTGCTGACGGACACGCAGGGCCTGGACCCGGCAGCGGCCGGCTCGGCCGCGTCCCTCTTCCAGCTCTTCTCCGTGCTCGGTGCGCTCGGGGTGCCGCTGCTCGCCGCCCGCACGCCGGGGTGGGTCCCGATGGCCGTCATCGCGGTCAGCTGGGTGGCCATGCCCGTGGGCCTGCTCCTCGCGCCGGGCGCCTTCGTCCTCTGGTCGCTCTTCGGCGCGATCGGCCACGGCGGCGCCTTCACCGCGATCCTGTCGATCATCGCCCAGACGAGCGGCAGCGACCGCGAGGCCGCCACGGTCTCCGCCCGCGTCCAGACCGGCAGCTACGTGGCCGCGGCCTCCGCCGGCCCGGTCGTCGGGGCCCTGAGCTCCGCGACCGGCGGGTGGACCGGACCGCTGGTCCTCGTCCTCGGGGCCGTGCTCACCTTCAGCGCCGCGGGCGTGAGCGCCGCCGTGCTGGCCCAGCGGCACCGCCGGGCCTGAGCGCCCGGGCCCGGCGAGGGCGCCCGCGACCCCGGCCCCGCGGGGCGCCGTCAGCCTGCGTCCACCTCCGGCACGGCCACCGGCCAGACGATGTGGGTGCGCCAGGTGTCCGGGTCCGGGTCGGAGCTCGGCCCCGCCTCGTAGAGCTCCCAGCTCTCCTCCTGCACGTGGAGGTCGTGCTCCTCAACCCAGCGCTCGATCTCCTCGTAGGTCTCGCGGAGCCGCGCGTAGCCGCCGCGGTGGGTGGCCTCGACCGCGCGCGCGGCCGGCAGCGTGCCGGCCACGAGGTCGCCAGCCCCGGTCCAGGGCTCGGTGAGAGGGAACCCGGCCTCGACGTCGACGACGTCGCTCGAGACTCCTCGGTAGCGGGCGAACGGCGCACCGGCGAGGTGGGCGCCGGCGCTCTCGACCTGCGAGGCCACCGTGTCGAACACCTCCTCGAGGAAGGCGGGCAGGTCCGCCACCGGCACCCGGCGGCGGACGCCGACCGTGGGCCGCTCCTCGACGTCGATGAGCGAGATCTCGGTCATGTCTTCTCCTCGGGTGAGGGCGTACCGGCCGCGGGCTCGCGGGCGGCGAGGGTGCCGATCCGGCGGCCCCAGTCCCGGGCGCGCTCCAGCTCACCGGGCAGCAGCGGTCCCTCGGCGTCCCGGACGTAGAAGCTCTCCGGCTCGGTGAGGAGCTCCGCGCCCAGGCGGAGCAGGACACGTGCGGCTCCGCGACCCGCGTGGCCCGGGAGGTCGGGGTGGCGCACGTGGGTGTCGAAGGCCGTCACCGCGAGGCTGAGCGGGCCCGAGGTCGCGAGCCACTCCCGGATGCCCGTCGTCACGACACGCCCGCCGCGGGCTGCCGCGTCGCGGCGGGTACTGGGGCGGCTCATGCCGAGAGCGTGCGTGGGGCCGCCGACGACGAGGACCTCCGCCACGATCTCGTGAGGTGCTGGGGCGGCGTCGACGTCGAGGAGCTCGACGTCGAGCGTGGTGCCCAGACCCTCGGTGACGGCGCGCGCGACAGCGGCGGTGTTCCCCAGCTCGGACTCGTACACGACGACCGCGCCCATCTTGGCCACCTCCACCTGCGCAGGTCTTGCTGCGAGGCTAGCGCCTGCCGTGCCCGAGGAGAAGGGACCTTGGGCTCCTCGGGAGACCGGCGAGCCGGGTCGCTGCCGGGGCACCGGGCGGGGGAGAATGGACCGGTGAAGCTCTACCGGGACGAGGCCGTGGTGCTGCGCACCCACAAGCTCGGTGAGGCAGACCGGATCATCACCCTGCTCACCCGCGCCCACGGCCGGGTCCGGGCGGTGGCCAAGGGTGTGCGCCGCACGAGCTCGAAGTTCGGCGCGCGGCTGGAGCCCTTCTCGCTCGTCGACGTCCAGCTCCACGTCGGGCGCAGCCTCGACATCATCACCCAGGTGGAGTCCCAGGCCGCCTACGGGCGCTCGCTCGGCTCGGACTACTCCCTGTACACGACGGCGACGGCGATGGTCGAGACCGCCGAGCGGCTCACCGAGGAGGAGGCCGAGCCCGCGCCGCAGCAGTACCTCCTGCTCGTCGGTGCCCTCCACGCGCTGGCCACGCGGCGGCACCCGGCGAGCCTCGTCCTCGACTCCTACCTCCTGCGCTCCCTCGCCGTCGCCGGCTGGGCGCCGAGCTTCGACGACTGCGCCCAGTGCGGCCGGCCCGGCCCGCACCACGCCTTCCACGTCGCCCAGGGCGGCGCGGTCTGCGACCGCTGCCGCCCGCCGGGCTCGTCCGCGCCCGCGCCGCAGACCCTCGCGCTCCTCGGCGCGCTCCTCTCGGGGGACTGGCCCGCTGCCGAGTCCGCCGCCCAGCGCGAGCGGGACGAGGCCTCCGGTCTCGTCGCCGCGCACCTCCAGTACCACCTCGAGCGCCAGCTGCGCTCCCTGCGACACGTGGAGCGCGTGTGAGCCCGGTCCCGCCCCCGCCGCACCCCTCCGGCGCCCGTCCGCCCGCGATCGACGCCCGCTTCGTGCCGCGGCACGTCGCCGTCGTCATGGACGGCAACGGACGCTGGGCCAACGCGCGCGGGCTGCCGCGCGTCGAGGGGCACAAGGCGGGGGAGGCGAGCCTCCTCGACCTCGTGGCCGGCGCCATCGAGATCGGCGTCACCCACGTCTCCGCCTACGCCTTCTCCACCGAGAACTGGAAGCGCTCCCCCGAGGAGGTGCGCTTCCTCATGGGTTTCAACCGCGACGTGCTGCGCCGCCGGCGCGACCAGATGCACGAGTGGGGCGTGCGGGTGCGCTGGGCCGGACGCCGGCCCCGCCTGTGGCGCTCGGTGATCTCCGAGCTCGAGGAGGCCGAGCGGCTCACCGCCGGCAACGACGTGTGCACGCTGACGATGTGCGTCAACTACGGCGGCCGCGCCGAGATCGCCGACGCCGCCAAGCAGATCGCGCGGGAGGTCGCCGCCGGGCGACTCAACCCGGAGAAGGTCACCGAGCGGACCGTCGCGCGCTACCTCGACGAGCCCGAGCTGCCCGACGTCGACCTCTTCCTGCGCACCTCCGGTGAGCAGCGCACGTCGAACTTCATGCTGTGGCAGTCGGCCTACGCGGAGATGGTCTTCCTCGAGGAGCACTGGCCCGACGTCGACCGCCGCAGCCTGTGGCGCGCCGTCGAGATCTACGCCTCCCGCGACCGCCGCTACGGCGGCGCCGTCGACGCCACGACAACCGAGTAACCCGCCCCCACCCCTTGCGCCGAGCGCTGAGTTGTTACGGCGGCCGCCAGTAACAACTCAGCGCTCGCGGGCATGACCTCCACCACCACCACCACCCCCTTGCGCCGAGCGCTGAGTTGTTACGGAGGGCGCCAGGAACAACTCAGCGCTCGCGACCACCAACCCGGGTGGTCATCGGTGGCGGCGGCGGACGACGAGGGCGACCACCGCGGCCGCAAGCAGGACGAGCACCGCGATGCCCACCGGGGAGCCCGCTGCCGCGGCCAGCGCCGCGTTCCACACCGCAAAGCCGACGGTGGAGTAGATCGTGGCCCACGCGAGGGCGCCGGGAAGCTGCGCGAGGGTGAATCGCGGCCACGGCACGTGGAGGATCCCGGCGCCGGCCATCACCATGCTCTGCACCCCGACCGTGAGGTAGGCGACCGGGACCGCGATGAGCCCCCAGCGGCGGACCAGCTCGACGCCCCGCTGGGCGCCCTGCCCGCTCAGCGCCCGGTGGGCGCGCAGCCGCCAGCCGCCGGTGGGGTGGGTGTGGCGCAGCGCCTGGACGGTCACCAGGCGCCCGAGCCAGTAGATGCCCTGGCCGCGCAGCATCGCGCCGGAGAAGAGGAAGGCGAAGACCAGCCAGAAGGGCCAGCCGGTGAGGAAGTCAGGCACCGGCGGCCCGGCGGGAGCACTGCGCACACAGCCCGAAGAGGTCGAGGGTGTGCTCGATCGCGGTGAAGCCGTGCCGGGCGGCCATCTCCTCCGCCCAGGCCTCCACGCCGTCGCCGCTGATCTCCACCGTGGTGCCGCACTCGCGGCACACGAGGTGGTGGTGATGCTTGACGCTCTCGCAGCGGCGGTACAGGGCCTCGCCGTCGTCGGCGCGCAGGACGTCCACCTCGCCGGCCTCCGCCAGCGCCTGGAGCGTGCGGTAGACGGTGGCCAGGCCCACGGAGTCGCCGGCCTCGCGCAGCGACTCGTGCAGCTGCTGGGCCGAGCGGAAGTCGTCGGTGCGCTCGAGCAGGTCGCTGACCGCGGCGCGCTGCCGCGTCATCCGGGGTCTCATGAGGCCTCGCGAAGCTCGACGTCGTCCTGGACGTCCGGGTGCGGGTCGGCCGCGGGGCTGCGGCGCCCGAGCAGCGGACGTGCCAGCGATACTACGCCGAAGACCCCGATCGCCAGCACGACGATGGTCGCGCCGGGGGACAGGGGGTAGACGTACGTGACGGACAGGCCCGTGACGCTGACGGCCAGCCCGATGACCATCGCCGCCGCCATCGTCCCGTGGAAGGAGCGGGTGACGAGCTGGGCCGTGGCCACGGGGACGATCATGAGCGCGGAGACGAGCAGGACGCCGACGACGCGCATCGCCACCGACACCGTGAGCGCCGCGAGCACCGCGACGACGATGTTGAGCAGGCGCACCGGCAGGCCGCTGGCGCGCGCGAACTCCTCGTCGTGCGACAGGGCGAAGAGCGCCGGCCGCAGCCCGATCCCGACGGCGAGGATCGAGACCGCCAGGCCGATCGTCAGCCACAGGTCGGTGAGCGTCACGGTGGCGATCGAGCCGAAGAGGTAGCCGTTGAGGTTGGCGGTGGTGCCGCCGGCGACGCCGATGAGGAGCACGCCACCCGCAATACCGCCGTAGAAGAGGAGCGCGAGGGCGAGATCACCGCTCGTGCGCCCGCGCTCGCGGACGAGCTCGATGACGACGGCGCCGATGATCGAGGCGACGACGGCGCCCGGGACGGCGAGCGCGTCGTGCGGGGTCGCTCCCAGGGCGCCACCGACGAGCCAGCCCACCGCCACGCCGGTCAGGGCCATGTGCCCGATTCCGTCCCCGAGCAGGGACAGGCGCCGCTGGACCAGGTAGGTGCCCATGACCGGGGCGACGAGCCCGACGAGGACGGCGGCGATGAGCGCGCGCTGCATGAGCGGGCTGGCGAGCATGTCGAGGAGGACGGTCATGACAGCTCCAGCCGCAGCTCGGGGTTGTGCGGGTCGATCTGCTCGTCCTCGTGGAGGTGGTGGTGCTCGTGGTCGGGGCCGCAGTGGCCCGCGGCGGCGGGCGGCGGCGGGCCGTCGTGGACGACGCGCCCGTGGCGCAGGACGACGGCGCGCTCGAGCAGTCCGGCCAGCGAGCCGAGCTCGTGGAGGACGGCGAGGACGCTCGTCCCGCGCTCGCGCAGGCCGGTGAGGGTGGCGGCGAGGGACTCCTGGGAGTCGCGGTCGATGCCGGTGAGCGGCTCGTCGAGGACGAGGAGCTCGGGGCGGCGCACGAGGGCCCGGGCGATGAGGACGCGCTGCTGCTGGCCGCCGGAGAAGACGCTGACCGTCTCGTGCGCGCGCTCCGCCAGGCCCACCTCGTCGAGGGCGTCCATCGCGAGGTCGCGCCAGCCGCGCGGCGGGCGCAGCCGACGGTTGTCGAGCAGGCCGGACGCGACGACCTCCAGCGCCGTCGCCGGCGTGCCGGACGCCGCGCCCACCCGCTGGGGGACGTAGCCCACGCGGCGCCACGGGACGCGGCGACGGTCGGCGACGTCGGTGCCGAAGATCGCCACGCTGCCGCGGCTCACGGGCACGACCGACAGGAGGGCCTTGACGAGGGTGGACTTGCCCGAGCCGTTGGCGCCGAGGAGGGCGACCATCTCGCCGTCGCGGACGTCGAGGTCCACGCCCTGGAGGATGCGGGCGCCGCCGAGGGTGACGTGGAGGTCGCGGGCGCGCACGGGCAGGGCCATGGGTCCGTATGCTGCCACGTCGCCGGTCACGCGGCGGTGCACCCGAGGGCCTGCTGCAGCGCGGCGAGGTTGGCTCGCATGACGTCGAGGTAGTCGGCCGTGGTGTCCTTCTGGTTCTCCAGCGGGTCGAGGACGGCGGTGCGCAGGCCCAGGTCCCGCGCCAGCGCCTCGGAGACGGCGGGGCTGAGGAGCGACTCGACGAAGACGGTGTCGACGTCGTGCTCGCTGACGATCTCGGCGATCTCCGCGAGACGGGCGGGGGAGGGCTCGGCCTCCGGGTCGATGCCGGACAGGCCCTCCTGGTGGAGCCCGTGGGCGCTGGTGAGGTAGCCGTAGGCCTCGTGGGCGACGACGATCGTGTCGCGCTCGCAGGTGGCCAGGCCGGCGGTGATCTCGGCGTCGAGCTCGGTGAGCTCGGCGGCCACGCGCTCGGCGTTCGCGCGGTAGGCCGAGGCGCCGTCGGGGTCGATGTCCGCCAGCTCCTCGGCCAGGGCGGCGCCGACCTCGGCGAGCCGGACGGGGTCGAGCCACAGGTGCGGGTCGAGGGCCTCGCCCTCGTGGTCGTGGGCCTCCTCGGCGTGCTCGTCGCCGTCGGCGTGGTCGCCGTCCGCGTCGTCGTGGCCGTGGTCGTGGCCGTCCGCGGGAAGGAGCTCGGTGTGCTCGGCGGCGTCGAGGGCGCGCACGCCGGTGGCGGCGACGGCGTCGTCGACGGCGGCCTGGAAGCCCGAGACGTGGACGACGAGCCCGGCCGCCCCCATGTCCGCGACGGTGCGCGGGGACAGCTCCACGGTGTGCGGGTCGACGTTCGCCGGGGTGAGCGAGCCGACCGAGACGCGGTCCCCGCCGATCTCCTTGGCGAGGTACTCCAGCGGGTAGACGCCGGTGAGGACCGTGACGTTGCCGCCGGCCGACGCTGCCGCCGTGGTGGTGCCGCCGCCGCTGCCCTGGTCCTGGAAGGCCGCGCAGCCCGAGAGGGCGAGGACGGCGAGGAGGGCGGACAGGGTGCGGGCTCGGTTCATGAGACTCATTCTCAAGACTGCTGAGAACCGTTGTCAACCTGGGGGCGCTCGGCGCCGGGCGCTCGTGGCGGGCACGGCCCGCGCGCCCACGGGGGTAGGTTTGGTCGGTGCCCGACGGGCACCACGTCCGCACCGCGGTGCGGCTGTCCGACGCTCGCGCCAGCCAGGTGCGGGTCTGCCCAGTTCGTACCAGCCAGGTGCGGACCAACGACATTTGGAGTGATTGACGTGGCCGCTGCGCCTTCCCGACTGGATTCCGTCATCAACCTCGCGAAGCGGCGAGGTTTCGTCTTCCCCTCCGGGGAGATCTACGGCGGCACCCGGTCCGCGTGGGACTACGGGCCCCTCGGCGTGGGGCTCAAGGAGAACATCAAGCGCCAGTGGTGGCGCACCGTCGTCCAGGCGCGTGAGGACGTCGTGGGGCTGGACTCCTCGATCATCCTGCCGCGCCAGGTGTGGGTCGCCTCCGGCCACGTCGGGGTGTTCACCGACCCGCTCACCGAGTGCCTCTCCTGCCACAAGCGCTTCCGCGCCGACCAGATGGAGGAGGAGTTCGAGGAGAAGAAGGGCCGCGCACCCGAGGGTGGCCTCGCCGAGATCTCCTGCCCCAACTGCGGCACCCGGGGCCAGTGGACCGAGCCGCGCGACTTCAACATGATGCTCAAGACCCACCTCGGCCCCGTCGAGGACGAGTCCGGGCTGCACTACCTGCGCCCCGAGACCGCCCAGGGGATCTTCGTGAACTTCGGCCAGGTCATGACGACCTCCCGCAAGAAGCCCCCGTTCGGCATCGCGCAGATCGGCAAGTCCTTCCGCAACGAGATCACGCCCGGCAACTTCATCTTCCGCACCCGCGAGTTCGAGCAGATGGAGCTGGAGTTCTTCGTCGAGCCGGGCACGGACGAGGAGTGGCACCAGCGCTGGATCGACGCGCGCACCGAGTGGTACACGAACCTCGGCATCAAGCGCGAGAACCTGCGCCACTACGAGCACCCGCAGGAGAAGCTCTCCCACTACTCCACGCGGACCGTCGACATCGAGTACCGCTTCGGCTTCAGCGGCAGCGAGTGGGGCGAGCTCGAGGGCATCGCCAACCGCACCGACTTCGACCTCAAGACCCACACCGAGCACTCCGGCCAGGACCTGTCCTACTTCGACCAGGCCAAGAACGAGCGCTGGGTGCCCTACGTCATCGAGCCCTCCGCGGGCCTGACCCGCTCGCTCATGGCCTTTCTCGTCGAGGCCTACAGCGAGGACGAGGCCCCCAACGCCAAGGGCGGGGTCGACAAGCGCACCGTGCTCAAGCTCGACCCGCGCCTGGCGCCGGTCAAGGCCGCGGTGCTGCCGCTGTCCCGCAACGAGCAGCTCTCCCCGGTGGCGCGCAACCTCGCCACCGAGCTGCGCCAGTACTGGAACGTCGACTTCGACGACGCCGGTGCCGTGGGCCGTCGCTACCGTCGCCAGGACGAGATCGGCACGCCGCTGTGCGTGACCGTGGACTTCGACACCCTCGAGGACCAGGCCGTGACGATCCGCGACCGCGACACCATGGGCCAGGAGCGCGTGGCCCTCAGCCAGGTGCGCAGCTACCTCGCCGAGCGCCTCGTCGGCGCCTGAGCCAGGCGGCGGCCGCTGACTGCGGCCGCCGCACGCGCCGTGCGCCCGTTGGTCCACCGTGCGCCCTGTCTACCGGGCGCACAGTGGCATCGACGGGCGCACGGTGCGTCTGGCGTCGTGGCGGGGGGGCGCCGGCGGGGTGTCGTGACGACGACGGCGCCGCGGCCCGGGTTAGGTTCGCCCCGATGACCCACACCCACGTGCTCGACGAGACGCCCGCGCAGCTGCCGCCCGACCAGGCCCGCCGCGCCCGGCTCGTGCTCGCCGCGATCGTCGTCCCGCTGCTCCTCGCGACCCTCGCCGGGCTCGCGTGGATGTGGCCCACGGGGGAGACCCCGGTCGGCTCCCAGCCGCTCGTCGCCGACGGGATGTCGATCGAGACGGCGGAGGTCGTCGAGGTGACCGGCACGCCGGGCGCCGAGGTCCGCGCCGAGCTGCTCACCGGCCAGGGCGAGGGGCAGGTCATCCCGGTCCAGGTCCCGCCCGAGATCCTCGAGAACGGCACCGCCGAGGGCGACCGCATCCGGCTGCTCTTCACGCCCGCGGCCCTCGGCTCGGGAGTGCCCTACGTCTTCTGGGACTTCGAGCGGGCGGTGCCGATCGGGTGGCTGGCCGCCCTGTACGCCGTCGTCGTCCTGCTCGTGGCACGGTGGCGCGGCCTGGCGGCGATGGCCGGGCTGGGCGCCTCGCTCGCCGTCGTCGTCCTGTTCATCCTGCCCGCGCTCATGACGGGCGCCCCGCCGCTCGCCGTCGCGCTCGTCGGGGGCAGCGCGATGATGTTCTTCTCCGTCTACCTCGCCCACGGCGTCTCCATCCGCACGACGACGGCGCTGCTCGGCACCTTCATCGGCCTCGCCGTGACGACGGGGCTGGCCCTGTGGGGCACCCGCGCCGCGAACCTCACCGGCACGACGTCGGAGACCTCGCTCATGCTCTTCGGCACCTACCCGGGCCTGCGGCTGCAGGACCTCCTCCTGTGCGGGATCGTCATCGCCGGCCTCGGCGCGCTCAACGACGTGACGATCACGCAGGCCTCGGCGGTGTGGGAGCTGCACGCCGCGGACGGGACGATGGGCCGGCGCCGGCTGTGGACGGGCGGCATGCGGATCGGTCGCGACCACATCGCCTCGACGGTCTACACCCTCGCCTTCGCCTACGTCGGCACCGCCCTGCCCGTGCTCCTCATGGCCGCCTCCTACGACCGCGCCTTCCTCGACACGCTCATGGCGGGGGAGCTCGCCGAGGAGGTCGTGCGCACGCTCGTCTCCTCCGTCGGCCTCGTCCTCGCCATCCCCGCGACGACGGCGATCGCCGCCGCCCTCGTCCGCGTCAGCGCCGCCCGCGCCGAGCCCGCCGCCCGCTGAGCCCGCGACCGCGCCCACCACGTGGGCTCCCCGGTTCTCCTCCGAGCTCCCCCCGTCGCTCACCTCGCGCGGAGGGCAGGCGGGGAGGTCGACGAGCGAGACGGGACGCGGCCGACGGGGACGGCTGCCCCGCGAGCGGTGCCGGGCACCGGGCGTGAGGTCACCCACGATGACGGCCTCGCCGCGGCCTGGGAGAATGCCCGGGTGACCTCCCTCCAGATCGGCCCGGTGTCGGTGGGCAGCCCGGTGGTGCTGGCCCCGATGGCCGGCGTCACCAACCCGCCCTTCCGTCGGCTGTGCCGCGAGGCCGGCCTCGCCGCCCTCGACGAGGACGCGCGCGCCGCCGCCCGCCCCGGCGAGCACGCCCCGGCGGGCCTGTACGTCACCGAGATGGTCACCTCGCGGGCGCTGGTCGAGCGCACGCCGGAGACGATGCGGATGGTGAGCGCCGACCCGCTCGAGCCGGTCCGCTCCGTCCAGCTCTACGGCGTCGACCCCGCGACGGTCTCCGCGGCCGTGCGCCTCCTCGTCGAGGAGGACCGCGCCGACCACGTCGACCTCAACTTCGGCTGCCCCGTCCCCAAGGTCACCCGCAAGGGCGGCGGCGCGGCCCTGCCGTGGAAGCGTGACCTCTTCCAGGCCATCGTCACCGGCGCCGTCGCCGCCGCGCGCGAGGGCTCCCGCCACCGCGACCGCGAGGTCCCGGTGACGGTGAAGATGCGCATGGGCATCGACGACGACCACCTCACCTACCTCGACGCCGGCCGCATCGCCGAGCAGGCCGGGGTCTCCGCCGTCGCCCTCCACGCCCGCACCGCCGCCCAGCACTACTCCGGCGAGGCCCGCTGGGAGACGATCGCGCGCCTCAAGGAGACCGTCCGCAGCGTCCCGGTGCTCGGCAACGGGGACATCTGGTCCGCCGAGGACGCCGTCGAGATGATGAAGCAGACCGGCTGCGACGGCGTCGTCGTCGGGCGCGGCTGCCAGGGGCGGCCGTGGCTGTTCACCGACCTCGTCGCCGGCTTCGCCGGGTCCCCGCTGCGGGTGCGCCCGGGGCTCACGGAGGTCGCCGCCGTCATCCGCAAGCACGCCGAGCTCATGGTCGAGCACTTCGAGAGCGAGACCAAGGCGCTGCGCGAGCTGCGCAAGCACATGGCCTGGTACCTCAAGGGCTACGTCGTCGGTGGGGACGCCCGGCGCGAGCTCGGCCTGGTGAGCACCCTCGCCGAGCTCGACGAGCGCCTCGCCGCTCTCGACCTCACCCAGCCCTACCCGGGCGAGGGCGCCGAGGGCCCGCGCGGTCGCGCCGGGACCCCGAAGGTCCCGCACCTGCCCGAGGCCTGGCTGGAGAGCCAGGACATCGACGAGCGGCTGCGCCGGCTCCTCACCGAGGCCGAGCTCTCCATCTCCGGCGGCTGACCGCCTCCCCGCACCGCCGAGAGCTGAGCTGTTCCGCGGAACAACTCAGCTCTCGGCGCAGGGTCCGGGGTGAGGGGCCCCGTCAGCCGCGGGTGCGGTAGATGTGCATGGTGATCGGCGCGAAGACCGCGGTGAGCACGGCCGAGGCGACGAGCACCCAACCGACGTCGGAGAACGTCGCCACGCCGCCCATGAGGCCGCGCACCGCCGTGACGAGGTGGCTCACCGGGTTGAGCTCGACGACGGTCTGCAGTCCCGAGGGCATCGTCCGCGGGTCGACGAAGATGTTCGACGCGAAGGTCAGCGGCATGAGCACGAGCATCGACACGCCCATGACGGCGTTGGGGCTGCGCATGACCAGGCCGAGGATCGTGAAGATCCAGCTGAGCGAGAACGCGAAGACGAGCAGGAGCAGCAGCGCCAGCACCACCCCCGTGACCCCGCCCTCCGGTCGGAAGCCGAGGAGCAGCCCGAGCACGAGCGTGACGCACGAGGCGATCGTGTACCGCACCGTGTCCCCGAGCAGCGCCCCGACGATCGGCGCCGGCCGCCAGATGGGCAGCGAGCGGAAGCGGTCGAAGACGCCCTTGGTGATGTCGGTGTTGAGCGTGAAGCCGGTGTACACGCTGACGACGAGCACCGTCTGCACCATGATCCCCGGCAGGAGGAACTGCAGGTAGGTCCGGGTGTCCCCGGCGATCGCCCCGCCGAAGAGGTAGGTGAACATCAGGGTGAAGATGATCGGGGTGAGCGTGACGTCGAAGAGCTGTTCGGGCACGTGCTTGATCTTGAGCAGCGCCCGGTGGGCGAAGGTGAGCGTCGAGCTCACCGCCGAGGCGCGCCCGGGCCGGTCGAGGACCTCCACGGCCTCGCGCAGGGCGGTGTTGGAACCGATGTCGAGGGATCTCATGACGTGGCCTCCGCTGTCGTCTGCTCGGCCGGCTCCTCGGCCGGGCTGCCGGTGAGGGCGAGGAAGACCTCGTCCAGGCTGGGCTGGCCGAGGGAGAACTCCGGCACCGCGACCCCCGCCGCGTGGAGGGCGGCGAGCACGCGGGCGGGGGAGTCGGGAGCGTGGTCGGGCACCCGGGCGCTGAGGCCCAGGCCGTCGGGCAGCTCGGTGACGGGGGTGCCGAGGACGTCGTCGAGGACGGCGACGGCGCGGGGCCGCTCGGCGCGCTCGGCCACCCGCAGCGTCACCGTGCCCGTGCCGACGGACGCCTTGAGCTGCGGTGCGGTGCCCTCGGCGATGAGCCGGCCGTGGTCGATGACGGCGATCCGGTCGGCGAGCTGGTCCGCCTCGTCGAGGTACTGGGTGGTGAGCAGCACGGTGGTGCCCTGGGCGACGAGGAGCCGGATGATGTCCCACACCTGGTTGCGGCTGCGGGGGTCCAGGCCCGTGGTCGGCTCGTCGAGGTAGAGCACCCGCGGGCTCATGACGAGGCTCGCGGCGAGGTCGATGCGGCGGTGCATGCCACCGGAGTAGTTCTTGACCTGTTTCCCCGCGGCGTCCGCGAGGTCGAAGGCGGCGAGCAGGTCCGCGGCCCGCTGCTTGGCCCGGGCGGCGGAGAAGCCGTACAGGCGGGCGAGCAGGACGAGGTTCTCGGTGCCGGTGAGGTCCTCGTCCACCGAGGCGTACTGGCCGGTGAGGCCGACGTCGGTGCGCACGGCGTCGGCCTGGCTGCGGATGTCGTGCCCGAGGACGCGTGCCGTGCCGGCGTCCGGCACGAGGAGGGTGGCGAGCATCCGCACGATCGTCGTCTTGCCGGCGCCGTTGGGCCCGAGCAGGCCGAAGACGGTGCCGCGCTCGACGGTGAGGTCGACGCCGTCGACGGCGGTCGTCTCCTTGAAGCGTTTGACGAGGCCCTCGGCCTCGATGGCTGGACCGTTTCCCATTGGTGGCTCCTTCGCGTGGTTGGTCGGTTGGACCGGTGCCGGACCCGGAACTCATCGCTGGGAGCGACGCTACGCCCGGCCACCGACACGCGAACAGGACTTTTCGGGCACGCGAACGGCGGGAGCCGGCCCCCGCACGGGGGACCGGCTCTCGGCGGGGCACGGGGGCTCAGGCCTGGGCGCGCAGCCAGACGGTCGTGTCGGTCGGCAGGGCGCCGCCGGCGAGCGGGCCGCTGGCGATGAGGACCTCGTGGCCCTTGGGCAGCGCGACCGGCTCGGTCCCGAGGTTGGCCATGACGACGACGGCGGGGCGGTCCTCGCCGGTGTTGCGGACGGCGACGACGTCCTCGCCCGCCGTCACGAGCTCCACCGCACCGGCGCCGAGACGGTGCTCGGCACGCAGGGCCAGGGCCCGGCGGTAGAGGCTGAGCGTGGAGTCCTCCTGCTGCTCCTGGACGTCCGGGGCGAGCGCGGCCCAGGACTCGGGCTGGGGCAGCCAGGTGCGCCCGGTGGGGGAGAAGCCCAGGCCCGGGGCGTCCGAGCGCCACGGCAGGGGCACGCGGCAGCCGTCGCGGCCCTTCTCGGCGTGGCCGGTGCGCCACCACGCCGGGTCCTGGCGCAGCGAGTCGTCCAGGGTGGTGTGCTCGGGCAGCCCGAGCTCCTCGCCCTGGTAGACGTAGGCGCTGCCGGCGAGGCCGAGCATGAGGAGGGAGGCGGCGCGGGCGCGGCGCAGACCGAGCTCGGCGTCGGGCTGGGTGTCCTCGGCGCCGATCCCGTTGGGGCCCTTGCCGGTCTCGGCCAGGCCCAGGCGCGAGGCGTGCCGCACGACGTCGTGGTTGGACAGCACCCATGAGGTGGGGGCGCCGACGGCGTCGTTGGCGGCGTAGGAGCCGGCGATCGACTGCCGCAGCTCGGCGGGGCTCCACCGCGTGACGAGGAAGTTGAAGTTGAAGGCCTGGTGCATCTCGTCCGGCCGGACGTAGAGCGCGAGCCGCTCGAGGGGCTCCACCCAGGCCTCGGCGACGAGGATGCGGTCGCCGTCGTACTCGTCGAGCACGGCGCGCCACTCGCGGTAGATCTCGTGGACGTCGTCCTGGTCGAACATCGGGCTGCGCCCGGTCTGGACGTCGTCGCTCGCGTCGGGGACGAGGACCTCGTCCTCGGCCGCGGCCAGCCCCTCCTCGACGTCGGTCCCCTCGACCATGCGCACGTGGCCGGCCCAGTCGGGCAGCCCGGGTGCCTTGACCAGGCCGTGCGCGACGTCGACCCGGAAGCCGTCGACGCCCCGGTCGAGCCAGAAGCGCAGGATGCTGCAGAACTCCTCGTGGACCTCGGGGGAGTCCCAGTTGAGGTCGGGCTGGCTGGAGTCGAAGAGGTGGAGGTACCACTGACCGTCGCGCTCCCAGCTGCTGCCGGGGGCGTCGGGGCGCTCGCTCACGCGCGTCCACGCCGAGCCGCCGAAGACGGACTGCCAGTTGTTCGGGGGCTCCTCGCCGTACTCGCCGGCGCCCTCGCGGAACATGTAGCGGGCCCGGGCCGCCGAGCCGGGGCCGTCGGCCAGCGCCTGGCGGAACCAGACGTGCTGGTCGGAGGTGTGGTTGGGCACGAGGTCGACGACGACGCGCAGGCCCAGCTCGTGCGCGCGGGCGATGAGTGCGTCGGCGTCGGCGAGCGTCCCGAAGAGCGGGTCGACGTCCCGGTAGTCGGCGACGTCGTAGCCCGCGTCCTTCTGCGGGGAGCGGTAGAAGGGGGAGAGCCACACCGCGTCGACACCGAGCCGGGCGAGGTGCTCCAGCCGCTCGGTGACGCCGGGCAGGTCACCGATCCCGTCGCCGTCGGCGTCCCCGAAGGAGCGCGGGTACACCTGGTAGATGACGGCGGTGCGCCACCACTCGGCGTCGGCGGTGGGCTGGTGCACGACCTGTCCGGTGAGGGTCTGAGGCAGGTGAGGGCTGGCGGTCACGGGCGCGTCCATCTCTCGGCGGGGTGGAGGGGGTCCGCAGTACGTTACCCGCGCTCCCGAGCCGCGCCCAACGGTCCGCGAGCCGAAACGTGGCCGACGCGCGGGTGCAACGGTCGTGAAACACCTCGTTGGGACCGTGTGCCCACCGGGGGCCCGCCCGGCCGCACACGCGAGGAGCCTCATGAACACGACTCACCCACGGGCGCGTGCCCTCACCGCCCTCACCTCCGTCGCGCTCGCGGCGGGTCTCCTGCTCGCGCCCGCGGCGGGCGCGGCCCCGGAGGAGGACCTGCCGCGCGTGACGGTCGTCGCCACCGGCGGCACGATCGCCGGCAAGGCCGAGGGCCGCGACACCTTCACGAGCTACCGCGCCGGGACCTACCCGATGGCGGACATGGTTGCCCAGCTCGAGCCCGAGATCGGGGCCTTCGCCGACGTCGACGTCGTCCAGTTCGGCAACTCCGGGTCCGGCGGGTACACGATCGAGCAGTACCGCGAGCTCACCGCGACGGTGGAGGAGGCGCTGGAGGAGTCCGACGCCGTCGTCGTCACCACCGGCACCGACACGATGGAGGAGTTCGCCTACTGGCTCGACCTCACGGTGCAGAACCGCAAGCCGGTGATCCTCACCGGCGCCATGCGCCCGTGGGCGGCGGGGGAGACGGCCGGGGAGGCCGGCGTCATCGGTGCCGACGGCCCGGCCAACCTGCTCCAGGCCGTGCGGCTGGGCGCGAGCCAGCAGACCTTCTGCTTCGGCACGGTCCTCATGCTCAACGACGAGATCCACGCGGCGCGGGACGTCACCAAGGGCAACACCACCCGCAACGACACCTTCGTCACCCGCCAGCTCGGTGCGCTGGGCTGGATCGACGGCGCGAGCGTCCACGTCCAGCGGGCCCCGGCGCGCGTCCTCGACTGCGTCGACGAGGAGTGGTTCACGCCCTTCGACCTCGGCGAGCTCGGCTCAACCGCGCTGCCCCGCACCGAGGTCTTCTACAACTACCAGCAGGCCGGTGGTGAGGCGATCACCGCCTTCGCCCAGGCCGGGGTCACCGGCATCGTCACCGCGGGCACCGGTGCCGGCGGCATCTCCTCCGCGCCTGGACAGGCGCGCCGCGCCGCGATCGCCGAGGGCGTGTGGTTCGTCAGCACCAGCCGCACCGGCAGCGGCACCGTCGACGGCGGCGGTGAGGGCATCATCGCCGGCGGGGACCTGCTGCCGCAGAAGGCCCGCCTGCTGCTCCTGCTCAGCCGCGCCTTCACCGAGGACATCGAGCAGGCGCGCGAGTGGTTCGCCACGCTCGGCACGCCGAGCTTCGACCAGTCCGCCCTCGCCGGCACCGTGAGCCCCACCCCGGGCGGCGAGCCGGGCGAGGAGCCGACGACGGAGCCCACCACCGAGCCGACGACGCCGCCCGCGACGCCCGGCGAGGAGCCGACCGCCGAGGAGCCGACCGGCGAGGTGCCGGCCGGTGAGGTGCCGGCTGGCGAGGAGCCCGGGGGTGAGGAGCCCGCTGGGGAGCAGCCCGCCGGTGAGGAGCCGGACGGCTCGGAGGACCACACGGAGGCCGCCGCCGGGGCCGGCGGCAGCGGGAGTGGTGGTGGGGGGCTGCCCGCCCTCGGTGCACCGGTCCAGGCGGCACTGACGGCCGCGGCGCTCGCGGTCCTCGCGGGCGGCACGCTCTACGCGCTGCACCGTCGCCGGACCTGGGTGGTCGCCGGGGAGTGAGCCCAGCGCCGCGGGGAGGGCCGGGCGGCTCCTCCCCGCGGCGTGCTCGTGCGCCGAGCCTCCCGTTCGGCCCGCCTCCGTGCAGCCGCCGTCGCTGATCTGCGCACAGGTGCGCGACACACCGGCGACACGCCGGGACAGGTGTCGCTCGGAGACCCGGTGACGAACCTGTGCGCAGGATCCGTGCAGGGGCGGCGGGTCGGCCCGGCCGTCAGGAGCGGGGCGCCGCCGCGGTGGAGCCCCGGACGATGAGCTCGGCGACGAAGAGCAGCTCGCTGCGCGGGGCGCGCGAGCCGCTGATCTCGGCGACGAGGGACGTGACGGCCGCGTGGCTCATCGCGTCCACCGGCTGGCGCAGCGTCGTCAGCGGCGGGTCGGTGAAGGCCATGAGCGGGGAGTCGTCGAAGCCGACGACGGACACGTCCTCGGGCACCGAGAGCCCGCGGCTGCGGGCGGCGCGGACGGCGCCGAGCGCCATGAGGTCCGAGCCGCAGATGATCGCGGTGCAGCCCTGGTCGAGGAGGATGCCGGCGGCGGCCTGGCCCCCCTCGAAGGTGAAGAGGGTGGGCACGGCGTGCCCGGCGCCGTCGGGAAGGAGAGCACCGACCGCGCGCTCGAAGCCCGCGCGCTTGCGCTGGGCGGGGACGAAGCGGTCCGGGCCGATCGCCAGGCCCAGGCGGGTGTGCCCCTGGGAGACGAGGTGGCGCACGGCCAGCTCCATGCTCCCGGAGTCGTCGGTGGAGAAGGCGGCGGCGTCGAGCTCGCCGGTGTAGCCGTTGACGAGGACGAAGGGCACGCCCTTGGACTGCAGCCGCTCGTAGCGGTCGACGTCGGCCGCGGTGTCGGCGTGGAGCCCCGAGACGAAGACGATGCCGTCGACGCCGTGGTCGAGGAGCATCTCGACGTACTGGTCCTCGGTCGTCCCGCCGGGGGACTGGGTGCACAGCAGCGGGGTGTACCCGAGGGTCGAGAGCACCGACTCGATGGACTGCGCGAAGGCGGGGAAGACGGGGTTGGTCAGCTCGGGCACGACGAGCCCGATGAGCCCCGCCGACCGCGCGCGCAGGCGCTCGGGCCGCTCGTAGCCGAGCATGTCGAGTGCGGCGAGGACGGCCTTGCGGGTGTCCGCGGCGACCTCCGGCTTGCCGTTGAGGACCCGGGACACGGTGGCGGTGCTGACCCCTGCCTGGTCGGCGACGTCCGTCAGTCTGGTGCGTCCCTGCATCGCAGACTCCTCCTTGCTGTCCTGTCCGTCGGATGTGCGGGTGCAATCGTTGCATGAAAGTTACTGCAACATGTTGCACTCCGTTGCCGGAGCGGCCTACGCTGCGCCGAAACGGCACAGCGACGCGGCTACGACGCCGGCGTCGCCTCGGCCCCGACAGAGGAGAGATACCGGATGCGCCGTAGCATCGTGATCACCGCAGCCGTCGCACTGACGCTCGGACTCGCCGCATGTGGCAGCGAGTCGGAGGAGCCGGAGGAGTCCACCCCCGAGGCCTCGCAGGACTCCGAGGAGCCCACCGCCGCCGAGGGCGGCGCCCTCACCATCTGGGTCGACGACACCCGCGAGGCGGCCGTCGCCGCCGCGGCCGAGGCCTTCGAGGCCGAGACCGGCACCACCGTCGAGCTCGTCCAGAAGAACTTCGACGACATCCGCCCCGACTTCCTCGCCCAGGTCCCCACCGGCGAGGGCCCGGACATCACCGTCGGCGCCCACGACTGGCTCGGCGAGCTCACCGCCAACGGTGTCGTCGCCCCCGTCGAGCTCGGCGACAAGGCCGGCGAGTTCGAGGACGTCGCCACCTCGGCCTTCACCTACGAGGGCCAGGTCTACGGCCTGCCCTACGCGATCGAGAACATCGCCATCTACCGCAACACCGCGCTCGTGGACGAGACCCCCGCGACCTTCGACGAGATGATCGCCATGGGCGAGGAGTCCGGCGCGGAGTACCCCTTCCTCGTCCAGATCACCGAGGTCGGCGACCCGTACACGATGTACCCGTTCCAGACGTCCTTCGGGGCGCCGGTCTTCGAGACGAACGAGGACGGCAGCTACACCGCCGAGCTCGCCCTGGGCGGCGAGAACGGCAACGCCTTCGCCCAGTGGCTCGCCGAGCAGGGTGAGGCCGGCACGCTCAACACCTCGTGGGAGTACGACATCGTCGTGGAGGCCTTCGCGAACGGCGAGGCGGCCTACCTCCTCGGCGGCCCGTGGATGCTCGCCTCCTTCGAGGGCCTCGACGTCGCCGTCGACCCGATCCCGTCCGCCGGTGGGGAGCCCGCGCAGCCCTTCACCGGTGTCCAGGGCTTCTACGTGAGCGCGCAGAGCGACAACGCCCTGCTCGCCACGGACTTCCTCGTCAACTACATGGGCACCGAGGAGGCGCAGATCGCGCTGTACGAGGCCGGTGACCGCACGCCGGCGCTGACCGCCGCCGCCGACACCGTCTCGGAGGACCCGGTCGCGGCCGGCTTCCGCGAGGTCGGCGCCGACGCCGTGCCCATGCCCTCCATCCCCGAGATGGGCGAGGTGTGGAACTTCTGGGGCGTCACCGAGGGGCAGATCATCTCCGGCCAGCTCGACCCGGTCGAGGGCTGGGAGAAGATGGTCTCGGACATCCAGGCCGCGATCGGCGGCTGACGCACACGCGCGGCACGCCCGGTGACGGGCGTGCCGCGCCCGCACCGCCAGCCCCTCGCCTCTTCGCCCCGGAAGGCACGCGATGTCCCAGCCCCAGGCCCCTCAGCTCTCGACGGCGGACTCGGAGCCCGAGACGCTCCACGTCCGGCGCACGCCGCACTCGCGGACGTACACGCCGGGCTTCTTCGTCAAGGTCGCGCTCATGGCGCTCGTCAACGCCCTCGGCGTCTTCATCGTCATCCAGGCGTGGGTGGCAGAGTCGTGGGGCGTGCTCGCGGCGATGGTCGCGCTCCTCGTCGCCGCCGACTACGTGTACTTCTCGCGCCGCTCGCTGCCGATGAAGTACATCCTCCCGGGGCTGGCCTTCCTCCTCGTCTTCCAGGTCTTCACCGTCGCCTACACCGGCTACGTCGCGTTCACGAACTACGGGCAGGGCCACAACTCCTCCAAGGGCGACGCGATCGAGGCGCTGCTCATCCAGAACGAGCAGCGGGTGGAGGGCTCCAGCTCCTACCCGCTCGCCGTCGTCGAGCGCGACGGCGAGCTCGGCTTCGCCGTCGTCGACGACGGCACCGTCCGGGCCGGCACCGTGGAGGAGCCGCTCGCGGACGTCGACGGCGCCGTCGTCACCGACGGGGCGGTCGCGGAGGTGCCGGGCTGGGAGCTCGTCGACCGGCAGACGGTCATCACCCGCCAGACCGAGGTCGTCGAGCTGCGCGTCCCGGTGTCCGACGACGCCGAGCAGGGCTCGATCCGTACCCAGGACGGCCGCAACGGCTTCGTCTACCGCTCGGTCCTCGAGTACGACGAGGCAGCGGACACGATGACCAACCTCGAGACCGGCGCCGTCTACCGCCCGAACGACACCGGGCAGTTCGAGGCGGAGGACGGCACCATCCTCAACGTCGGCTGGCGCGTGCCCGTGGGCCTGGACAACTTCACCACGGCCTTCGGCGACTCCCGGTACGCGGAGCCCTTCCTCCAGGTGCTCGTGTGGACCTTCGCCTTCGCGATCCTCACCGTGGGCATGACCTTCTTCCTCGGCCTGTTCTTCGCGCTCGTCCTCAACGACGAGCGGGTCCGGGGGCGCAAGGTCATGCGGGCGCTGCTCATCCTGCCCTACGCCTTCCCCGCGCTCATGTCCTACCTGCTGTGGCGCGGCATGCTCAACACTGACTTCGGCTTCGTCAACCAGGTGCTCCTCGGCGGGGCGGAGGTGCCGTGGCTGACCAACGAGTGGCTCGCCCGCGCCGTCGTCCTCGGCGTCCAGCTGTGGGTGGGCTTCCCCTACATGTTCCTCATCACCACCGGTGCGCTGCAGTCGATCCCGAGCGACGTCATGGAGGCGGCCCGTATCGACGGCGCCGGGCGGCTGCGGATCTTCCGCTCGCTCACCCTGCCGCTCCTGTTCATCGCGGTGGCCCCGCTCCTCATCTCGTCCTTCGCCTTCAACTTCAACAACTTCAACGGCATCGAGATGCTCACCGAGGGCGGGCCACGCTTCCAGGACACCTCGGTGCCCGTGGGCGCGACCGACATCCTCATCACGATGGTCTACTCGATCTCCGGGCTCGACGGCCGGGCGGCGACCAACTACGGCCTCGCCTCGGCGCTGTCCCTCGTCATCTTCCTCATCGTCGCGACGATCTCGGCGATCACCTTCCGCAAGACCCAGGCGCTGGAGGACATCAACTGACATGGCCACCACGACCGTCCCCACCGGGCGCACCGCCGCCCCGCAGCACCGCCTCAGCCGCCGCCGCTGGTGGAGCGAAATCGGCTGGCGCTACGTCGTCGCCGTCGTCGCGATCGTCTACGCCGTCTGGCCCATCGTCTACATCGTCTCGGCCTCGCTCGCCGAGCGCGGCACCCTCACCGGCTCGAACGCGCTCTTCGCCGACATCAGCCCCGCCAACTACGGCAAGCTCGGCGACACCTACTTCTGGACCTGGCTCGCCAACACCCTCGTCATCGCGTCGACGACGGCGGTCGGCACGGTCCTCATGGGCGCGGCGGCCGCGTACGCCTTCTCCCGCTTCCGCTTCCGCGGGCGCCGCGGCGGGCTCATCGCCCTCCTCATCGTCCAGATGTTCCCGCAGCTGCTCGCCTTCGTCGCGATCTTCCTGCTGCTGCTCGTCCTGGGCGAGGTCACCCCGGTGCTCGGGCTCAACTCCCGGGTCGCGCTCATCATGGTCTACCTCGGCGGGGCGCTGGGCGTGAACACCTTCCTCATGTACGGCTTCTTCAACACCGTGCCACGGGAGCTGGACGAGGCCGCGAAGATCGACGGCGCCACCCACGCGCAGACCTACTGGACGATCATCCTGCGCCTCGTCGCGCCGATCCTCGCCGTCGTCGCGCTCCTGTCCTTCATCTCGAGCTTCTCCGACTTCCTCCTCGCCAAGCTCGTCCTGCAGTCGGAGTCGAAGTGGACGCTGGCGGTGGGCCTCTACGGGTGGGTCTCGGACCAGCTCTCGGCGAACTGGGGACTCTTCGCGGCCGGTGCGACGATCGGCGCGATCCCGATCGTGCTCATCTTCCTCTTCCTCCAGCGCTACATCGTCTCCGGCCTCACCGCCGGGTCCGTCAAGGGCTGAGCGGCCTCAGCGGCGGACGCGGGGGTCGTTCTCCCGGGGCTGCGGCTCCAGCCACTGCCACACGGCGGCGTGCGGGGGCAGCATGAGACGGCCGCCGGGGCCGGTGGTCAGCGGCGCGGAGGAGAGCAGCACCTCGCGCTCGGGAGCCAGCGGCACGTCGTCGTCGCCGACGTTCGCGACGACGAGCATCTCCCCGCTGAGGAAGGCGAGGACGGTGTCCGGCACGGGGCCGTCCAGCTCGTCGACCCAGGCGAGCGGCGCGAGGCCCAGCCGGTGGTCCCCGCGCAGGCGCAGGGCGGCGCGGATGGTCTCGAAGCACGAGCCGGTCTGCCCGCGCTGCTCCTCCTTGAGCCGGGCGGCCAGCGCGAGGCGCTCCGGCTCGGGGTGCTGGGTGGTCTTCACCGGCATGCCGAGCTCGATGCCCTGGCGCAGGTAGACCGCGCCGGGCATGGCGAGGACGACCAGCGCCGTGGCCAGCGCGAGCTCGGGGGAGCCGGCCTCGAGGACGTCGGGGACCAGCCAGGCGCCGGCGCTGCCGAGCGCGTCGCGGATCCGCAGGCTCTCCGTCACCGACTCCATGACCTGCGCGGGGTCGCTGACGTCGAGGAGGTCGGCGTCGACGAGGTGGTGCAGCCAGTCCTCGTGGAGCATGTCCGCCACCCGGGACTGGGTGGCGGGGCTGAGCCGGGTGGACAGGATCGGGTCCTCGTCGCGGGCGTGCTCGGCGAGCACGGCGTGCAGCTCGCGGTAGCGCGCGTGGGAGACCGGCTCGGACTCGGTGACCGGGCCGAGATCGAGGCCGTCCGCGCCGCGGCTGAGCCAGTAGCGGGCACACGCCTCCTCCCGCGGGTCGAGCGGGTCGATGCGCAGGACCACGCGCAGGCCCGTGCGGTGGGCGCGGGTGAGGAGGCCGACGACGGCGTCGATGGTCTCCTCAGGCGCCTCGCCCGGCAGGGGAGGGCAGCCGATGCGCACGGCCTGGACCCCGAGACGGGAGACCGCGCGGATCTGCTCCACGCGCTCGGCGACCTCCGCGAGGGTGGTCGTGCCGCTCACGAGGGGCGGCTCGTTGACGTAGACGACGGCGGAGCGCCACCACTCCGGGGAGCCGACGGGGGCGCGGTGGACCAGGCGAGTGGTCACCGTCCCCGTCGTTGCGGCCGTCGTTGGCGCGCTGGGTACGGGGTCGGTCATGGCGTCATTGTGGCACCAACGGCGCGGGCGGGACGCGCTGACGGGCGGCCCACTCGGGCCGCAGGACCGACATGAGGACCTGGTCGACGCGCGCACCGTCGTAGCGCAGCGCCTCGCGCTCCCGGCCCTCGACGACGAAGCCCGCCTTCTCGTACACGCGCTGGGCGCGGGGGTTGAAGGCGTACACGCCGAGTGAGACCCGGTGGAGGGGGAGGTGGGTGAAGGCGTGGTCGAGCAGCAGGCGGGTGGCCTCGCTGCCCAGGCCGCGGTCGCGGCCACGAGGGCCGAGGAGGATGCGGAAGTTGCACGACTCGTTGCCGGGGTCCCAGTCGTTGAGGACCACCTCGCCCACCCAGGTGCCGGTGGCCCGGTCCACGACCATGAGGTCGAGGCGGTCCTCGCGGGCCGCGAGGCCGGAGTACCAGCCGTGCAGCTGGGCGGCGTCGTGCCCCGTGGCGCGGGCCTCCTCGTCGCTGTGGACGCTGCCGGTGAGGCGCAGCAGCTCCGGGTCGGCGAGTGCCTCGAGGATGTGCGGCAGGTCCTCGTCGCGGTAGGGGCGCAGGGTGGTGAGGGTGCCGCTGAGGACGGGCTTGTGCGCCCAGGGGGAGGGAGCCACGGCGCTACCCGAGGTCCGCGCTGAGCCAGCGCCCGGGCTGCATCTCGATGACGACGTGGTCGCCCAGCTCGCGGCGGGCCATCGCGAGGTAGCCCTCGGCGGCCTCCCCGGACAGGTAGCGGTAGGTCATCTCGACGAGGTGCTCGTCGGTCTGCGGCAGCACGCCGGTCACCGGTCCCTCGACGGAGACGTAGCGGACGGTGGGAGTGACGCGCTCGGCCATGAGGCTGAAGCGGCCGGAGGCCTCGATGAGGCGGGCCTTGCGCGACTGCCCGCCGGTGAGCACCCACAGCCGCCCACCGGGCGTGTACTGGTACCAGATCGGCACGACGAGCGGCGCCCGGCCCGGCTCGGCCGCCACGGACAGCGCACCGATGTGCGGCTCGGCCAGGAACTGCTCACGGTCCTCACGGGTCAGTGCCATGGCCCCACGCTAGTGCCGGGGTCCGACACCGGTGTGGATGAGCACCGTGTTACCGCCGATCCGCCATAGGCTCGGGCCGTGGAGGACTTGGAAGCGTACGGCCCGGCCGACCGTGAGCGCTGGTGGCAGGAGGAGCCGAAGAACCCCAACCGCACCGCCTTCGAGCGAGACCGCGCCCGCGTGGTCCACTCCTCGGCGCTGCGGCGCCTCGGCGCGAAGACGCAGGTGCTGGGGCCCTCGAGCGACGACTTCGTCCGCACCCGGCTCACCCACTCCCTCGAGGTCGCGCAGGTGGGCCGCGAGCTCGGCAAGACGCTGGGCTGCGACCCCGACGTCGTCGACACCGCCTGCCTGGCCCACGACCTCGGCCACCCGCCCTTCGGGCACAACGGCGAGCGGGCGCTGGACGAGGCGGCCGCGGACATCGGCGGCTTCGAGGGCAACGCGCAGACGCTGCGACTGCTCACCCGCCTCGAGCCCAAGGCCTTCACCGCCGACGGCAGCCCCGTGGGGCTCAACCTCACCCGCGCGAGCCTGGACGCCGCCACGAAGTACCCGTGGCCGGTGGAGGAGGCGCCGAAGAAGCCGGGCGGGCGCCCCTCGCGCAAGTTCGGGGTCTACGCCGACGACCTGCCCGTCTTCACCTGGATGCGGGAGGGCGCCCCGGACCGGCGCCTGTCGATCGAGGGCCAGGTCATGGACCTGGCCGACGACATCTCCTACTCGGTGCACGACGTCGAGGACGCCGTCGTCGGGGGGCGCATCGACCTCGCGGTGCTGCGACAGGCGGACCAGCAGGCCGCCGTCGTCGCCCAGACGCGCCAGTGGTACAACCCGGCCGTGTCCGACGACGTGCTCGGCGCGGCCCTCGAGCGTCTCGTCGCGCTGCCGGTGTGGCTGGAGACGTGGAGCGAGAGCCGGCGTGACCGCGCGGCGCTCAAGGACATGACGAGCCAGCTCATCGGCCGCTTCTGCAACGCTGCCCACGACGCCACCCGCGAGCGCTTCGGGGACGGCCCGCTCACGCGCTACGGCGCGGACCTCGTCGTCCCGGACGACACGCTCGCCGAGATCGTCGTCCTCAAGGGCGTCACCGCGCACTACGTCATGGCGCCGCGGGAGAGCGAGCCGGTCTACCAGCGGCAGCGGACGATGCTCACGCAGCTCACCGAGGCGCTCCTCGCGGCCGGGCCGGCCGAGCTCGAGCCGACCTTCGTCGCGGACTGGGAGGAGGCGGCGGACGACGGCGCCCGGCTGCGTGTGGTCGTCGACCAGGTCGCCTCCCTCACCGACACCAGCGCCCAGGCCTGGCACCAGCGCCTCTGCGGGTAGCGGGCCGGGGCCTCAGGTCCGCAGGAGCGTGGGGTCCAGGTCGGCCTGACCCTCGGTCGTCCACTGGACGAGGACGATCGACGCGTCGTCCTGCAGGACTCCCTTCTGGTGCCGCAGGAGGGCCTGCAGCACGCTGCGGGAGATCTCCGGGAGCGGCTTGCCGTCGGCGGCGGCACGCTCGATGATGTCGACGAGTCGTGCCGTCCCGAAGAGCTGGCGCGCGGAGTCGCGGGCCTCGGTGATGCCGTCGGTGTACACGACGACGGTGTCGCCGGCCTCGAGCCGCTCCTCGCCCAGCGCCGCGCTCGAGACGTCGAGCCCCAGGAGCGAACGACGGCCCTGGGCGAGAGTCTTGACGACCTTGCCACGGCGCAGGAGCAGGGGAGCGGGATGCCCGGGGACGAAGTAGCGCAGGCGACCGGAGTCGAGGTCCAGCTCACCGAACACCCCGGTGGCGAACATGGAGTAGTCGCCGAAGTGCTCGGCGAGCGTGCGGTGGACGGCGTCCGCCTGCGCGAAGAGGCCGTGGCCCTGGCGGCGGGCGTTGCGGTAGGCCGCGAGGCTCACCGCCGCGGCCATCCCGGCCCGGAGGTCGTGGCCGGTGGCGTCGATGACGGCGAAGTGGGCGCGGGTGGGGGACAGCGAGTAGTCGAAGACGTCCCCGCCGACGGCGTGGGCCGGCTCGAGCCGGCCGCTGAGGAGGACCTTGTCGGTGCCGGCGGTCAGCGGCGGGAGCAGGCTCCACACGAGCTCCGCCTCGATGCTGCGCGGGCGTGTGCGACGGACCGCGTCGATGCGGTCACCGAGCACCTCCAGCACCGTGACCAGGTGACCGAGGTAGTGGGACACCATCCACACCTGGCGGTGCAGGACAGGGTCGTGCAGGTCGAGGGAGTCCTCCAGCATGACGTCGAGCACGCCGATGCGTTCGACGCCGTCGAGCACGGGCATCCAGATGCGGGCCTGGCCGTCGCCGCTGACGGTGGTCTGCGGCTTGACGTGCCGGTAGGCCCGCCCGGCGAGGGTGGCATCGATCGTCACCGGTGGGCGGTCGGTACCGTGCCGCCCGGGGAAGGGGACGAGCAGCTCGTTGGCGTAGTCGGCGAGGTACAGCACCGTCGTGAACCCCAGGTGCGCCGCCGCGGCGTCGAGGGCTGCCGGGAGCCGGTCCGGCGGTGCGAGGTGGCTGCCACGGAGCAGCTCGCGAAGCGCGGCGAGGGCGGCGTCCTGGTCGCCGACGGAGCGCACGGGGCGCGAGTACGGTGCGCGCACCTTGCCGGCGAGCGCGTCGATGTGCTCGTTGATGGCCAGCGCCACCCGGTCGCGCTGGTCGGTCGGGAGGTCGAGGGCGCCGTTGAGGTAGGCGTCCAGCTCGACGGCGCCCGCGGTCCCGCCGACCGCGAAGTACCGCCTCCACAGCTCGTCCGTGCTGAGCCGGGCGCTCACCTGGGCGTGCCGGCACAGCTCTCGTTGGCGTCCTGGCGTGAGGACGACCATGGCGCTAGCCTCCGGCCGCGGAACGGAGCAGCCGGGCGGCGGCGTCGTGGAGCGACGTCCCCTCGCTCTGCGCCCGGCCCATGAGGTAGCTGAACGCCCGGTCCTCCGGCACCTTCTCCCGTCCCATGACGAGCCCGGTCGCGCGGGTGACGGTGTCCCGCTCCCGAAGGGCGGCCTGCACGTCCTCGCTCAGGTGTCCGGCGCGCTCGGAGGTCCGGGCGCTGTTGACGAGGATCGCCGCCTGTGCGGCGAAGAGGACCAGCGCGGACCGGTCGGACTCGTCGAAGGCCGCCGGGTCCGTCGAGTACAGCTTGATCGCCCCCACGGCGGCCTCCCCGGCGACCAGGCCGGCGCTCGCCACGGAGCGCAGGCCGAGCTCGGCGGCCCGCGGCGCCCACCGGGGCCACCGCTCGTCGGCGGTGAGGTCGTCGGCCACGATGTAGCGACGCTGGCGCCACGCGTCCAGGCAGGGGCCCTCGTCGAGCTCGTACTGCAACGCGTCAGCCCTCTCCACGAGGGGGTCGGTGCCAGCGGCCGTGACATGTGCGCCGTCGGCGCCCGGCAGGGTGATGCCGGAGCCGACTGCGGCCGGGACCACGTGGAGCGCCGTCGCCGTCAGCAGCGGCAGCACGGCCTCGACCACACGGCCGGCCAGGAGGAGGCCGGATGCCCGGGCCATGGCGGGTCCGAGCTCCTCATCGAGTCTCAGGTCCATGGCGTCACCGTCGAGGCGCGGAGTGGACGAGCGGCGGGGCAGGCGCGCGCAAGTGATCGAGTCGACATCGGGTTCTCCAGGACGGTCAGCAGGGTCTGGACCCAGGTCCTCGCTCGGAGACGACCGCCGCCCCAGGGAACGCTGGGCCGCGCCTGGGGGAAGAAGCTGAGCGCTCCTGACGGCTTACCCCAGGGTATACCCCTGGTGACGCAGCACACACTGGGGATGCGACCAGCTCCCGCCGTGCGGAGACCGCCTGGGTCCGGCGCGGACGACCTACACTCAGGGCGTGGCAGGGCTGATCAAGCGGGAGGACATCGCGACCGTCCGCGAGCGTGCCCGCATCGAGGAGATCGTGGGCGCGCACGTGACGCTCCGCCAGGCGGGCGTCGGCTCGATGAAGGGCCTGTGCCCCTTCCACGACGAGCGCACGCCCAGCTTCCACGTCCGTCCCCAGCTCGGCCTGTGGCACTGCTTCGGCTGCGACGAGGGCGGGGACGTCATCTCCTTCGTCCAGAAGATCGACAGCCTCACCTTCGCCGAGGCCGTCGAGCACCTCGCCGGCCGCACCGGGATCCAGCTGCGCTACGAGGACGGCGGGCCCGCCCGCCCGGGCGGTGACCACGGCCGCCGCCAGCGTCTCATCGACGCTCACCGGGTGGCCGAGGAGTTCTTCCGCGAGCAGCTCCTCACCCCGCAGGCGCAGATCGGGCGCCGCTTCCTCGCCGAGCGCAGCTTCGACGAGCAGGCCGCGGCCACCTTCGGGGTCGGCTTCGCCCCCCAGGGCTGGGACGGACTGCTGCGTCACCTGCGCGGCCGCGGCTTCACCGAGCCCGAGCTCATTGCCTCCGGGCTCGTCAGCCAGGGCAACCGCGGTGTCTACGACCGCTTCCGCGGCCGGCTCGTGTGGCCGATCCGCGACGTCACCGGGGACACGATCGGTTTCGGCGCGCGCCGCCTGTCCGACGACGACCAGGGGCCCAAGTACCTCAACACCCCCGAGACGCCGATCTACAAGAAATCCTCCGTCCTCTACGGCATCGACCTCGCCAAGCGGGCGATCGCCAAGGACAAGCGGGTCGTCGTCGTCGAGGGCTACACCGACGTCATGGCCGCCCACCTCTCGGGCGTGGGGACGGCGATCGCGACGTGCGGCACCGCTTTCGGTGCCGACCACGTGCGCATCGTGCGCCGGCTGCTCGGGGACAGCGGCGACGCCGCGTCCGGCGTCATGCTGTCCTCCGGCGCCACGCGTGGCGGGGAGGTGATCTTCACCTTCGACGGCGACGAGGCCGGCCAGAAGGCGGCGCTGCGGGCCTTCGGCGAGGACCAGAAGTTCGCCTCGCAGACCTTCGTCGCCGTCGAGCCCAGCGGCATGGACCCCTGCGACCTGCGCCAGCAGCGCGGGGAGGCGGCCGTCCGCGGCCTCGTCGACAGCCGTGAGCCCCTGTTCGCCTTCGCGATCCGCTCGGCGCTGCGGCAGGTGGACCTCAACACCGCCGAGGGGCGCGTCTCCGGGCTGCGGTCCGCCGCGCCCGTCGTCGCCGGCATCCGCGACCGCGCCCTGCGCGCGGAGTACGCCCGCGAGCTGGCCGGCTGGCTCGGGATGGACGAGGTCGCGGTGCGTCGCGCCGTCGGCCAGGCCGAGCGCAGCGGCGGAGGTGCCGCCGAGGCCCCGCAGCGTGGGCGCGGTGAGCAGGGCGGCCGCTACGGCGGCTCCTCGCGCGGGAACGACGGCGGACGGCACCCGGCCGAGTCCTCCTCCGCCCGCCAGGCGAGCCGTCCGGGCCGCGAGGACCCGGTGGCACGCCTCGAGCGACAGGTGCTCGAGGTCGTCCTCCAGCTGCCCCACCTGGCCCTCGGCGCCGGCTTCGACGACCTGCCGCCGGACACCTTCACCGTCCCGGCCTACCGCGGCGTCCACGACGCGATCCGCGCGGCCGGCGGCACCCGGGCGTACGGGGCCGAGCTCGACCGTGCGAGCCAGGAGCGTGGCCGCGCCGACGGCGAGCGTCACGCCGCCAGCTGGTGGACCGAGACGCTGCGGGAGAACTCCGTCGGGCCCGTCGCCGGCGTCATCACGGAGCTCGCCGTCGCGCCCCTGCCCGAGGACCGGCCGGAGGCGCTGGGCAACTACGCCCGCGGCGTCCTCATGTCCCTCATCCAGATGGGGCTGACCCGGCAGATCGCCGACCTCAAGGGCCGTCTGCAGCGCACGCCGCCGGACAGCGAGGAGGCGGTCGCGCTCTTCGCCGAGCTCGTCGCCATGGAGAACCGGCGCCGTGCCCTGCGCGAGGACAGCTGAGCGCAGCTCGTCACGTGCCGAAACGCGGGCGCAACTGCTGCGAAACACGGCGCTCCTAGCGTGCGGGACAGGGCCCCGGTGGCCCTCGCGCCCCACGCGCGTCCCGCGAGACGAGGAGCACCATGCGCACACCCGACACGAGACCAGCACGCGCCAGACGGCGCGTCGGCGTGCTGGCAGCGACCGCGAGCGTCGCCTGCCTGAGCGTCGCCGCGCCGTCCGCCTTCGGCATCGTCCCCACCCCTGAGCCCTACCCTGCCGTCGTCGAGCTCGGCGTGGCCGACGCCGCCGCGCTCCTGGACTCGGGGGCGACGACGTCCGTCGCCCTCGTCGAGCGCTACCTCGAGCGCATCGCGATGTACGACGACGCCTACGACGACCAGCCCGGGCTCTCCGCGGTCATCACCCTCAACGAGAACGCGCTCGCGGAGGCGGCGGCCCTCGACGCGGAGCGCGCCGCCGGCACGGTCCGCGGGCCGCTCCACGGGGTGCCGATCGTCGTCAAGGACAACTACGACACCGGGGACATGCCCACGTCCAACGGCTCGGTGGCGCTCGCGGAATTCCAGGCGCCCGACGACGCGACCCAGGTGGAGCGGCTCCGTGCTGCCGGTGCGATCGTCATCGCCAAGACGAACCTCCACGAGTTCGCCGCCGGCATCACGAGCATCAGCTCGCTCGGCGGGCAGACCCGCAACCCCTACGACCAGACCCGCAACCCGGGCGGCAGCAGCGGTGGCACCGGCGCGAGCGTGGCGGCCAGCTTCGCGACGGCGGGGCTCGGCTCCGACACGTGCGGCTCCATCCGCATCCCGGCCGCGCAGAACAACCTCGTCGGGCTGCGCCCGACGATGGGCCTGCTGAGCCGCGACGGGATCGCCCCGATGTCCGACACCCAGGACGTCGGTGGCCCGATCGCCAAGACCGTCGAGGACGTGGCGATCTTCCTCGACGCCACCGTCGGCCACGACCCCAAGGACCCGGTGACGGTGCGTGCGGAGGGCCTGGTCCCCGAGTCGTACCGCGACGTGCTCGACGACGGCGCGCTCGAGGGCCGCACCATCGGCCTCCTCGTCAACCCCGAGTACCTCGGGGCGACGCCGGCCGAGGAGCCCACGAGTGCCCTCGTCGTGGCCGCGACCGCGGACCTGGAGGAGCAGGGGGCGACCGTCGTCGAGATCGAGATGCCGCAGGAGTACGTCGACGCGATCGCGCAGTCCGGCGTCATCGGTGACGAGTTCAAGCGCGACCTCAACACCTACCTCGCCCAGGACGGTGCCGAGTGGCCCGAGGGGCTGGCGGCGCTGACCGCGCCGGCGGACGAGCTCACGCTGTCCGACGTCGTCGCGAGCGGTGACGTCACGCCGTCGGTGCTCACGACCCTCGAGAGCTTCGACGCCGCACCCGAGATGCCCACCCCCGAGTACCTGGAGCGGCTCGACAAGCAAGACCGCGCGCGGGAGATCCTCGTCGAGACCTTCGAGGAGGGCGGCATCGACGCCCTCGCCTACCCGACGATCCGGCAGGTCGCGCAGCCGGTCGGGGAGTCCCAGCCGGGCACGAACTGCGCCTCCTCGGCGCAGACCGGCTTCCCCTCGCTCACCGTGCCCGCCGGCTTCACCGACGCCGGCCTGCCCGTCGGGCTCGAGCTCATGGGCCTGCCGTTCAGTGAGCCCGAGCTGCTCGCCATGGCCTACGACTACGAGCAGGCGACCGGCCACCGCACCGCCCCGGCGAGCACGCCGGAGATCGCGGCGCCGGCGCCGACCGACCCGGAGCCGGCCGACCCCGAGCCGACCGAGCCTGCTCCCACCGAGCCCGAGCCGGAGCCGACGACGCCGGAGCCGGTCGAGCCCGCGCCCACCGAGCCGCCCGCCGTCGACCCGCCCACCGTGGCGCCGGTGGACGTGCCGACCGGCGGTGCGGGCGGCGGACTTGCCCAGACGGGAGCCGCCGTCGGGGTGCTGGGCGGTGTCGCGGCCCTGCTCGTCGCCGTCGGGATCGCGATCCCGGTCCTGCGCCGCAGGTTCGGGCAGGCGGGCTGATCCGGGGGAGGGGCGGCCGCTGTGGGGCCGCCCCTCCCGCGCTCAGCCGTGCCAGCCGCGCTCGACGTCGACGACGAGTGCCCGGTGGTCGGAGAGGCCGGTGGCCACGGACCGTGCCTCACCGGCGGCCCGGATGGCGCCCTCGGCGAGGATGTGGTCGATCTGCCGGTCCGGGTGGGAGACCGGGAAGGTGAGCGCGTCGGCGAGGGACCGCCAGCCGGTCGCCACGGTGGGGCGTGACCCGGCCATGTTGAGGTCGCCCATGAGGACGGCGGGGCGTGGCATCTCCGCGAGGGCGGCGACGAGCCGCTCGAGCTGCACCGTCGTCCAGTCGGGGATGAAGGTGAGGTGGGTGGAGACCGCGGTCATCGGCCCCTCGGGCGTCTCGACGACGGCGGCGACGGCGACGCGCGGCTCGTCGGTCACCATCGTCGGCTCCTCGGCGCCGTCGAAGACGACCGGTACCGGGCCGTGCATGGCGTCGAGCGGAATGACGGTCCACGAGCGGACCGGCCAGCGCGAGAGAAGGGCGACGCCGTAGCTCGCGGTCCCGGGCTGGAGCTCGCCGGTGGCGGCCGACCACGTCGTCGGGAGGCCCGCCAGGGTGGCGGCGAAGCGGTGGTCGACGGCGCCCATCGCCTCGGCGGCGATCGTCGTGAGGTCGGCGCCGTGGGAACGGGGCTGGTCGCGGTCCACCTCCTGGAGGGCGAGGATGTCGGCGTCCAGGGCGCGGACCGCGCGGGCGTACCGATCGAGGTCCACCGCGTCGTCGACGAGGGAGCGTCCGTGCAGGATGTTGAAGGTGGCCAGGCGCATGACCTCGATTGTGGTTCTCACGGTGCAGGAGCGCACACCCTCGTGTAGACCCTTGCCATGGCAGACGAGGAACGAGAGGCGCTGCACGACGCCCTGCGCATGGCGGCGGTGGCCCTGACGGAGGCGGAGATCCCCTTCGCGCTGTGCGGGAGCTACGCCGCCTGGGTGCGCGGTGCGCCGGAGCCGGAGCACGACGCCGACTTCGTCATCAAGGAGGAGCACATCGACCAGGCGCGGGCCGCGATCGGCGCGGCCGGTCTCGACGTCCACGAGCCCGCGGAGAACTGGCTGTTCAAGGCGTACCACAAGGGCCAGCTCGTCGACGTGCTCTACCGGATGTCCGGGGAGCCGGTGCACGACGAGCTCTTCGAGCGGGCCGACATGCTCGAGGTGCTGGCCGTGCGGATGCCGGTGCTCAGCGCCACCGACGTGCTGTCCTCCAAGCTGCGGGTGCTCGGGGAGCACTACTGCGACTTCGGCCGGCTGCTGCCCTTCACCCGCGCGCTGCGCGAGCAGATCGACTGGGAACGCGTACGCGACGAGGTCTCCTACAGCCCCTACGCGCGGGCCTTCCTCCAGCTGGTCGAGGACCTGCAGATCATCGACCCAGCGCCGACGAGCTGAAGCGGGCGGAGGCTCCCCCAGCCCTCCTGCCCGACCGCTCCGCGCGCCACCCCCTGTCGCCGAGAGCCGGATTCCTCCGCGGAGGAGTCCGGCTCTCGGTGAATGAGGCGCTTACGCCTGCTGGGCGAGGCGGGTGAGCTCGGCGGAGGAGAGCGGACGCTCGTAGGGGTCGGGGCGCACGTCGGGCAGGTCGGGGGAGGCCCAGGCGAGGAGGCGGAGGAAGTGCTCCTCGTCGTCGGGACTCGTCTCCGGCGGGGGCGCGCCCAGCTCGGCCAGGCAGTCCGCGACGGCAGGGTCGTCGCCCGGGTCGCCGAGCGGGAGGAAGTACGCCGACCACGCGGCGAGGAAGCCGGCGAGGCTGGTGCCGAGGACCGCGAGGTCCGGCTCCTCGGCCGGCGATCCCATCATGACGACGAGGGTGCGGCGCGCCTCGGGCACGACCCACACCGCGAGGACCTCGTCCCCGCCGTTGCCCCCGATGACGAGCAGCTCCTGGGGTACCGGCCAGTCCCACTCCCGCAGCTGCCGGGACGCCGTGGTGACGCCCTCGCCATGCGGGCCGACGAGTGGGTGGAGGACGAGGTCCCCGGAGGCGAGTGCCATCCCGTTGCACGCGGCGTAGAGCTCGCGGACCTCCTGCGGGAGGGCGAACCCGAGCTCGGACTCCGCGCGGGTGATGAGCCCGTCGTCGCCGGGAGCGCCGAGGTCGACGTGGGCGCCGGCGGCGCGCCACGCGGCGAGGACCTGGGCGATGTCAGGTGTGGTCACGAGAGCAGTGTGCCGGAGAGGACCGTGTGACGTACCGAGGGGTACGTGGCTGGAAACATCCCGGCGCGAATCCCACCCGGACCGGGGCGTTCTGTCCGGTTCGTCCGGTCGACCAAGCGGAACGCTGAAAATGAGCGGAATGTGCGTTGCGCCACAGTCGCTTGCTCCTACTTCCGGAGGAGGCGTACTTCCGACTAACGTAGGACACGCACCGCCCCGGATCCCGGGTTCCTCCTTCTCCCCCCAGAGGTAGGGACTCGCCCGGGGCGGTGCCTCCATGTGTCGGGTGCCCGTGGCCTGTGACGGTACGGTTCCGGGGCCACCGACTACATCTGCGCCAACCCGACACTGCCCACTACCGACAAGATCGACATGCCGCGTCGGGGTAGAAGGCGTTGCACCCGAGCGACGTGTGGGGCGAGTGAGGGCCGATGATCGACGATGCCGGCGACACGTTCCTCAGCATCTACCACCGCACGTCGCCGCTCCGCTGCTCGCGGAGGCTCCGGCAGAGCGTAGGCAGCCCTTATTCTCTGCCGGTGGCTTGAACGGTTCCCAGCGTCAGTGAGACCGGCTACCGCTCACCGCCTTCGCCGCCGTTTCGATGGCCTTCGCCACCTCGTGGAGCGACCCCACCTGCATGGTGGAGACACCGGGGAAGTCGTTGAAGTCGAGGTCATACTCCAGGGGCCCCACCGGCCCGAAGGGCCCATCGAAGGTGACCGACACGCGGTGCTTGGTCAGGACGTTCTGCTCGTAAACCTCCGCGTGCGATCCGATTGTCCACCGCATCTCTCTCCCCGGCGGCATCGACACGAGCCCGGTGCTCAGCGCCGCCAGCTTCGTCAGGTCGCCGAAGTCGCCGTTGTTGCGGACACGGTTGACGGGCGGATCGAGTGTGATGCGCACGTTCTCAGCCACCGTCGGCCCCTCATTCTTCACCACCAGCTGGACGAGCCAGGAGTGAGTGGGGTCCATGCGAAAGTCCACCCACACGTAGGGCGTGGCGGTATCCCGCTGCGCTTGCCGCTGCAGCTCGGTCTGCTCCTTCATGGCACTCAGTTGGAACCAACTTGCGATGCCGACTCCCAGTGCGATTGCCGCACTGACGACGGCTACCCAGGCAGCGCTGTCCATGGCGGCGTCCCCTTCCTCTCCCCGGGACCCGACGCCCCCAGGTGTGATCGAGCGACCGTACTGTTTCGCGTCAGTCGCCGCCCCCGAAACGGAGACGTCTCAGTTTCGGTGTACAGCGCGGGCGAGGATCACCGCAGAGAACCGCACATGCCTGTCGGTGGTCGGCGCCACAATCGACACATGCCCTCCAACGCTGCCCTCGCCATCACCGGGATCCTCGCCGCCCTCGTCGGCGGCGGAGCCGGCGTCCTCATCGCCGGCGCGACGATCGAGCCCGAAACTATCGTCGAGACCAAGACGGAGACGGTCACCGAGACCGTCGAGACCGTGCCCGAGGCTTGCCTCACCGCCCTGGAAGAGGCCGAGCGGGCCTTCGACCTCGCGGAGGACTACGGCGACGTCTATCAGGAGTTCCGGGACATCACGACGGAAGCGCTGCAGGCCGCATTCGACCGCGACGCCGACGCACTCGACGCAGTCAGCGAGGACGTCCAGGCAAACAACGCCGACGGCGAGCGCATCCAAGGCGACCTGTTCAATATCGACTTCAACAGGCACGCCGACACCTGCCGGGCTGCCGGTTGACGCTCCGCGATGCCCGGTGAACTGTCGCATGACCCGGTGGGCCACCGGCGGCGGCTCCGACGGCTGGTGCCCCAGGTGGGGCTTGAACCCACGACCGACGGATTATGAGTCCGCTGCTCTGACCGGCTGAGCTACTGGGGCGCGGAGCGGCACGGGCCGCCACGGCCCGGCAATCCTAGCGGCCGGCGGTCGGGATACCGTGAGGGCGTGCCGATCTTCCGTCGTTCCGCCCGCCTGCCCGACGCCGTCGCCGCGCACCTTCCCAAGGGTGACCGGCCGCTCGCCTTCGCCGCCATGACCAACGGGTCCTACGCCGTCGTCGTCCGTGACGCGCTGATCGTCGTGGGCGAGGACGGGCTCGGCCAGCGCACGGCGTGGCACGAGATCGAGAACGGCTCCTGGGACGGGGAGACCCGCACCTTCACGATCACGTGGGCCGACCGGGAGCACCCGGACCAGCCGCTCGTCCTGGAGTCGGACGAGGTCGAGGTCTTCACCTCGACGCTCCGCGAGCGGGTGCAGTCCTCCGTGGTCCACCACGAGACCGTGGAGGTCGGCGGTACCCGGGTGCGCGCCATCGTCCGCCGCCGCGAGGACGGGAGCCTGTACTCCCAGGTCACCGCCTTCGGCCCGCTGCCCCGTGGCGAGGAGGCCGACCGTGAGATCGACGCGCTCGAGCGCCGGGTCCGCGAGGCCGTCGGCCTCACCGGCTGAAGTGCGGCCCAACTCACAGCCGGGGCGCCCGTGGGCGACTCCCGGTGCACGCCGCCGTCCTGTTAGAGTCGAGCCGCACGATCCCGCGTAGCTCAATTGGCAGAGCATCCGACTGTTAATCGGACGGTTACTGGTTCGAGTCCAGTCGCGGGAGCCAGCAGCAACGACGCGCCCGTGACCGAGTGGCACGGCATGACCGTAGGCTCGTGAACATGGTCGCTCGCTCTCCGGCATCCTCCGCACCGCAGGTGGCGCCGAGTGGTGACCCCGCTCCGGACGGGCTCGTCTGCCACGTCTGGATCGCGCGCGTCGGGACCCTTCGCCCGACGGGGGACCGGGCGGACCCACCGGGCGGGTTGAGCCCCGCAGAGGTGCGGCGCTGGTCCGCGTACCGCCAGCCCGCCGACCGGGCGCGCTTCGCTGCCGGGGTGGCGCTCCAGCATCGGGCGCTCCTCGAGCTCACCGGGGTCGACGCCCCCCTCGTGCGCTCCTGCCCCGGGTGTGGCAGCGACGAGCACGGACCGGTCTCCCCGGGCGGCTCACTCGCCGGCCGCGCGTCCATGTCCCTGTCGCACAGCGACGACCTCGTCGTCGTGTCGGTCGTCGAGACCCCGCCCGGGACCGCGCCCGTGCGGGTGGGTGTCGACGTCGAGTCCTGCCGGACGCGCCGCGAGGGCATCGACGAGCTCGTCAGCACCCCGGAGGAGCGGGTGGCCGACGCGGACGAACCCGACCTCGGTTGTGCCCTGATGATGACCCGATGGACTCGCAAGGAGGCCGTGCTCAAGGCGGTGGGTGTCGGGCTCATGGTGCCCATGACGCAGGTGGCCCTCTCCCCGGCCGGGCAGCCTCCCCGGGTGCTCGCGGTAGGTAACCACCCCGACCTCGCGGGGCTCGCGCCCGAGGCCGCCCACCTCACCGACCTCGTCCACCCGCTCCTCGGCGACGCGTACCACGCAAGCGTGTGCGTCATCGGCGCAGACTTTCCCGTCGTCCTGCGCCGAGCCTGAGCGACTGTTCTCAGGACCGCAGGTAGGTGAGCACCGCGAGCACCCGGCGGGACGTCTCCGCCGACTGCGGCAGGTCGAGCTTCGCCAGCAAGCTGTTGATGAGGTTGGAGACGGCCTTCTCCGTGACCACCATCTTGGCGGCGATCTGCCCGTTCGAGTCGCCCTCTGCGATGTAGGCCAGGGCCTCCATCTCGCGCGGGCTCAGCCTGCTCAGGCGCTCCTGGTGGCGACGGCGCTGCAGCAGGCGGTTGACGACGTCCGGGTCGACGACGGTCCCGCCCGATGCCACCGTCCGCAGGTCGGAGACGAACTGCGCTCCGTCGAACACCCGGTCCTTGAGCAGGTAACCGACGGCCCCGCGTGCGTCGGACAGGAGCTCGTCGACGTACAGCTGCTCCACGTACTGCGAGAGCATGACGACGGGGTGCCCCGGGTGGAGCCGTCGGATCTCCCGCGCGGCGACGAGCCCCTCGTCCGTGAGGGTCGGGGGCAGCCGGATGTCGAGCAGGGCAAGGTCCGGCTGGTGCTCGTCGATCGCCGGCAGGATCTGTGTGCTGTCACTGACCGCCGCGACGACCTCGACGTCGTGGCTCTCGAGCAGACGCACCAACCCCTCGCGGAGCAGCAGCTGGTCCTCCGCCACGACGATGCGCATGCGGGCGCCTCTCGTTCCTGCGTCCCCCGTGCGCTGCGGTTGGGACGGATCAACCTGCGGACCGGACAAGCATAGGGGAGGTCCGGACGGGCCTATGATCGCCGACAGACAGGTGCCTGCACCCCTGTGCGACCACGTGGCTGTCGACAAGACTCGGACGCATGACATCAGCAGCGACCGCCGCCGCAGGACGCCCGACGAACGACAGGACCACCGTGACCACAGGCGAGGACACCGGCCCCACCTCGACCGACGCCACCGAGCCCGGCAGTGCGCGGGCCGGTGCCCTGCGCAACCTGGGCCGCGGGACGGTCCTGTTCGCGCTCGCCGTCCGCGACGCCCTCGTCGCCCTGTGGCTGACTGTCGTGCTCTGCCTGGTCGCCGTGCTCGTCGGCATCCCCCTCGTCCGCCCCGCCCTGCTCCTCGTGCGCTCCGACGCGCAGCAGCACAGGCGGCTCGCGGCGGCCTACTCGGGCCTCCACGTGCGCGCCGGCTACCGCTTCTACGCACGCCAGGGCAGCGGGGTCGCGTCCGGCGTGAGGCACGCCCTCGCCCTGCTCCAGGACCCGATGACGCGTCGCGACCTGCTGTGGCACCTCGTCAACCCGTTCGTCGGGGGAGCGCTCGGGCTCCTGCCACTGGCGCTCGTCGTCCACGGTGTCTGGGGGATCCTCCTGCTCGTCCTGTGGGAGCCGGTGACGAGCGCCTTCGAGAACAGCTGGTACTGGTTCCTCCCGCTCCGCAGCCAGGGCCTGGCGGTGGGGGCCTCGGTGCTCGGGGCGCTCGAGATTGCCGTCGCCCTGCGAGTGGCGCGGCCCCTGGTGGACCTCCATGCCCGGTGGGTGCGCGTCATGCTCTCCCCACCCAGCGTCGCCGAGCTCCGTGACCGGGTCGACCACCTGTCCGAGACCCGGCAGGACGCGGTCGAGATGCAGGCGGCGGAGCTGCGTCGGATCGAGCGGGACCTGCACGACGGCGCGCAGGCACGGCTGGTGGCCATGGGCATGGCGCTCGGCGCCGCCGAGCAGATCCTCGAGCGCGACCCGGAGGGCGCCCGCAAGATCCTCCGGGAGGCCAAGGGCAGCTCGTCGCAGGCGCTCACCGAGATCCGTGACCTCGTGCGAGGGATCCACCCGCCGGTGCTCGCCGACCGCGGACTGTCCGAGGCGCTGCGCGCGGTCGCGGCCGACTCACCGATCTCTGCGTCGGTGACGTCGACCCTTCGGACCCGGCTGATCGCCCCTCTCGAGTCGGCCGTGTACTTCGCGGTCTCGGAGTGCCTCACCAACGCGGCGAAGCACTCCCGGGCCGACCGCGTGGACATCCAGGTGACCGAGTCGTCCGACGTCGTCGAGGTCACGGTGCGGGACAACGGCTTCGGCGGGGCGACGGAGGAGCCTGCCGGCGGGCTGCACGGGATCCGGCGGCGTCTCGCGGCGTTCGACGGGGAGCTCGCGGTGACGAGCCCGGCCGGCGGCCCGACGACTGTACGGATTGTGGTACCAAAGGTGGAGAGCGCCAGTCCAGAAGCATAAGATGACCGGCGTTCAGGTCAACCAACGGTCACCATAAGTTCACCGATTCGTCCCTATTTGCGATCGTCGTCATCGGGCGCGGCCACGCGCAGCGGTTGGCCGCCGCGTCGGGCGCGGCCGACCCGTACGCACCCGTCCTCGGGATCCGCGGTGAGGGCGCGCTCGACCCGGTGTTCTGCGTCCACGGCGGCGTCGGGCTCGCCCTCCCGTACCTGGGCCTCACCGAGTCGGTCGACCGGGACCGCCCGATCGTCGGCCTGCAGGCTCCCGCCGCGGACCCGGACGTCCCGCTGCCGGGGTCGGTGCCGGAGGTCGCCGCCGACTACGTCCGCCGGGTGCAGGAGATCCAACCGTCCGGGCCGTACCACCTCTTCGGCTGGTCCTACGGTGGCATCGTCGCCCAGGAGATGGCGGTGCAGCTGCAGGCAGCCGGTGAACGCGTCGCGCTCCTCGTGAGCGTCGACGGCTACCCGTTCCGCGCCGGGTCGCAGGACATCCCCGCCGAGCAGGACCTGGTGAGCAGCTTCACCGAGTACCTCGACGTGGACATGAGCGGGTACGAGGGCGGCCCGGAGGGGCTGCCGGGGAACGCGGCGGAGCTGCTCTCCCTCCTCGAGTCCACGGCGAGCCCGCTCGCCGCGATGGGCCTGCGGCGCGTCGAGCGCTTCGTCGACCTCATGCGCCACCACGGCGAGCTCGTCGCGGCGCACGTGCCCCGGGTCTTCGACGGCGACATCCACGTCGTCGTGTCCATGTCCGACGGGACGCCCGACCCGCGCGAGCAGGCGGCGCGGTGGCGACCCGGCGTGACGGGCGCGGTCGTCGCCGTGGCGCTCGACGCCGAGCACAACCTCATGATGCACCCGCGGCCGGGCCGGACCATCGGCCGTGTGCTCGACGGGTGGCTCACCGACCTGCCCACGCAGGCCGCCACGCGCACTCAAGGAGCAGGACGATGACGACGACCACCCCGAGCACGCCACGACCCCCCCTTGGCGAAGCGGCAGGAGCCCACTGCCGGTCCAGGGCCGGCACGACGCCCCGTCACGGGGACGGTCTCCCGCGGGACCGCGGCGGTTCGCACCGTGCAGGAGATCGGGACGCTCGTCGGTCGTCGCCTGCGGCACGTGGCGGCGGCGCCCGGACGTCTCGTCGGCGTCGTCATGAACCCGCTCGTCATGCTCGTGGGTGTCGGGTACCTCTTCCGCGACGCGCTCGTGGTCCCGGGCGGCGGGTCGAGCTACATCGACTTCCTCCTCGCCGGGGTCGCGGCTCAGACGGCGCTGGCGAACCTCGGGCCGACGGGGGTGAGCGTAGGGATCGACGTCCAGCGGGGGCTCGTGGACCGGTTCCGGTCCCTGCCGATCTCCCGCTCCGCGGTCCTCGTGGCCCACAGCCTCAGCGACCTCGTCGTGGGGCTGGGCGGCCTCGTCGTCGTCACGCTGACGGGGCTCGTCCTCGGCTGGCGGCCCACCGGCTCGGTGGGGGAGACCGTCCTCGGGTTCGGCGTGCTCGCGCTCTTCGTCTACGTGGTCGTGTGGCTGGGGATCGCCCTCGGCATGGTCGTCCGTCAGGTGGAGTCCCTCGACGCGATCGGGGCGCTCATCCTCGTGCTGTTCACCTTCGTGTCCAGCGCGATCCTCGCCCCGAGCGCCATGCCGGGATGGCTCCGGCCGGTCGCGGAGTGGAACCCGGTGAGCGCCGTCGCCCAGGTGTGCCGCGAGCTCTGGGGGAACCCGGTGGTGGCAGGCACCTCCTTCCCGGCCCAGCACCCGGGGGTCGTCCTCGCCGTGACCTGCAGCGTCATGCTCACCGGGTGCGTGACGGTCAGCCTCCGGCGCTACCGGTCGGGGGCGTGAGGAACGGACCGGTGGAGAACGGCGCAAAAGGGGTGCAGGCACCCCTGTGCGGGCACGTCTCCACGACTTGGATTGAGCATGCAGGCGCTCCTCGGTCCTCACCGGCCACCTGACCGCACACCGCGTCGCGGCGCAGGGCCGCGCACGCACGACGACCATCCGCACCTCGAGAACGGACGACGGAATGCAGATCGCTACGGATGACAAGCACAGCACCCCTGGGGCGGCACCCGCACCGGCCGCCGGTGCGCACGACGGGATCACGACGCGGATCGCCCTGTGGAGCGCGCGCAACCCGTGGAAGGCCGTGCTCGTCTGGTTCCTCCTCATCGCGGTGACGTTCAGCCTGAGCATGGTCGCCACCCCGCGACAGGCCACCCAGGCCGAGCTCATGACGGGCGAGGCGCGGGACGCGTTCCGGATCGCCGACGACGCCGGCTACGTCGCCCCCGCGGTGGAGAGCGTGCTCGTCCGGTCCGCCGCCGGTGCCGGCGACCCGGAGGCCGCGCAGCAGGCCGCCGTCGAGATCGTCGACGCCCTGGGCGGCCTGCCAGGCGTCGCGCAGGCGACCGGGCCGGTGCCCTCCGACGACGGCTCGGCACTGCTCGTCGTGGCCGAGATGGCCGGCGACCCCGACACGGCACAGGACCGGGTCGAGCCCCTCCTCGACGCCACCGCCGAGGTCGCCGCCGAGCACCCCGGGCTGACGATCGAGCAGGTCGGTCCGGCCTCCATCCAGCAGGAGTTCCAGGAGTGGCTCGCCGAGGACGTCGAGAAGGCGACGGTGCTCAGCCTCCCGGTGACGCTCGTGATCCTCCTCGTGGCGTTCGGTGCGATCGTCATGGCGGGCATCCCGGTGGTGCTCGCGCTGTCCTCCGTCGCCTCCGCGACCGGGCTGTGGGCGGTCGCCTCCCAGGTGTTCCCGGACCAGGGCATGGTCATGCACCTCATCGTCCTCGTCGGCATGGCCGTGGGTGTGGACTACTCCTTGTTCTACCTGCGCCGGTTCCGCGAGGAGCGGCACGCGGGACGCACCAACATCGACTCCATCGGGATCGCCGCACAGACGGCGGGCCACTCGGTGATCATCTCCGGCGCTGCGGTCGCACTGTCCCTCGCCGGGCTCTTCCTCGTCCAGGACGCCTTCTTCAGCGGCATGGCCGCCGGGGCCATCCTCGTCGTCCTCGTCGCGATGGTCTCCTCGCTGACCGTCCTGCCGGCCATGCTCGCGAAGCTCGGGCGGTGGGTTGACACCCCGCGTGTGCCGTTCGTCTGGCGACTGTCCGGCGGGCGTGAGCCGCGTGTCATGCCCGCGCTCCTGCGGCCCGTGATCCGCCACCCGCGCACGGCCCTCCTCGGGTCGTTGCTCGTCCTGCTGGCGCTCGCGGCCCCCGCCCTCGGCATGAGCCTCAAGACCACACAGGTGGAGGACTTCCCGCGGAGCCTGGAGACGATGCAGCGGTACGACGCGCTCGTCGAGGCCTTCCCGGGCACGTCCAACACCGCAACGGTCGTCGTGCAGGTGCCCGCCGAGGAGACCGGCTCCCTCGCGGACGAGCTCGGTGAGGTCGCCGCCCTGGTCGCCGAGCGTCCCGAGCTCTACAGCGGTGTCGGCGAGCCGTGGGCGTCGGACGACGGCCGGACCGTCGTGGTGCCGGTGGACGTGCCCTTCACGGCGGACTCGCCCGAGGCCCGCGACGCCGTCGAGACGCTCCGCGAGACGATCGTCCCCCAGACGGTCGCGACGATCCCCGGGGTTCAGCACGCCGTCGGGGGTGACATCGCGACCGATGTCGACTACACGGGCAACCTGCTCGAGAAGCTCCCGCTCGTCATCGGCATCGTCATCGCCCTGACGTTCGTGTTCATGTTCGTCGTGTACCGCTCGCTCCTCGTCGCGCTGGTGACCGTGGGTCTCAACCTTCTGTCCACCGCGGCCGCCTTCGGCGTCCTCACCCTCGTGTTCCAGAACACGTGGGCGGAGGGCCTGCTCGGGTTCGAGTCCAACGGTCACGTGGTGTCGTGGGTGCCGATCCTGCTCTTCGTCGTCCTGTCCGGGCTCTCTCTCGACTACCACGTGTTCGTCGTCAGCCGGATCCGGGAGAACGCCCTGAGCGGCATGACCGTGCAGCGCTCGGTCTTCGACGGGGTGGTACGAACCGCCGGCGTGGTGACGAGCGCGGCCGTCGTCATGGTCGCCGTGTTCGCCATCTTCGGTTCCCTGAGTTTCATGGAGCTCAAGCAGATCGGCGTGGGCCTGTCGGCCGCGATCCTGCTCGACGCGACGATCATCCGGATCGTCACCCTGCCCGCGGTCATGGTCGCCGCGCACCGGGTCCTGTGGTGGCCGGGGCGGGTGGCCGCGCCCAGCGACGAGGTGGACGCGCCGGTCACGGTCGCGAGCATCCTCGGGACGGGTCAGGACGAGGTCAGCGGGACGTCAGCCGATGACGCGAGACTCGCACAGGCACGGTCCGGCTCGACCCTCTGAGAGGAACCCATGGCGAACCCGTTCGACGACACCGAAGGAACGTTCCACGTGCTGGTCAACGCGCGGGGCGAGTACAGCCTGTGGCCGGACTTCGCGAAGGTTCCGGGCGGGTGGGAGGCACGCCTCACGTCCGTGAGCCGCGCCGAGGCCGACGCGTTCATCGAGGAGGCGTGGACGACCCTGGACCCGCGGAGCATCGCGCTCCGAGCGGCCGCCAGGGTCTCCGAGCCGGTCACCGCTCCCGTGAGCGCGGGGTAGCGGTGTCACGCCCGGCGATCGAGGCCGAGAGCCTGGTCAAGCGGTTCGGTGACCGTACCGTGCTCGACGGCGTCGACCTCAGCGTCCCCACGGGTTCCGTCCTCGGGCTCCTCGGCCACAACGGGGCCGGCAAGACGACACTCGTCCGGGTCCTCACGACGCTGCTGCGGGCCGACGGCGGCCGGGCGTGCGTGGCGGGGTACGACGTCGCGTCCCAGGCGGGTGCCGTCCGGTCGTCGATCGCCCTCGCCGGGCAGTACGCGGCTGTCGACGACCTGCTGACGGGCCGCCAGAACCTCGAGCTCGTGGCCCGGCTCCGCCACCTCTCCCGCGCGGACGCGCGGGCCCGTGCCGCGGAGCTGCTCACCGAGCTCGGGCTCGATGATGCGGCGGACCGTCGCCTCACGACGTACTCCGGCGGGATGCGCCGACGCCTCGACCTCGCCGCATGCCTGGTCACGCGGCCGTCGGTGCTGTTCCTCGACGAGCCGACCACCGGCCTCGACCCGGCCAGCCGCCTCGACCTGTGGGCTGCGGTCCGCGGCCTCGTCGACGAGGGTGTCACGGTGCTGCTCACCACCCAGTACCTCGAGGAGGCGGACGAGCTGGCCGACTCGATCGTCGTGCTCGCTGAGGGGACCGTGGTCGCCGAGGGGACCTCCGCCGAGCTCAAGGCCCGGCTGGGTCGCGAGCGCGTCGTCGTGGACCTCGGTGCCGGCGCCGACTGGGACCGGGCCGTGAGTGTCCTGGGGCCGCTCTCGACGTCCCCCCTCGAGCTCGACGAGCGGCGGCTGAGCATCACCCTCGAGGCGCCGGCCCCGCTGGCAGCCCTGAGCAGGATCGCCGCCGAGCTCGAGCTCACGCGTGTCCCCGTCCGGCACGTCGCGCTGCGCTCACCGTCGCTCGACGAGGTCTTCCTCGAGCTCGCGGGGCGGTGACAGGGGAGGCGTCGCGCTCACCTGGCTGCGGTCCTCGGCGTCGTTGCGGTCGGCCGCCTCGCGCCCTGGCGGGGCAGCGCGCAGGATGGCGGGGGCACCTGTCAGACACCCTGGTCTGCGGTGCCGCCCACCGATCGGAAGGTCTCGCATGACTCACATCCCCACGGTCACGCTCAACACCGGCACGACGATGCCCATCCTCGGCTTCGGCGTCTTCCAGGTGCCGCCGGAGGAGACGGAGAAGGTCGTCACCGACGCGCTCGCGGCCGGCTACCGCCACCTCGACACCGCCGCCGGCTACCGCAACGAGGAGGCCGTGGGGCGCGCGATCGCCGCCAGCGGCATCCCGCGCGAGGAGCTCTTCGTCACGACCAAGCTGTGGAACCACGATGGCGGCGAGGAGGGCACCCGCCGCGCCTTCGCGACCTCGCTCGAGAAGCTCGGCCTGGACTACCTCGACCTCTACCTCATCCACCAGCCCTTCGGGGACTACTACTCCTTCTGGCGCGCGATGTCCGAGCTCCACCGGGAGGGCGCGGCCAAGGCGATCGGCGTCTCGAACTTCTTCCCCGACCGCCTCGTCGACCTCGCCCAGCACACCGACGTCGTCCCGGCGGTCAACCAGATCGAGACCCACCCCTTCTACCAGCGCACCGCCGACCAGGAGGTCATGGCCGGCCTTGGCGTGCAGATCGAGTCGTGGGGACCGCTGGCCGAGGGGAAGAACGACATCTTCTCCAACCCCACGCTCACGTCGATCGGGGAGGCGCACGGGAAGTCCGTCGCGCAGGTCGCGCTGCGCTGGCTCGTCCAGCGTGACGTCGTCGTCATCCCCAAGTCCGTGCGCCCGGAGCGGATGGCGGAGAACTTCGACATCTTCGACTTCGAGCTGAGCGAGGAGGAGATGGGCCGGATCGCCGAGCTCGAGACCGGCCGGTCGATCTCCATCGACCACCACGACCCCGAGGTCGCCAAGCGCCTCGGTGGCGTCCGGCTCGGCTAGGCCGCGTGCGCCCCGCCGTCGTGATCACGACGGCGGGGCGGCGCTCCGTCCCTGGTAGCATCGTCCCCGCAATCCCGCGTAGCTCAACGGCAGAGCATCCGACTGTTAATCGGACGGTTGCTGGTTCGAATCCAGCCGCGGGAGCAACAGAAGGGCCCCGCCAGGCAGCTGCCTGGCGGGGCCCTTCCTCACTCAGCCGGTCACCCGGTGATGGTTGTCCGACGGCGGGCGGCGAGGCCACCACCGCCTGCCACGAGGAGCAGCGCGAGCAGCAGAGCGGTGAGCTCCACACCCGTCACGGGCAGGCCGCCGCGGCCCGGACCGTCCGGTCCGCCTGCGGGCGGCGGCGTGGCGCCGTCGGTCGGCCCGTCCGTCGGGGCCGGGGAGCCGGTCGGTGGCTCCGTCGGCTCCTCGGTGGGCGGCGTCGTCGGCTCCTCGGCCGCGTCCACGAGCTGGCCCACGCCCCACCGCGCCGTGCTCTGGTAGCCGAGCCCGGTCGGGTCGGCCCAGTTGCGGATCGAGGTGCGGGTCGCGACGCCGTCGACGGTGCTCGCGTCGTTGACCTGGAAGTCCAGGCCGTGGAACGTCCCGAGACCACCCTCCTCGAGGAGGCTGATCGCCACCTCGACGACGTACCCGTCCTCGGTCACGGACGTCGCGCTCTGCACCCGGTCGGCCTGGAAGGCCTCGTCGCCGGTGCCGAAGGACACGACGTTCTCGTAGCTGACCCGGATCTGGGTGTCGTCGTAGCGGTATGGGCCGTTCTTGTAGTTGCCCGCGTCGACGTAGATCTCCACCGAGTCCTGCGCCCACGGGTCGCTGTGCTCGGCGTTCAGCTCGTCGTCGGTCACCTCCATGAGGACGTAGAGCGTGTTCTCGTCCCACAGCGTGCGGACCTCGGCCGTCGCCGTCCCGTCGGGATCCGTCCCGTCGGTGAGCAGCGTCTGCTTGTCGGTGGTGACGACGTTCGCCGACTCCCACGCGTCGTCGACGTCGCCGTCGACCTCCGGCAGCGCCTCGGCCGGCGCGACCTCGAGGTAGGACAGCGGCTCGACGAGCGTGAGCTGCGCGAGGGTGCCCGGCGAGCTCCAGCCCACCGCGCCGTCGTCGAGCAGCACCCGCAGGTCGAAGCCGAGGATGTCGCCCTCCGCGGCGCCGTCGAGCGGGACGTGGACGACGGCGAGCCAGGCGTCGTCGAGGTCCGCGGTGATGGCCTCCGCGTCGCCCACCGCGGCAGCCGTGACGGCGGCCGCGGCGGCACCCGCGCTGCCGTCGCGGGTGACGGTGTAGGTGTCCTCGCCGACGACGATCTCGACCGCGTCCGCGTCGCCCGTGACGGCGGTGAGCACCGTGAGGTGGTCCTCCGCCCAGCGCAGCTGGAAGGCCGCGAGCTCGTCGAGCGCCTCGTCCTGGACCGAGTGGAGGGGCAGCTGGGCCCACTCGACGGCGTCCCACGCGTCGTCGTCGAGCGCGACGTCGCCGGCGAAGACGAACGCCGAGCGCTGCCGCGGCGGCAGCTCCTCGCTGTCGACGGCGCCGTAGTACGCCGGCTTGGCGCGCAGGCTGCCGTCGAAGAGCAGCGGCGCGCCGTTGTCGTTGCGCCAGCTGCGGGTGTCGATGAGCCCCCAGACCGTCACCGAGTACAGGTCGTCGGCGTACTCCCGGAAGACGCGGAAGGCGTCGCGGTAGTAGTAGCCCTGCTCGACGAGCAGCGCCTGCGTCACCGGAGTGCCGGTGGTGACGTCGAGCTCGGTGACCACCTGGAAGAGCCCGGTGTCCTGGAAGCGGACGATCGCGTCCTCCAGCGCCTGGACCGGCATGGCGAGGTTGACGTGGAACTGGTGGCCCACGCCGTCGATCGGCACGCCCCGGTCGATGAGCCGGTTGACGAGGTCGTAGTACCGCGTCTGCTTGCCGGACTGCTCGGTGTTGTAGTCGTTGATGAACAGCGTGACCGGGTCCGCGTCGGGGACGGCGTAGACGTCGTTGAAGGCCTCGTCCGCGTACTCGAAGGCGAGGTCGATGAACTCCTCGCCGAGAATTCGGTACCACTCGCTGCGGCGCAGCCCGTCGGAGAACTCGCCGCTGTCGGAGACGACCTCGTTGACGACGTCCCAGGCGTTCAGCGGGTTCGTCGCGCTGCCGAAGAGCCCGGACTCGTCACTCATCGTCTCGGCGATGGAGAAGATGTGCTCGCGCATGCGGTCGCGCAGGACCTGCTGGTCCGTCTCGCTCGTGGTCAGCGGGGCGCCCGCTGAGTCCTGGAAGAACCAGGCCGGGGTCTGGCTGTGCCACACGAGGACGTGGCCGTACACGTCGAGGTCCTCGGCCTGGGCGAAGTCCATGATCGCCGCGGCCTCGGGGTGCATCCGGAAGTCGCCCGCGTCGTCGTACCAGGCCTCCGGCTTCATGTGGTTCTCGCCGGTCACCTGGTTGAAGTGGCGGGTGGTGAGCGCCGCGGAGTCACCGAGGGTCTCGCGTCGGTCGATGGCCACGCCCACCGGGAAGGGGACGGTGTCCTGCAGCGGCGTGAGGTCCTCGATGCCGGTGCTGTCCTGGGACCGGATCGTCACGTCGTCGACGAGGAAGTCGCCGTCGCCGCCGGTGTTGTAGCTCGTCTCGAAGTAGATCCGGGCGCTGTCGGCGGCCGGCATCGTGACGGTGGCCGTCACCTGGCTCCACTCCGAGGCAGTGACGCCGGGGACCTGGGCGAGGGTGTCGAAGGCGTCGGCGCCGTCGGTGGTGCGCTGCATGCTCAGCCAGATGTCGTCGGGCTCCTCACCGGCGGCCATCTTCACCCACGCGGTCACCTCGTAGGTCGTGCCGGTCTCGACCAGGCCGGTGAGGTCGAGGCCGATGCCGTCGCCCTGGGAGGTGCGGTCGGACACGAGCGCAGCCTGCGCGCCGCCGTGCGCCGCGGCGTCCGTCACCGAGACGGTGGGGTCTCCGTCGGCGTCGCCGCGCGGGGCCCAGCCCTGCAGGCCGTCCTCGAAGTCGAAGGTGAGGTCGAGCGGGGCGACGGAGTCGAGGAGGCCGCCGCTGGGGAGCGTGAAGGTGAAGCCCTCGGTGAGCCGCTCGGTGACGACCGTGCGGACGGCCGCGACCGAGCTCGCCCGGTCCCCGCCGCCGTCGTGCACGAGGACGACGGCACCCGGGGTGACGGCGTCGCGCAGGCGGGCGCTCAGCGCCTCCACGGACCGGTCGAAGGTGGGGTCGTCCCAGTCCATGATGAGATTGCCCAGCCCGAGCGGCTGCATGCCGAGCGCGACGGCGACCTCGGGCGTCACACCCCAGCTGCCGTTCGGTGCGCGGAAGTAGGGGACCGGGTGGTCGGGGTCGCCGAGCGCCTCGCGGATGATCGCGAGGTTCTCCTTGAGGTCAGCCTCGACCTCCTCGTGGGACCAGGCGCCCATGTCGGCGTAGCTCGTCGTGTGGTTGCACAGGGTGTGGCCCTCGTCGACCATCCGGCGCAGCAGCTCGGCGCCGCCGTCGGCCTGGATGTTCTGGCCGATGACGCAGAACGTCGCGGTGAGGTCGTTCTCGGCGAGGAAGTCGAGGAGGTCCGCGGTCTCGCCCGGGTTGGGTCCGTCGTCGAAGGTGAGCGCGGCGACGTCACCGGTGCCGCGCGCCGTCGTCACCTGCGCCTCGACCGGGCTGGTCGCCCCGCCGGGGACGAAGTCCGGGTCCGGGGTCGGCTCCCAGTCCTCGCCGCCGCCGCCGTCGTCGGGCGCGGCCGTGATGAGGAGGTCGTCGAGGAGGTAGGTGTAGGTGCCCTCGGGCAGGTCACCGGTGCCGATGTAGACCTGGCCGTCGGCGGGCGCCGTGAGGGTGCCCGACACGGTGGTCCAGGCGTCGGCGGTCATCGTCGTGTTGCCGATCCACGTGTAGCCCGGCTTCATGACGAAGCGGACGCCGGCCTCGCCGGGCGTCCCCTCGGCGAGCCGGGCGCGCATGGAGAAGGTGTACTCGGTGCCCTCCTCGAGGAGCCCGGCAGGGGTCTCGATGCCGATGTAGTCCGCGCTGCGGCCCGCGACCTGCAGTGCCTTGGTGCCGTCGACGTCGACGACGGACAGGGTGGGCTCACCGCTGAGGGCCCAGGGCTCCCAGGAGTCGTTCTCGAGGTCGGTGCTCACGACGACGACGGGGTCGCCTGCCGCCGCGGGTGCCGGGGTGTCGCCCGGCGCTGCCGCGGCCGTGACCCCTCCGGTCATCGTGAGGGCCAGGAGGCCGGCCCCCAGGGGTCTCCAACGTGGTCGGTTCCGCGTCATCACTGCTCCTTCGCAGAGGGTCACTGGTGCCGCACAGCACCGCGGGCGGAAGCCCGGAGCGCTGTGCGGTGCCTGAACGGTAGGGCGTCGACAACGATGTCGATAACGGTATCGATGATCCCTGTCACACAGTAGAGCACGGGAGCCGGAGACGCAGAACGCCCGGCTGGAGAGCTCCAGCCGGGCGTTCCTGCGTCCGGTGTCGTGCGCGCCGCCGAGCGGCGCCGGTCCTAACCGGCCGCGGGGCGACGGATCCCGAGGGTGTCGGTCCCGTTGCCGTCCCAGTCGCCCACGTGCACCTCGTCGCCCGCGCGACCGAAGGTCACCACGCGGTCCGCGTCCCCGCCGCGCAGGGAGTTGCTCACGTAGTACGTCCGGCCTCGCTGGACGGCAAAGGTGTCGGTGCCGTTGCCGTCCCAGTCACCGGCGAGGGTGGTGTCCCCGTCCCGGCCGTAGCGGAACGTCACGTCGGCGTCGCCGCCACGCAGGGAGTTCTTCACGTGGTAGGTCGCCCCGCGGCGCACCGCGAAGGTGTCCGACCCGTCCCCGTCCCAGTCGCCCACGAGCACGAGGTCGCCCTCCCGGCCGTAGCGGAACACCGAGTCGGCGTCCCCGCCACGCAGGGAGTTCTTCACGTGGTACTCGTTGCCACGGCGCACCGCGAAGGTGTCCGTCCCGTCCCCGTCCCAGTCACCCACGAGGATGACGTCACCGGGCCGGCCGTAGGTGAGGACCACGTCCGCGTCCCCGCCCTGCTGGGCGTTGGACACGTGGAAGACGTTGCCGCGGCGCACCGCGACCGTGTCCTTGCCGTCCCCGTCCCAGTCGCCGACGTACACGGCGTCGGTCCACCGTCCGTAGGTGAAGGCGACGTCGGTCGACCCGCGCCAGGTGTTGGACAGGTGGAACTCCGCGCTCCGGCGGTCCGTGGGCTCCTCGGGCTCGTCCGGTCCGGGGACGACGACGAGCACCGCGCGGTCCTCGGAGCCCTCGAGGATGTCGAAGCCGAGGAACTCGGCCGTGACGGTCACGTCGCCGGGGGCGAGGTCCGCAGGCAGCGTCGCCGTGGCGACGCCGTCCTCGAGGAGAACCGTCTCGGACCACGAGCCCGCGCGGAAGGTGACCCCGCCGCCGGTCTCGAAGCCGTCCTCCGCCACGACCGTCGCGGTGGCCGTGGCGGTCTCGCCCTCCTGGACCTCCGCGTCGACGGTGAGCTCCGTCGTCGTCGGCACGTCCTCGTTCTCGATGCCGCGGATGTCGTTCCACTCCCGCAGCGTGATCGGGATGACGGTGCCGTGGCGCGGCCGCGGCACGCCGGCGTTGGTCATGGTGATCGCCTTGGGGTCCCAGGTGGGTGCCTCGATGTCCTCGCTGCACGCCGCCTGGTAGCCGCCGCCGTTCGTGTACCGGTCGCCCCAGAGGTAGAACTCGCCGGGGCACGAGGTGTCACCGGGGTTGGCCTGGAAGATCACCGGGCCCTCGTAGCCCTGGTTCGGGTCCCACGTGGTGCGGCCGAGCGCCGGGGCGAGCAGCTCCCAGTTGTCGATGTCGCTGTCGAGGAAGTCGGTGTGCTTCTCGGAGAAGAGGTCCGAGCCGGCGTTGCCCGCCTCGTTCTTCGTCACCCGGTAGTACTCGTCGCCCACCTTGATCGCCGTCGTGTCGATCCGGGACTGCGGCGCGGGGTCCTGCCACACCTGGGGCTCGGAGAAGGTCTGGAAGTCGCGCGTGGTGTTGTACCACATCTGGGCGTTGCCCTGACCGGTGCGGTTGACCGGGTCGTCCCACAGCGACTGGGCCCAGAACACGGCGTACGCGCCGATCTCCTCCACCCACAGCGACTCCGGCGCGAAGGCGTTGCCGGCGTCGTCCGGAGCGACCTTGACGTGCCGCTGCGGCGTCCAGCTCACGAGGTCGTTGGACTCGAATACCTCGATGTACTGGGTGTCGTTGATGTTGTAGCCGCCCTGGTCGTACCAGTTGAGGTCGGTGGCGATCATGTAGAAGGTGTCGCCCTCGGGGGAGCGGACGATGTGCGGGTCGCGCAGGCCCTGGTCGCCCAGCTGGGAGATGAGCGAGGGCTGCCCGCCGGTGAGGCCGGTCCAGTCGAGGGCGGTGTTGCCGTTCGACGTCGCGAACATGATCTGCTCGCCGTCGGCCAGGTGCTCACCCTTGAAGTAGCCGAGGAAGTAGCGCTCGAACTCCTCGACGCGGGGCGTGGCCTTGACGGTGACCTCGAAGGTCTTCGTCTCCGACGCCTCGCCCTTCGTGGCGGTGGCGGTGAGCGTGACGTCGACGTCGGGGTGGCCGTAGGCCGGGCGGGTCACCTCGCCGGTGGGGCTGACAACCTCGGGGGCGCTGGACTCCCACGTGATCGTCGAGCCGAACTCGCCCTCGGCGGGCAGGGTGATGTTCCCGCGGACGTCGTCGCCCGCGTCGAGCTCGAGGTCGTAGACGTCGCGCTCGACGGCGGGGGAGTCCTGGAACTCGGCCTTGACGGTCACCTCGATGTCCCGGGTGACGACCTCGCCGCCCTTGCGGACGGTCGCGGTCAGCGTCGCGGTGGCGTCGGGCTGCCCGACGGCTGGCCGGGTGACCCGGCCGGTGACGTCGACCTTCGGCGCGCTCGCCGGCGGCGTGTACACCTCGACGACGGACGGGTCGGAGGACTCCCACGTGATCGTCGACCCGGCCACCGTGCCGAACTTCGGCAGCGTGATGTCACGGACGATGGCCTCGGTGAGGCCGAGGTCGATCGCGGCGGCGTCCGCCTGGGCGCCGGTGGCGACCGTCTCGGCGGCGAGGGCCGCGGCGTCGTCGGCGTCCACGGCGCGGTCGTAGACGCGGAAGTCGCGCAGGGTCCCGCGGAAGGAGTAGTCGCCGGACACCTGGGACCGGCCGAGGAAGTTGCAGCTCGTGCCCGCGGCGTTGACCGACGGGGGCGTGGTGAGGTTGGCGACCTGGCTCTGCTGGGCGCCGTCGACGTAGACCGTGCCGGTCCAGGTCCCGTCCTCGTTGAGCGCCTGGGTGTAGGTGACGTGCTTCCACGCCCCCTCGCGCAGGCGCTCCTGGTGCAGCGCCTGGTTCCCGACCTGGACGCGGAAGCGGGAGCCGGGCCGGTTCGCCGCGGTGTTGGACGCGAAGATCGAGCCCTGGACGCCTGTGTCGGCGTCGCAGGAGCCGGCCTTGCTACCGAGGCTCCAGATCTGGTGGTGGCCGACGTTCGCGGGGTCGACCCACACGTCGTAGTCGACGGTGAGGTTCGACATGCCCGCGGTGAGGTTGTCCGGCAGGTCGACGTACGCGCCCTCGAGGGCGGTCTCGTAGGAATCCGGGTTGAGCCTCACCCCGTCCCCGGTGAGCGTCGCCTTGTCGGCGTTGACGAGGGTGGCCGGGGTCCCGGCGGAGCCCGAGTTCGCCAGCACGGTCCCGCTCGTCTCGTCGAGGAGGAAGTGGTGGACAAGGCCCTCGAGGTCCGGTGCCGGGTCCGGTGGGACGGTGCCCGCTGAGGCCGAGGTGGCGGCCAGCCCACCGATCCCCACGGTGACGGCGGTGATGGCGCCGAGCAGCCGCGTGCGCCGCTGCCTCGTCGCGGTCGGGTCAGGTGTCATGGATCGCGTACTCCTTCGTCGTGATCGGGCCCTGCGTGCGCACGCGGCTGGAGGGTCCCCCGACCACGGCGCGCCACCGGTCCGCGTCGGCGTGGACCGGTGAGGAAAAGCGCCTGAACCGGCGATGTTGCCGCTCACATCCGCGGGTGTCAAGGGTGTGCCCACGGAGGGGACACGGACCGTGCACCGGCGGCGCGGCGGCCCGCTAGCCTGGCTCGCGACGGTGAGGGAGCCGTCTCGGGAGGGGAGGTCGTATGGACGCGGACGTCATCGTCGTCGGGGCGGGACTGGCCGGGCTCGTCGCCACGGCCGAGCTCGCCGGAGCGGGCCGCCGGGTCCTGCTCGTGGACCAGGAGCCGCTGCAGAACCTCGGCGGGCAGGCCTACTGGTCCTTCGGCGGGCTCTTCCTCGTCGACTCGCCCGAGCAGCGACGCATGGGCGTGCACGACGACGCCGAGCTGGCCTGGCAGGACTGGCAGGCCACCGCCGGCTTCGACCGCCCGCGCGAGGACCGCTGGCCCGAGCGCTGGGCACGCGCCTACGTCGACTTCGCCGCGGGCGAGAAGCGGGCCTGGCTGCACTCCCTGGGCGTGCGGTTCTTCCCGGTGGTCGGCTGGGCCGAGCGCGGCGGCACCCTCGCCACCGGTCCGGGCAACTCCGTGCCGCGCTTCCACATCGTCTGGGGGACCGGCCCCGGCCTCGTCGCGCCCTTCGCCCGCCAGGTGCGTGCCGCCGTCGACGACGGGCTCGTGCGCCTGGCCCCGCGCCACCGCGTCACCCGGCTCACCACGAGCGGGGGAGTGGTCGACGGCGTCGCGGGGCAGGTCCTCGCGCCGGACACCGCCGCGCGGGGTGCGCCGACGAGCCGGGAGGTCGTCGGCGAGTTCGCGCTCCGGGCGCAGGCCGTCGTCGTCGCGTCCGGGGGGATCGGTGGGAACCACGAGCTCGTGCGGCGCTGGTGGCCGCAGTCCCTCGGCACGCCGCCGGAGCGGATGCTCACGGGCGTCCCCGCGTACGTCGACGGCTCGATGCTCGAGGTCGCTGCGGAGGCCGGTGCCAATCTCGTCAACCGTGACCGCATGTGGCACTACACCGAGGGCATCGAGAACTACGCGCCCGTGTGGCCGGGGCACGGCATCCGGATCCTGCCCGGCCCGTCGTCGCTGTGGCTCGACGGCGCCGGCCGTCGCCTGCCCGCGCCGCTGTTCCCGGGCTTCGACACCCTCGCCACCCTGCGTCACCTGCGCACCACCGGGTACGACCACAGCTGGTTCGTCCTCACCCAGCGGATCATCGAGAAGGAGTTCGCGCTCTCCGGCAGCGAGCAGAACCCCGACCTCACCGGCAAGGACCTGCGCCGGCTCGCCGAGCGGCTCCGTGCCGGCGCGCCCGGGCCGGTGGCCGAGTTCATGCGGCAGGGAGCGGACTTCGTCGTCGCCGACACGCTCGAGGAGCTCGTCGCGGGGATGAACCGGGTGACGCCTGAGGCGCCGCTCGAGCTCGACGTCGTCGCCCGGGAGGTTCGCGCCCGGGACCGGGAGATGGCCAACGAGTTCACCAAGGACGCCCAGGTGACGGCGCTGCGCCAGGCCCGCACCTACCGCGGCGACCGCCTCATCCGCGTTGCCCCGCCCCACCGCCTCCTCGACCCCGAGGCCGGTCCCCTCGTGGCGGTCAGGCTCCACGTCCTCACCCGCAAGACCCTCGGCGGCATCGAGACCGACCTCGACGGCCGGGTGCTGGGCGCCGACGGCGACCCGCTCCCCGGTCTTTTCGCCGCCGGGGAGGCCGCGGGCTTCGGCGGCGGCGGGGTCCACGGCTACCGCTCCCTCGAGGGCACCTTCCTCGGGGGCTGCCTCTTCTCCGGCCGCCAGGCCGGCCGCGGGGCCATCGCGGCGACGTAGCGCGTCCGGTGATCGTGTGGCTTGCGGGTTCTCCGGGAACCCGAACCCCACACGATGCGCCGGGCGGCGAACGTCGGCAATGCCACATCCCGCAGGACCGAACCGCCCCCGCGGCGGCTCGGAGCACCTCGCGGGTCGTGGGAAACTGGTCCCCATGGCTATGCGAGACATCCGTGTCGTGGGTGACCCCGTCCTGCGCACCCCGTGCGAACCGATCACGGACATCGACGAGCGCGTCAAGGCACTCGTCGAGGATCTCCTCGAGACGGTCGACCACGAGGGACGCGCCGGACTGGCGGCCAACCAGATCGGTGTCAGCCTCCGCGCCTTCTCGTGGAACATCGACGACGAGATCGGCTACGTCCTCAACCCGCGCCTCGTCGAGGTCTCCGAGGAGGAGTACCAGGACGGCGACGAGGGCTGCCTGTCCGTGCCGGGCCTCTGGTTCCCCACCGAGCGCGCCTGGTACGCCCGCGTCGAGGGCACCGACCTGGACGGCAAGAAGGTCGTCGTCGAGGGCGAGGAGCTCATGGCCCGCTGCCTCCAGCACGAGTGCGACCACCTCGACGGCATGCTCTACATCGACCGCCTCGAGCGGGCCCAGCGCAAGAAGGCGATGCGCGCGATCCGCGAGATGCTCTGAGCTCTTCCGCCGGCGCTGATTGTCGGTTAAAGTGAGCGGCTGGTCCGGCCGTCGGACCTCACCTTGGGGAGGGTGCGTGCTCAACCTCTGGAACCTCACCGCGCGCTACGACCGCGACCTCGGTCGTCTGGCCAGCGCGCTGTGTTGTCGACCCTGAGCACCCGCGGGACCTGAGCCCCGGACGCCCCCGGCGACGACGCCGACCCTGAACCACCACGCCGACCCGTGTCGGCACGCGTCCGAGTACCCGCGCCGGCGCGCGCACTGCGCGTGCGCCGCCACCCTTGCCACCTTCGCGTACCCGGAAAGGCAGTCATGTCCACGTCCACTGCACCTACCCGACGGCGTCTGCGCGCGCCGTCCTTCACCGTCCAGATCCTCGCCGCCCTCGTCCTGGGCGTGCTGCTCGGCTGGTGGGCGCTCGCGATCGGTGAGGGCCCCAACGAGGAGCCCAACGGGCTCACCGTCGCGCTGAGCACCATCGGCTCGACCTTCGTCAGCCTGCTGCGCGCCACCGTCCCGCCGCTGGTCTTCACCGCGATCGTCGCCTCGATCGCCAACCTGCGCGGCGTCGCCAACGCCGCGCGCCTCGCCGGCCAGACCCTCCTGTGGTTCGCCATCACCGCGGCCGCCTCCGTGGCGATCGGCATCGGCCTGGGCCTGGTCATGCAGCCGGGCATCAACACGTCCGTGGGTGCCGACGCGGCGCAGGACCCGGGCCGCTCCGGCAGCTGGCTCGACTTCCTCAGCGGCCTCGTGCCGGTGAACTTCCTCGGCCTGGAGACCTCGGCCTCCCTCGAGAGGAACGAGGCGGGCGACATCCTCGGCGTCGGCAGCTCGCTGAGCTTCAACGTCCTGCAGATCCTCGTCATGGCGCTCGTCGTCGGCATCGCCGCGCTCAAGGTGGGGGACAAGGCCGAGCCCTTCCTCTCGGTCAACCGCTCGCTGCTCGCGATCATCCAGAAGCTGCTGTGGTGGATCATCCGCCTCGCGCCGCTGGGCACGCTCGGACTCATCGGCCGCGCCATCGCCACCTACGGCTGGGACGCCCTCGCGCCGCTCGGCACCTTCGCCGGCGCCGTCTACATCGGTCTCGCGCTCGTCCTCGTCGTCGTCTACCCGATCGTCCTCAAGACCAACGGGCTCGGCGTCATGCGCTTCTTCCGCGGCGCCTGGCCGGCCATCCAGCTCGGCTTCGTCTCGCGCTCCTCGATCGGCACCCTGCCGCTCACGCAGCGGGTGACTGAGCGCAACCTCGGTGTCCCGCGGGCCTACGCCTCCTTCGCCGTGCCGCTCGGCGCGACGACGAAGATGGACGGCTGCGCCTCGATCTACCCGGCCCTCGCCGCGATCTTCGTCGCCCAGTTCTTCGGGCTCGAGCTCGGCGTCACCGACTACCTCCTCATCGCGTTCGTGTCCGTCGTCGGCTCGGCGGCGACGGCGGGGCTCACCGGCGCGATCGTCATGCTCACCCTCACGCTGTCGACCCTGGGTCTGCCGCTCGAGGGTGTGGGCCTGCTCCTCGCCATCGACCCGATCCTCGACATGGGCCGCACGGCGACGAACGTCGCCGGCCAGGCGCTCGTGCCGACCGTCGTCGCCAAGCGCGAGAGCATCCTCGACCTCGAGCGGTACAACTCCGCCAACGCGGAGAACATCTTCTCCGACGAGGACGAGGAGTACGCCGCCCAGGCGCCCGAGCAGGTGAGCGGCCGCCCCGAGGCCGCCGAGCCGCAGCCGGCACGCGCCTGAGCCGAGCGCCGGGACGGTCCCACGCGGGGACCGTCCCGGCGCCGGTGTGGCATGATGAGCCCGTCACGCCGTGATCGTGGAGAGCCACTGGTTCCAGCCCTGAGGTCGTAGGGGAAGACGTACCTCAACCGGAACCAGGAGGGTCGACATGAGTGGTGCCAGCACCCGCGGTGTCATTTTCGTGCACTCTGCGCCCCGTGCGCTGTGCCCGCACATCGAGTGGGCGGCGGGGACGGTCCTCGACGGACGCGTCACCCTGGAGTGGACGGAGCAGCCTGCCGCGCCCGGACTCTTCCGCGCCGAGTACTCGTGGGCCGGGCCCGTGGGCACCGGGGCACGTCTCGCCTCGGCGCTGCGCGGCTGGACGCACCTGCGCTACGAGATCACCGAGGATCCCGCGCCCGGCATCGACGGCGGTCGCTGGTCCCACACCCCCGAGCTGGGGATCTTCCACGCCCAGACCGACGCCCACGGCAACGTCGTCGTCCCCGAGGACCGCATTCGCGCGGCCCTGGAGTTCGCCGCCGACCCCGCCCGCATGCGCCACGAGATGAACCTCGCGCTCGGCCAGGCCTGGGACGACGAGCTCGAGCCCTTCCGTTACGCCGGCGCCGGCGCTCCCGTGCGCTGGCTCCACCGCGTCGGCTGACCCCCGGCCCCCTTTTTGCATCGAGCGCTGAGTTGTTACCGGCTGCGCCTGGTAACAGCTCAGCGCTCGACGCGTGAGGGGTGCGGCGCTTGGAGGCTCAGCGCTCGGCGCTGGTCGTGCTTCAGCGGAGGAGGGCGGTGGCTTCCTGGCGGGACTCGGCGGGCTCCAGGAGGTGCTGGAGCGAGGCCGGCACCGGCTCGCCCCGGCGGCGCATCGCCGTGCCCCACAGGCGCCCGGCCCGGTAGGACGAGCGCACCAGCGGGCCGGCCATGACCCCGAGGAAGCCCATCTCCTCGGCTGCCTCGGACAGGTCGACGAACTCCTCGGGCCGCACCCAGCGCTCCACCGGGTGGTGGCGCACGGAGGGACGCAGGTACTGGTTGATCGTCAGCAGGTCGCAGCCCGCGTCGCGGAGCAGCTCCATCGCCTCGAGCACCTCGGTCATCGTCTCGCCCATGCCGAGCATGAGGTTGGACTTGGTGACGAAGCCGTCGTCCCGCGCGGACCGGAGCACGCCGAGCGAGCGCTCGTAGCGGAAGCCGGGGCGGATCCGGCGGAACACCCGCGGGACCGTCTCGACGTTGTGGGCCAGTACCTCCGGGCGTGAGGAGAAGACCTCGGCCAGCTGGGAGGGCTCGGCGTCGAAGTCGGGGATGAGCAGCTCGACGCCGGTGCCGGGGTTGTGCGCGTGGATCTGGCGCACGGTCTCGGCGTAGAGCCAGGCACCGCCGTCGTCGAGGTCGTCACGTGCCACGCCCGTGACGGTCGCGTACCGCAGCCCCATCGTCGCGACCGAGCGGGCGACCTTGAGCGGCTCGAGCCGGTCGAAGGCGTCCGGCTTGCCGGTGTCGATCTGGCAGAAGTCGCAGCGGCGGGTGCACTGCGAGCCGCCGATGAGGAAGGTCGCCTCGCGGTCCTCCCAGCACTCGAAGATGTTCGGGCAGCCGGCCTCCTCGCACACGGTGTGCAGGCCGTTGCCGTGCACCAGCTGCTTGAGGTCGCGGTACTCCGGCCCCATCGTGGCGCGGGTCTTGATCCACTCCGGCTTGCGCTCGATCGGCGTCTGCGCGTTGCGGGCCTCGACCCGCAGCATGCGGCGGCCCTCGGGGGCGATCGTCATCGGTCTCCGTTCGGTGTCGTGTCGACGGGGGTCGGCGCAGCGCCGACCGAGGCGAGCAGCCGGTCCGACGGCGTGGCGAGGCACGGGGTGAGCGCGGCGAGGAGGTGCCGCTCGGTGGCCGCGGCGATGTCGAGAGGGCCGATGCGCCGCCCGGCCTCCGCGGTCAGCGAGGTGACCCCGGCGTCGGTGATCCCGCACGGGACGATGGTGGAGAAGGCGGTGAGGTCGGCGTCGGCGTTGATGGCCACCCCGTGCATGGTCACCCCGCGCGCCACCCGGACGCCGACGGCGGCGAGTTTGCGTTCCGGGGTGCCCGCGACCCAGACCCCCGAGCGCCCCGGCACACGAACGCCCGTGACGCCCCACTCGGCGGCCGTGCCGATGACGGCCTGCTCCAGCGCGCGGACGTAGGCGACGACGTCGACGGGGTCGGCGAGCCGGACGACCGGGTAGACGACGAGCTGTCCGGGCCCGTGCCAGGTGAGGCGCCCGCCACGGTCGATGTCGACGACGTCGCTGCCGTCGGTGGGCCGCTCCGCGCGCGCGGTGCGCCGTCCGGCGGTGTAGACGCTCGCGTGCTCGAGGAGCAGCACGGTGTCCGGACGGCGCCCGGTGACGACGTCGTCGTGGATCTCCCGCTGCAGCGCCCACGCCTCACGGAAGTCCACCTGAGCCATTCCTAGACTCAGTCGAACAATGTCCATTCGGCCACACTACCCGCTCCGCGCACGCGAGTACGCACCAACGGTCACCAGGCTGCCCCCGCAGGGACGCCCCGATGACCGTTGGTGCGTACTCGGCGAAAGAAGGGGCGTGCGTTACGCGTTGCGCAGCGCCAGGGCGACGTTGTGGCCGCCGAAGCCGAAGGCGTTGTTGACGCCCACGACGTCCCCGGCGGGCAGCTCGCGCGGCTTGTCGCGGACGAGGTCGATCTCGAGGTCCGCGTCCATCTGGGTGACGTTGATCGTCGGGGGAGCGGTGCGCTCCTTGATCGCGAGGACGGTGAAGATCGTCTCCAGCGCACCGGCGCCGCCGAGGAGGTGGCCGGTCATCGACTTCGTCGCGGAGATCGTCACGTGGTCGGCGTCCGAGCCCAGGCCGCGGCGGATCGCGGCGGCCTCGATGCCGTCACCGACGGGGGTGGACGTCGCGTGGGCGTTGACGTGGACGACGTCGCGGCCGGTGACGCCCGCGTCCTCCAGCGCGAGGCGCATGGCCCGCTCCTGCCCGGCGCCGGTGGGGTCGGGCGGGGCGATGGCGTACGCGTCGGACGTCATGCCGACGCCGCAGATCTCGGCGTACACGCGCGCGCCGCGGGCGGCGGCGTGCTCGGCGCTCTCCAGGACGACGATCCCGGCGCCCTCGCCCATGACGAAGCCGTCACGGGTGGTGTCGTAGGGCCGCGAGGCACCCGCGGGGTCGTCGTTGCGCGTGGACAGCGCCTGCATCTTGGCGAAGGCGGCGAGTGGCATCGGGTGGATCGCGGCCTCGGTGCCGCCGGCGACGACGACGTCGGCCCGGCCCGAGCGGATCATCTCCACGCCCATGGCGATCGCCTCCGCGCCCGAGGCGCAGGCGGACACCGGGGCGTGGGCCCCGGCGCGGGCGCCGACCTCGAGGGAGACGTAGCCGGCGGGGGAGTTGGGCATGAGCATGGGCACGGTGAGCGGCATGACGCGACGTGCGCCGCGCTCCTTGACCGTGTCCCAGGCGTCGAGCAGCGTCCAGACACCACCGATCCCGGAGGAGACCACGGCGCCGAGGCGCTCCGGCTCGACCTCGGGTGCGCCGGCGTCGGCCCAGGCCTCGCGCGTGGCGATGACGGCGTACTGGGCGCTGGGGTCCATCTTGCGGGTCTCGTTGCGCGCCAGGACGTCGGCGGCGGGCACGGCGAGCTGGCCGGCGAAGGTCACCGGGATCTCGTAGCGCTCGGACCAGTCGTTCTCGAGGGTGCGCACACCCGAGCGTCCGGCGAGCGCACCGGCCCAGGTGGAGGGCACGTCGCCGCCGAGCGGCGTGGTGGCTCCGAGCCCGGTGACGACGACGGTGGGGGTGGCCATGACAGCTCCTCGGGTGTGGCGGGGTGTGGGGACGACCGGCGGCAGCGCCGCCCCGGTCGACTCGGTCAGGCGTTCTGGGCGCCCTGGATGAAGGAGACGGCGTCCTGGACGGTCGCGAGGTTGGCGACCTCCTCGTCGGGGATGCGGACCTCGAACTTCTCCTCGGCCAGCGTCACGATCGTCATCATCGACAGGGAGTCGATGTCGAGGTCGTCGGTGAAGGACTTCTCCGGGAGGACCGCGTCGACCGGCAGGCCGGTCTCCTCGTTGACGATCTCCGCCAGTCCAGCCAGGATCTCCTGCTCGCTGTAAGCCATGCGCGTTGCTCCAATTCGGTGTGGGTTGGTCGAAAACAGTGTGGTCTACGACGTGCTCGTCGCTCCGGGCGACGCGCCCGTCACGGCAGGGCCACCACCTGGGCCGCGTAGGCGAGACCGGCGCCGAAGCCGATCTGCAGGGCCAGGGCGCCGGACTCCACCGCACCCTCCCGCTGCAGCCGCTCGGTCGCGAGCGGGATGGAGGCGGCGGAGGTGTTGCCGGTCTGGGCGATGTCACGCGCGATGACCACGGACTCGGGCAGCCCGAGCTGCTTGGCGAGCTGGTCGATGATGCGCATGTTCGCCTGGTGGGGGATGAACACCTCGATGTCCTCCGGGCGCAGCCCCGCGGCCTCGATGGCCTCCTTGGCCACCTTCGCCATCTCGAAGCTCGCCCACTTGAAGACCGTGGGGCCCTTCTGGCGCAGCGTCGGCCACGAGGTGTCGGTCCCGTCGCGGAAGGTGAGCCACGAGTGGGTCTGGTAGATCGCGTCGGCCTGACCGCCGTCGGAGCCCCACACCGTGGGGCCGATGCCCGGGGTGTCGGACGGGCCGACGACGGCGGCACCCGCGCCGTCGCCGAGGATGAAGGAGATCGTCCGGTCGGTCGGGTCGATGAAGTCGGACATGCGCTCCGCGCCGACGACGAGCACGTACTCGGCGGTGCCGGCCCGCACGAGCGCGTCGGCCTGGGCGATGCCGTAGCAGTACCCGGCGCACGCGGCGGAGATGTCGTAGGCCGCGGCCGGGGTCGCGCCGATGCGGTCGGCGATGATCGTCGCCAGCGCGGGGGTCTGCTCGAGGTGGGTGACGGTGGCGACGATGACGGCGCCGAGCTGGGAGCCCTCGATGCCCGCGGCGGCCAGCGCCCGGCGGGCGGCCTCCTCGGTCATCGCCGCGATGGTCTGCTCGTCGGTGGCCCGGCGGCGCTCGATGATCCCCGTGCGCTGCTGGATCCACTCGTCGGAGCTGTCGATGGGCCCGACGATGTCGTCGTTGGGCACGACGTTCTCACCGCGCACGCCCCCGATGCCGAGGATGCGCGAGTAGGTGGTCGGCTGCGCCGAGCGCAGGGTGGGACGGGTCATCGGGAGCCTCCGTGCTCGCGCACCAGCTCGCGGGCCGCGTCGATCTGGTCGGGGGACTTCAGGGCGAGGGTCTGCACGCCGGGCAGCGTACGTCGGGCCAGGCCGGTGAGGACACCGGCGGGCGCCAGCTCGATGACGGCGGTGACGCCGAGCTCGAGCATCGTCTGGCAGCACAGGTCCCAGCGGACCGGGCGGGCGACCTGGGCGACGATCCGCTCGAGGGCGTCGGCTCCGGAGGTGACGGCCGCGCCGTCGGCGTTGGACAGGAGGGTGGCGCGCGGGTCGGCCGGCGCGATCGCCGCGGCGGCGGCACGCACCTGCTCGACGGCGGGGGCCATGTGCTCGGTGTGGAAGGCGCCGGCCACCTGGAGCGGGACGACGCGGGCCTTGGCGGGCGGCGCGTCGGCGAGCGCGGTGAGCTGCTCGAGCGTGCCCGCGGCGACGACCTGCCCGCCGCCGTTGACGTTGGCGGCGGTGAGCCCGTGGGCGGCGAGCGTGGCCTCGACCTCGGCGGGGTCCCCGCCGACGACGGCGCTCATGCCGGTGGGCGTGACGGCGGCGGCCGCGGCCATCGCCCGTCCCCGCACCCCGACGAGCGTGAGGGCGTCCGTGGCGCTCAGCGTGCCCGCGACGGCCGCGGCGGCGAGCTCACCGACGGAGTGGCCGGCGGTGACGCCGACGGCGCTGGTGTCCTCACCGAGCAGGGCCTGCAGGGAGAGCAGGGACGCGGCGACGATGAGCGGCTGCGCGTACTGCGTGTCCCGGATCGTCTCGGCGTCGGCCTGCGTGCCGAGCTGGCGCAGGTCCACCTCGGCGGCCTCGCTGAAGGCCTCGAGGGACGCGTCGAGAGCGGGCAGCTCGAGCCAGGGGCTGAGCATGCCGGGGGCCTGGGCGCCCTGACCGGGGCAGAGGATGGCAAGCACGGATTCCACTCTGCCAACAAAACGATGCCCGCCCCCGCCTACGACGCCTACCAACTCGATTCCGAGGCCTTGTGGAGTGTCCACAAACCCGGGGCTCCGGCGTCGTCAGGGTGCGACGCCGGTCACACGCCCGAGTGGTCTCCCGCCCCGGCGGAGAGCCGGCCGACGACGAGCGCCACCTGGAGGACGAAGGCCTCCCGCGGGACCGTCGCGTCCCAGCCGACCACCTGGGAGATGCGGCGCAGGCGGTAGCGGACGGTGTTGGGGTGGACGTACAGCGCCCGGGCGGCGGCCTCGAGGGAGCGGCCCTGCGCGAGGTACTCGCCCAGCGTCTCCAGGAGCGGGCCGCCGGTCGTGGCCAGGGGCCGGTAGATCTCGGTGAGAAGGGTGCGGCGGGCGAGCGGGTCGCCGTTGACGAGGCGTTCGGGAAGCAGCTCGTCGGCCTCGACGAGCTCGGGGGCGTCGGGCCAGGCCGGCGCGGCGATGAGGCCGGCGAGCGCGGCGCGGGCCGAGCGTCCGGCGTCGGCGATGTCGGCGACCTGCGGGCCGATGACGACGGTGCCCGGACGCAGCCGCGGCATGAGGGAGTCGGCGGCGGCGCGCAGCTCCTCACCGCCGAGGACGACGACGAGCCGGTCGCCCTGGATGCCCACGAGGGCGTCGGCGGCGGCGCGGCGGCAGGCGCGGCGCAGCTCGGCGGTGCTGCGCTCGTCGAGCGGGCCGCGGGTGGTGCCGACGAGGACGACGGTCGAGCCGGTGCCCGACCACCCGAGCGCGGAGGCGCGCGAGCGCAGGGAGGCGTCGGTGTCGCCGCGCACGAGGGAGTCGACGACGAGCGCCTCGAGGCGGGCGTCCCACGCGCCGCGGGCCTCGGCGGCGCGGGCGTAGACCTCCGCGGCGGAGAAGGCGACCTCGCGGGAGTAGCGCAGGACGGCGTCGCGCAGGTCGCGCTGCTGTCCGGGGGCCGCGAGCTGGACGGCGTTGTCCTCGACGACCTCGACGACGAGCCGCACGAGTTGGAGCGTGTGCTGCAGGGAGATGGAGCGGGTGAGCTCCGGCGGCGCTGCGCGGAAGATCTCCGCCGCGTTGTAGGTGGCCGCCGAGGAGCTCTCGTACCAGGTGATGAAGGCGGCGATGCCGGACTGGGCGACGAGCCCGATCCACGAGCGGTCCTCGGCGGCGAGCTCGCGGTACCAGGGGATCTCGGCGTCGAGGCGCTTGAGCGCCGCCGAGGTGAGCAGGTCGGTCCCGCCGCGGAGACGACGGACGACGTCGGAGCTGTCGTGCGCGTCGGCGGAGGCGCTGCCAGGGACCATGGGCCAGAGCATAGGGGAGCGCTTGTGGGAAGCCGACAAGAGCGCCCGGCTGGTGAGAAAGGAGCGGCCGATGTGGCCGCCGGGCGACGCCGTCGGCGTGAGGGGAGAGCCATTCGCCAGTAGGGTCGAGGACATGGCTCTTCTCGCGCGACTGAAGGCGCTGCTCACCCGGCGCAGCCCGATGCGGCGGCCGGGTACCCGGCAGGCCACCACCGCTGCCCGCAGCGAGGACCTCCCGCAGGAGGCCACGCTGCGCGCCAGGCTGGTGGACGACCCCAACGACATCCAGGCGTTCCGGGAGCTGGCCGAGCTGGTCCGCCGCCGCGCCGACTCGGTGGAGCCGGTCGACCCGCTCATCGCCGAGCACGAGCACGCGGAGCACCACATCGGCGCCGACGTCGCGATCTGGGCACTGGCCGAGGAGCTGGCAGGCAACCCGCGGGCCTGGTACCCGCTCATCGAGCTCGCCCGCCTGTCCCTCCACGACGACCACGAGGGCGCGATGCGCCGTCTCAACGCGGCGTGCGAGCGGGAGCACACCGGTCTCGCGCTCGCCGAGGGCGTCCGTACGCTCCGCGAGGCGGAGCTGCCGGGCGACGGGCTCGGCCTGGGCGTGGGCCAGTGGTCCCCGCGCGACCACGTCGTCGAGGCCGGCCGGCAGATCGTGCTCGCCGCCCTGGACGCCGAGCGCCCGCTCGACGCGCGCCGGCACCTCGAGGAGCTCAAGGCCCGCGACGACGCCGAGACCCGCGCCGCCGTCACCGAGCTCGAGCCCCGCGTCGCGGCCGCCGAACGAGTCTGACGAGGCGCACGCCCCGCCGCCCACCCCCGCAGAACGTCGAGAGCCGGATTCCTCCGTGGAGGAATCCGGCTCTCGACGTCTCTGGCACGGGCGACGCAGCGGGACATCGGTCCCTCCTGCGTGCCCTCCCGGCTTGCTTGACTGGTGGCATCACCGCATCCGGTGCCACCCCCGAGGGTGTTTCCCCCGGCCCTCGGCCACCTGAGGAGGAATCCATGCCAGACACGATGCGCGCCGCCGTCGTCCCCGAGCTCGGCCAGCAGCTGACCATCGCGGACGTCCCCGTCCCCACCCCGGCCCCTACGAGGCGCTCGTGAAGGTCGAGTACACCGGCGTGTGCCACACCGACCTCCACGCCGTCCACGGCGACTGGCCGGTCAAGCCCGTTGCCCCCTTCATCCCCGGCCACGAGGGTGTGGGGACCGTCGTCGCCGTCGGTGACCGCGTCGAGCGCGTCGCGGTCGGCGACACCGTCGGCAACGCGTGGCTCGCCAGCGCGTGCGGCGAGTGCGAGTACTGCCAGACCGGCTGGGAGACGCTGTGCGAGTCCCAGCAGAACAGCGGCTACTCCGTCGACGGCTCCTTCGGCCAGTACATGCTCGTCGACTCCCGGTACTGCCCCGTCATCCCCGACGGCGTGGACCCGGCCGCCGCTGCGCCGATCCTCTGCGCCGGGGTCACCGTCTACAAGGGGCTCAAGGTCACCGACACCAAGCCGGGGGAGTGGGTGCTGATCTCCGGGATCGGCGGGCTCGGCCACATCGCCGTCCAGTACGCCGTCGCCATGGGGCTGCGCGTCGCCGCGGTCGACGTCGACGACAGCAAGCTCGAGCTCGCCCGCCGGCACGGGGCGGAGGTCACCGTCAACGCCCGCACGAGCGAGGACCCGGCCGCGGAGATCAAGGCCGCGACGGGCGGCGTGCACGGCGCCCTCGTCACCGCCGTCAACGCCCACGCCTTCCCGCAGGCCGTCGGGGCGCTGCGCCGGGGCGGCACGGTGTCCCTCGTGGGCCTGCCGCCGGAGCAGTTCCCGCTCGACATCTTCACCACCGTGCTCTTCGGCCTCACCGTGCGCGGCTCGATCGTCGGCACCCGCAAGGACATGGCCGAGGCGCTGGACTTCTTCGCCCGCGGCAAGATCAGCCCCACCTACACGGTGCGGCCCATGGAGGAGATCAACGAGATCTTCGCCGAGATGGAGGAGGGCCGGATCGACGGCCGCGTGGTGATGAGCATGGCCGACTGACCACCCCCAGAACGCCGAGAGCCGGATTCCTCCTCGGAGGAATCCGGCTCTCGGCGTTGCTGCCGGGGTTAGGAGTCGCCGCCCGCGGTGCCGGACTCGCCGGCGTTGACGTCGGACAGGCGGTAGCGCTCGGCCGCCTGGCGCGGGATGTCGGCGTCGATCTTGCCCTGGGCCGCGAGGGCCTGCAGCGCCTTGACCACCATCGAGTGGGAGTCGATGAGGAACTGGCGACGGGCCGCCGGACGGGTGTCGGAGTAGCCGAAGCCGTCCGCACCGAGGACGTGGTAGTCGCCCGGCACCCACTGGCGGATCATGTCCGGGACCATGTGGTCCCAGTCGCTCGTGGCGATGTACGGGCCACCGGCGTCACGCAGCTTGGTGGTGACGTAGGCCTCGCCGTGGTCACCGCCCGGCTCGAGCAGCCGCTGGCGCTCGACCTGGAGGGCCTGGCGGCGCAGCTCGCCCCAGCTCGTCACCGACCACACGCCGGCGCGCACGCCCCAGTCCTCGGCGAGGATCTCGCGGGCGTGGACCGCCCACGGGACACCCACGCCGGAGGCCATGAGCTGGACCCACGGACCGTCGCCCTCGGAGGGGACGATCTGGTGGATGCCCTTGAGGATGCCATCGACGTCGACGTCCTCCGGCTCGGCCGGCTGGACCATCGGCTCGTTGTACACCGTGAGGTAGTACATGACGTTCGGGTCGCGGGGGTCGTCGGCGCCGTACATGCGCTGCAGGCCGTCGCGGACGATGTGGCGGATCTCGTAGGCGTAGGCCGGGTCGTAGTTGACGAACGCGGGGTTCGTCTGGGCGAGCACGAGGGAGTGCCCGTCCATGTGCTGCAGGCCCTCACCGGCCAGCGTGGTCCGCCCGGCGGTGGCGCCGATGACGAAGCCGCGGGCCAGCTGGTCCCCGGCGGCCCAGAAGGCGTCACCGGTGCGCTGGAAGCCGAACATCGAGTAGAAGATGTAGACCGGAACGAGCGGCTCGCCGAGGGTGGCGTAGGACGTGCCGACGGTCTGGAAGACCGCCGCCGAGCCGGCCTCGTTGATGCCCATGTGCATGATCTGGCCGGTCTCGGACTCCTTGTAGGAGAGCATGAGGTCGGCGTCCACGGCGGTGTAGTTCTGGCCGTGGGTGTTGAAGATCTTCGCGGTCGGGAAGATGGCGTCCAGGCCGAAGGTGCGGGCCTCGTCCGGGATGATCGGCACGATGCGGCTGCCGATCTCCTTGTCCTTCATCAGCTCCTTGAGGAGGCGGACGAAGGCCATGGTCGAGGCGACCTCCTGCTTGCCCGAGCCGCTCTTGAGCACCTCGTAGGGCTTCTCGCCGGGCAGGGGCAGGCTGCCCTTGTCGCCGCGGCGCTCGGGGACGAAGCCGCCCAGCGCCTTGCGCCGCTCGAGCATGTACTGCAGCGCGGGGTCGTCCTCCTCGGGCCGGTAGTACGGCGCGTTGTACGGGTCCTCGAGCTGCTCGTCGGGGATCGGGATGCGCAGGGCGTCCCGGAGCATCTTGAGGTCCGTCGTCTTCATCTTCTTCATCTGGTGCGTGGAGTTGCGACCAGCGAAGCTCGGGCCCAGGCCGTAGCCCTTGACCGTCTGCGCGAGGATGACCGTCGGCTGCCCGGTGTGGTCCATGGCGGCCTTGTAGGCGGCGTAGATCTTGCGGTAGTCGTGGCCGCCGCGCTTGAGCGCCCAGATCTCGTCGTCCGTCATGTCCTTGACGAGCTCCTTGGTCCGCGGGTCGCGGCCGAAGAAGTGCTCACGGACGTAGGCGCCGTCGTTCGCCTTGTAGGTCTGGTAGTCGCCGTCGAGCGTCTGGTTCATGAGGTTGACCAGCGCGCGGTCCTTGTCGGCGTTGAGCAGGGAGTCCCACTCGCGGCCCCACAGGACCTTGATGACGTTCCAGCCGGCGCCGCGGAAGAAGGCCTCGAGCTCCTGGACGATCTTGCCGTTGCCGCGGACCGGGCCGTCGAGGCGCTGCAGGTTGCAGTTGACGACGAAGGTGAGGTTGTCCAGGCCCTGCTGGGCGGCGAGCTGGAGCATGCCGCGCGACTCGGGCTCGTCCATCTCGCCGTCGCCGAGGAAGGCCCACACGTGCTGCTGGGAGGTGTCCTTGATCCCGCGCTCGTGGACGTAGCGGTTGGTGAAGGCCTGGTGGATGGCCTCGGCCGGACCCAGTCCCATCGAGACCGTGGGGAACTCCCAGAAGTCCTGCATGAGGCGCGGGTGCGGGTAGGAGGGCAGCCCGCCACCGGGGTGGGAGTGCTCCTGGCGGAAGCCGTCGAGGTCGTCCTCGCTCAGGCGGCCCTCGAGGTAGGCGCGGGCGTAGTTACCCGGCGCGGAGTGGCCCTGGAAGAAGACCTGGTCGCCGCCACCGGGGTGGTCCTTGCCACGGAAGAAGTGGTTGAGGCCCACCTCGTAGAGCGTGGCGATCGAGGCGTAGGAGGAGATGTGGCCACCGACGGAGACGCCGGGGCGCTGGGCGCGGGTGACCATGACGGCGGCGTTCCAGCGGATCCAGCCGCGGTACTTGCGCTCGGCGGCCTCGTCGCCCGGGAAGTACGGCTCCTCGTGGACGCCGATGGTGTTGACGTACGGGGTGGTCATCGGTGCCGGCACGGCCACGTTGCGCTGACGGGCGCGGCGCAGCAGGTTGAGCAGCATGTACCGGGCCCGGGGGCCGCCGCGCTCGTCGATGAGACCGTCGAGGGACTCGAGCCACTCCTGGGTCTCAGCGGTGTCGATGTCCCTGACCTGGCTCAGCAGGCCGTCGATGAGCGGTCCAGATCCGTCCTGTGGACTCACACGTCCTCTTTCCCTCAGGCGTCGGCGCGCCGACGCGCGTGGCTGGTGCTCGGTATCAACCAGACTAGGCCCATTCTCGCGCCCGGAGGCAGTCAAAACCATGACCTGGGCCGTGCTCGGCTATGACCTTGGCAACAGGCGCCGACGCGACGCGGGGCGGTTCGTCTGGGATTGGGAACGTCCCGGCAGTAGCGTTGTGCCCGTCCCCACGACAGGTGGGGTGGATCGGCGCGACCGAGCGCCACCGAGATGAGAGTGGGAGTACACGTGGCAGCGACCGCTGGCCCTGATGCCGGCAGCCGGTTCGGCTTCACCCCCGGGCAGGAGATCCAGGAGTTCGGGTACGACACCGACGTCGACGAGGCGGTCCGTTCGGCCGTCTCGGACGTCACGGGGACGGACCTGGTGGACGAGGAGTACTCCGACGTCGTCGACGGCGCCATCATCTGGTGGCGCGAGGACGACGGCGACGAGAGCGACCTCACCGACCTCCTCGTCGACGCCCTCGACAACCTGGACGACGCCGGGACGATCGTCGTCCTCACCCCCAAGCCGGGCCGTGGTGGCCACGTCGGGCCCGCCGTCGTGGAGGACGCGGCCCGCACCGCCGGCCTCCAGCCGACCGGTTCCGTCGGCGCCGGGGCCGACTGGAACGGGCTGCGCCTGCTCGCCCGTGGTCGCGGTCGCTGACAGGGCGCCAGTCCTCGAGCTGCCCGACACGCACGGCACCCCCGTGCGTGTCGGTGGTGTGCGCGCGCGGCCCCAGCTCGTCGTCTTCCTCCCCTTCGCGTTCTCGCGCGTGTGCGGCGGTGAGCTGCGCGCGCTCGTCGACGAACCGGTCGACGGCGCCGACGTCGTCGCCGTCACCTGCGACCCCGTCTTCACCCTGCGCGCGTGGGGGGAGCAGGAGGGCGTGACCTTCCCGCTGCTGTCGGACTTCTGGCCGCACGGGCAGGCCGCGCGCGCCTTCGGGGTGCTCGACGACGCGTCCGGCGCCCCGCAGCGGGCCACCTTCCTCCTCGACGACGACGGCGCCGTGGCCTGGTCCGTGCGCTCACCCGCCGGGGTGGCGCGGTCCGTCGCCGACTACCGCGCCGCCGTCGCGGCGCTGTGACGGGCCCCGGCGTTCACGCCCGGGAGTGGACGGTGACGGCGTAGCCGTCGGGGTCGCGGAAGGACAGCTGCAGGCCGAAGGGACCCTCGACGGGTGCCCCCGCGACCGGCGCGCCGGCCTCCACGAGCCGTTGGTGTAGGCCGGCCACGTCGTCGTGACGGAACCACACGCCGACCCCGGCGCCGAGCTCGCCGACGGCGTCGAGGTCCACGCCGGGGAAGGGGTCGCGCACCGCGAACGCGGCGCCTCCTGCGCCGGCGAGGACGACCGCCGCCGGGTTCGCAGCGGGCAGCCGCGTGAGACCGACCGTCTCCTCGTAGAAGCGGGCCGAGGCCTCCTTGTCCCGTACCTGGAAGGAGACGAAGTCGGGTCCTGTCGTCGTCGTGCTCATGGTGGTCCTCTCGGGGAGCCGTGCTCGGTGTGTGTCAGCAGGCTGACACTCCGTCCACTCGTGTGTCAAACTGTTGACATGACGAGCGAGCGAGAGGTGACAGCGGCGGAGGAGCTGGGCGTGCTCATCAAGGAGACTCAGGCGGTCCTGCACCAGCGCATGGACGAGGTGCTCCGTCCCCTGGGGCTCACCGTGCCGCAGTACGCCTGCCTCCAGGCGCTGAGCGACATGCCCGGGATCACCGGGTCCGAGCTCGCGCGCCGGGCGTTCGTCTCGCGCCAGTCGATGAACGTCCTTCTCCAGGGCCTGGAGAGACGTGAGCTCGTCGAGCGCTCCGCCGAGCCCGGCCCGCGGCGTGAGCGGACCACGACACTGGCGCCGGCTGGCAGCGAGCTCGTCGCCCGCGCGCGCACATCGGTCGCGGCGGTCGCCGGCGCCCTGACGGCGCCGCTCGGCCCGGACGACGTCACCCGCCTCCGCAGCCTGCTCGTCACGTGCCGCGACGCCCTGCTCGGCACGGACACCGACCGCTGACCAGTACGCTTGCCCCTGGCAGCCGCTCGGCTGCCTGGGGCCTGTAGCTCAGTTGGTCAGAGCGCCGCGTTTACACCGCGGAGGTCGTCGGTTCGAGGCCGGCCGGGCCCACCGTCACGGGGCGAGGTGCCAGCCGGGCCGACGCCCGGGCGGTGAGGCGTTCCAGGGGCCCGCGGCCGAGCAGCAGGGCCCAGAGCGTGCACCCGAGGAGCAGGCCGGCGGCGAGGAACCAGAACAGCTGCGGGGGCTGGCTCCACCCGCCCGGCCCCATGACCGCCCAGATGGCGACGACGTGAGCCGTGTACGCCGTCAGCGGCATCGTCCCGACCGCGGCGAGCGGCAGGAGGACGTACCGCAGGGCCTCGCCCGTGAGGAGCAGGAGGCCGATGAGCGCGAGGGCGAGCCCGCCCGAGCCGAGGATCTCCATCGTGCCGCCGGAGTGTGGGCTGCTCGAGAGGAACGCGCTGAGCATGGTCCCGCCGACGTCCGCGGTGGCGACGGCGTCCGGGTAGGTCGCCCACCCGTTGGCGTCCTCCTCGAGGGCGAGGTCGTCACTCGGGAACTCGGTGTAGTCCTCCTCCGGGTAGCAGGAGAGGTAGCCGTCCCCGTAGTCCTCGCACACCATGCCGGTGAGGTCGGCCTCGTCGCCGGGGACCATCTCGGGCTCGTACCACTCGTCGACGAAGGACGACGAGCCGCTCTCCGACGAGAAGAACCAGCTGCTGTCGTCCCCGTACTGGTCCTGGGCCCAGACCCCGCCGACGGTGTAGCCGACCGCGGAGAGCACGACGCCGGCTGCCAGGGCCAGGGCGGCGGTCTTCCGCCTCGTCACGTCGAGCCGGCCCAGGGCGAGCCCGGCGAGCATGAGCGCGGTCCACACGATGATCGAGTAGGTGCCGTCGAGGACGAACGAGATGCCGCTGCCCGAGGGCGACAGTGCGAGCGCCATGAGCCCGGCGACCAGGGCGGGTCCGGCGACGGCCAGGCTCGCGGCCCAGATGACGATCCTGGACACGCGCATGCCGATGAACAGGATCGCGAGCGCGTACACGGCGCCGTAGAACGTGAGGATCACCGCGATGCTCGTGCCGAGGAGCTCGAGCACGAGGCCGATCGCGAAGATCACCAGGCCGCGCGCGACCAGCCGCAGACGCGCGTGCGCCAGCTCGGGCCCGGCCGGGATGCGGGTGCGGCCGGTCATGATCGCGATCGAGATGCCCGCCAGCACGGCGAAGAGGATCGACGAGCGTCCGTTGACGAGGTCGACCCACGTCGAGGGGTCGTCCCAGCGCAGCTCACCGGGGAGGGCCGCGGTGTGCGCGGCCGCCATGCCGAGGACCGCGATCCCGCGGGCGATGTCGAGGGCCACGACGCGCGGGGCGCGCCCGAAGCTCCTCAGGCGGCCGGGCCCGGGCTGCGCTGTGGGCGGTGCCAGCGAGGCCACGAGCGTGTCCGGCCGCGGGGGCAGGGGCAGGGTCGTCGTCATGACGCGTTCCTTCGCGATGGAGCAGACGGGGCGCGCGACTGCACGCCCGGGCACGTCCAACGAAACGCTCAGGGTCAGCCCGGTGTCGCAGAGTGCTCCCGAACCTTACTGCTGAGCGGCTCGTCCCGGGCGTGACGTCTCGCCCGGGCTAGGTGCTCTCCCGCACGACGAGCGTCGCCGGCATCGTCACGGACTTCGTCGCGCTGCCGGCGACGATCTCGAGCAGGAGGGAGACCATCTCGGCGCTGATCCGGTCGAAGGGCTGGCGCATCGTCGTGAGGGGCGGGTCGAGGTTGACTGCGAGGCCGGAGTCGTCGAAACCGCCGACGGCGACGTCCTCGGGGATGCGCCGCCCGGCGCGCCGCAGCACGGTGATCGCGCCGGCGGCCATGGCGTCGGACGCCGCGAAGATGGCGTCGAGGTCCGGTGCGCGCTCGAGCAGCTCCGCCATCGCGGCCGCGCCGGACTCCGTGCCGTAGTCGCCGTGGGCGACCAGCGCGGGGTCGTAGTCCGCGCCGAGCTCCGCGCGGTAGCCCTCGAGGCGGTAGCGGCCACCGGGCAGGTCGAGCGGCCCGGTGATCGTCGCGATGCGCCGGCGGCCCCGCTCGCGCAGGTGCGACACCATCTCGCGGGCGCCGCCGGCCTCGTCGACCGAGACCGACGCGACGCGGTCGGTGCGCCCCAGGGGAAGTCCGCAGGACACCATCGGCACGCCGCCCGCGAGGAGCTCGTCGAGCAGCGGCTCGTTCTCGTGGGAGGAGATGAGCATCGCGCCGTCGACGTGGCCGGCCTCGACGTAGGCGACGACGTTCTCCCGCTCCTTCGGCGTGCCCGCGACGAGGAGGGTGAGGGTCATCTCCCGGGCGGCCAGCGCCTCGGCCGCGCCGCGGAGCAGGGGGGCGTAGGTGGGGTCGGCGAACAGGCGGTCCTGCGGCTCGGCGAGGAGGAACGCGATGGCGTTCGCGCGGCCGGTGGCCAGCGAGCGGGCGTGCTGGTTGGCCCGGTAGCCGGTCTGCTTGATGGCCCGCTCGACGGCGTCCCGCGCCTCGGGGGAGACCCACTTGCCGCCGTTGAGGTAGCGCGAGACCGTGCCGCGCGAGACGCCGGCCTCCGCCGCGACGTCACGGATCGTCGGGCGGCGGCGCGCGGCCTCGCCAGCCGGTGCCGCGGTCGCCGTCGAGCTCGTGTTCACCGGGCAGACCATACGCCGCTCCGGGAGGTCACGGGAACGGACTGTGCCCGATCACAGTGGGATCAGCAGACCGAACATTCCCGATCGTTGTCGCACTTGACATCCCAGGCTGTGCGCGGTCACAGTATGGGCACGGCGCAGCACCCGCGCCGGTTCCACCGAGGCGACGGAGCGTCATGTCGAACCACCCCTGGCCCACCCCCGCGACGATCGCGTACGGGGGTGACTACAACCCCGAGCAGTGGCCTCGGGAGGTGTGGGACGAGGACGTCGTCCTCATGCGCGAGGCCGGCGTGACGATGGTGAGCGTGGGCATCTTCTCCTGGGGGCTCCTCGAGCCCGAGGAGGGCGTCTTCGACTTCGCCTGGCTCGACGAGCTGCTCGACCTCCTCCACGCCAACGGCATCGCCGTGGACCTCGGCACCCCGACCGCCTCCCCGCCCGCCTGGTTCTTCGCCACCTACCCCCACGCGCTCGCCGTCGACAAGCACGGCGTCGTCCAGGGCTCGGCTCGCGCGGCATGGCCTCCCACTCCGCGCCGGAGTACCGGCAGGCCGCCACCCGGATCGCCGGTGAGCTCGCCCGCCGCTACGGCCAGCACCCCGCCGTCGTCATGTGGCACGTCCACAACGAGTACGGCGTGCCGGTGGGCGAGGACTTCTCCCCGAACGCCGTCGCCGCCTGGCGCGAGTGGCTGCAGGAGCGCTACGGCAGCCTCGACGCCCTCAACGCCGCCTGGGGCACCGCCTTCTGGGGCCAGCGCTACGGCCGCTGGGAGCACGTCGTCGCCCCCGCGGCCACGCCCACCACGGTCAACCCGGCGATGAAGCTCGACTGGGCCCGCTTCACCGACGACCAGCTGCGCGCCTGCTACCGCGCCGAGCGCGACGCCATCCGCGCCCACGCCGACCAGCCGGTGACGACGAACTTCATGGCCCACCAGTCGTGGAACACCGACCTGTGGAAGTGGGCGCAGGAGGTGGACATCGTCTCCGACGACCACTACCTGTGGTCACCGGACCCGGACGCCCACGTCGCGCTCGCGCTGTCCGCCGACCTCACCCGCTCCGTCGCCCGCGGCCGCCCGTGGATCCTCATGGAGCACTCGACCTCCGCCGTCAACTGGCAGGGGCGCAACATCGCCAAGCGCCCGGGGGAGATGCACCGCAACGCGCTCACCCACGTGGGCCGGGGCGCCGACGGGATCATGTTCTTCCAGTGGCGCGCCTCCCGCTCCGGCGCGGAGAAGTTCCACTCCGCGATGGTGCCCCACGCCGGCCCCACGAGCCGCGTCTTCCGCGAGGTCGCCTCCCTGGGCGCGCGCCTCGGCGCCATCGGGGAGCTGCAGGACACCCGTGTGCGGGCGCAGGTCGCCGTGCTCTACGACTGGGAGTCGCTGTGGGCGCAGGACCTCGAGTGGCGTCCCTCCGACGCCCTGCAGTTCCGTGAGCGCATGCGCGCCTACTACGAGCGGCTGTGGCGTGACGGCGTCCAGGTCGACTTCGCCCACCCGGGCGACGACCTCTCCGGCTACCGCCTCGTCGTCGCCCCGGCCTCCTACCTCCTCACCGAGGCGCAGGGGGAGAACCTCACCCGCTACGTCGCGGGCGGCGGCACCCTCCTCGTCTCGTGCTTCGCGGCCGTCGTCGACGAGCACGACGCCGTCCACCACGGCGGCTTCGGCGCCCCGCTGCGCGACGCGCTGGGCCTCACCGTCGAGGAGTTCCTCCCCATGCGCGAGGGCGAGAGCTGCGCCGTCGAGCTGGACGGGCAGAGGCTGCCCACCGACGTGTGGGCCGAGGACGTCGCCGTCGACGGCGCGCAGGTCCGCGGCACCTACCGCGGCGGGCCGGCCGACGGCGCCCCCGCCGTCACCCGTCACGAGCACGGCGACGGCGTGGGCTGGTACGTGAGCACCCGGCTCGACGTCGCGGCGCTCGCCCCCGTCCTCGCCGCCGTGTACGACGACGCCGGGATCGCGCCGTCGTCGGACCCCGAGGGCGTGGAGCTCATGACCCGCCACGGCGAGACCGCGGACTACGTCGTCGCCGTCAACCACCGCGACGACGCCGTCACCGTGCCCGTCGAGGGCACCGAGCTGCTCAGCGGCGCGGCCGTGACCGGCACGCTCACGCTCCCGGCCGGCGAGGTGGCCGTGGTCCGCACGACGCCCGGGGGTGGTCGCTGACGCGGCCGGGGAGGCCCGTGGGGGGCGGTGAAGGACAGCAGCACGACGGTGGCCGCGACGACGTGGCCACCACCAGAGGTACCGAAGGTGCCCCTTCAGAGAGGAAGAGCAATGCGCAAGTATCTAGGAGTCGGTGCCTCGCTCGTGGCGACGGTCGCCCTGGTCGCCGCCTGCGGCAGCGACGACCCCAAGCCGGCGGAGAGCGCCGAGCCCGCCGCCACGCAGGAGCAGACCGGCGGGGGTGACGCGGAGGGCGCCGAGCTCGTCGTGTGGTCCGACGCCGAGCGCAACGAGGCCATCGCCGACGCCGCGGCGGCCTTCGAGGCCGACACCGGCGCCACCGTCACGGTGGTGCAGAAGAACTTCGAGGACCTGCGCGCGGACTTCCTCGCCCAGGTGCCCACCGGTGAAGGCCCCGACATCACGGTCGGCGCCCACGACTGGCTCGGCGAGTTCGTCGAGTCCGGCGTCGTCGACACCATCGACCTCGGCGAGCGCGCCGCGGACTTCGAGCAGGTCACCCTCGACGCCCTCACCTACGACGGCCAGCTCTACGCCCTGCCCTACGCGCAGGAGACCGTCGCCCTCATCCAGAACGTCGACCTCGTCGGCGAGGAGACCCCCGAGACCTGGGACGAGCTCATCGCGATGGCCGAGGAGGCCGGCTTCGCCGAGCGCCCGATCGTCTTCTACACCAACGGCACGGAGGGTGACATGTACACCTCCTACGCCTTCCAGACCTCCTTCGGGGCACCGGTCTTCGTCCAGGCCGAGGACGGCTCCTACACCAGCGAGGTCGGCCTCGGCGGCGAGCCGGGCCTGGCCTACGCGCAGTGGCTGTACGACAACGGCCAGGCCGGCACCGGCTACTTCACCGACACGGTCGACTACGACATCGGCAACGAGCTCTTCTCCACCGGTGAGTCGCCCTTCATCGTCCAGGGCCCCTGGACCATCCCGACCTACCAGGACGCCGGCGTGAACGTCGCCGTCGGCCCGGTGCCGTCCGCGGGCGGGGAGACCGCCGCGCCCTTCGTCGGCGTCCAGGGCTTCTACCTCTCCGCGCAGTCGGACAACGCGCTGCTCGCCAACGAGTTCCTCGCCAACTACATGTCCACCGACGAGGCGCAGCAGGCCCTCTACGAGGCCGACCCGCGCATCCCGGCCCTCACCACCGTCGCCGAGCAGGTGGCGGACGACCCGGTCATCGCCGGCTTCCTGTCCTCCGCCCAGAACGGCGTGCCCATGCCGAACATCCCCGAGATGGGCGCCGTGTGGGAGTTCTGGAACCCCGTCCAGATCGCCCTCATCAAGGGTGAGGACCCGCAGGACGTCTGGCCGACCATGGTCAGCAACATCGAGTCCGCGATCGCCGACTGACAGCGCCTGCCGGGTCGGGGCGCAGCGCGCCCCGACCCGGCAGGCACAGACCCGAAGGAGTCGAGATGTCCGTCGGTCAGGAGGGCGTGACGCGCCCGTCCGCGCCCACCGAGGGCCACGCCCGCAGCTGGAGAGGACCCGGCTGGGGCTTCCTGCTCAAGCTCGCCGTCATGATGGTGGTCAACGCCCTGGGCGTGGCCGCGATCCTGTCGGCCTACAGCGCCCGGTCCTGGGTCATCCTCGGCGTCCTCGTGCTGCTGCTCGTCCTGGCGGACTGGATCTACTTCACCCGCCGGGCCGTGCCGCTGAAGTACCTCTACCCGGGGCTCGTCTTCCTCGGGGTCTTCCAGATCTTCACGATGGGCTACACCGGCTACGTCGCCTTCACCAACTACGGCACCGGGCACCTCGGCTCGATGGAGCAGGCCGTGGACGCGGCCCTCATCCAGGACGAGCGCCGGGTCGAGGGCGCGCCCTCCTACCCGCTGGCCCTCGTCCGCGAGGGCGGGGAGCTCGGCTTCGCCGTCACCGGTGAGGACGGCGTCGTGCGGGTCGGCACCGAGGAGCAGCCGCTCACCCCGGTCTCCGGCGCCGTCGTCGACGAGCGCGGGGCCGCCGTCGAGGTCCCCGGCTGGGAGGTTGTCCCGCGCGCCGACCTCTTCTCCGACGCGGCCCTCCAGGAGGCGGCCGCGGACCTGCGCGTGCCCGTCTCGGAGGACGCCGAGGACGGCGCGATCCGCACTCGCGAGGGCTCCACCGGCACCGTCTACACCTCCAGCCTCGAGTGGGACGAGCAGGCGCAGACCCTCACCGACACCGAGACCGGCACGGTCTACTCCCCGGACGACCGCGGCAGCTTCGTCAGCCCCGAGGGGGACCGGCTCGCGGCCGGCTGGTACGTGGGTGTGGGCTTCGACAACTTCGTCCGGGCCTTCACCGACGCCGACTACGCCGGGCCGCTCCTCAGGGTCACGCTGTGGACCTTCGCCTTCGCCGCCCTCACCGTGCTCTCGAGCTTCGGCCTGGGCCTGCTCATCGCCCTCATCTACAACGACACCCGGGTGCGCGGCCGCAAGGTGCTGCGCACGGTGTTCATCCTTCCCTACGCCTTCCCCGCGTTCATGTCCGCCCTCCTGTGGCGCGGCATGCTCAACCAGGAGTTCGGCGTCATCAACGAGTGGTTCTTCCTCGGCGCGGGCGTCCCGTGGCTCAGTGACCCGTGGCTGGCGAAGATCGCCGTCCTGTGGGTCAACCTGTGGCTCAGCTACCCGTACTGGCTGCTCGTCACCACCGGCGCGCTGCAGGCCCTGCCGGCCGAGACGATGGAGGCGGCGCGCATCGACGGCGCCGGGCGCTGGCGCCAGTTCCGCTCGATCCAGCTGCCGCTGCTCATGGTCTCGACGGCGCCGCTGGCGATCTCCTCCTTCGCCTTCAACTTCAACAACTTCACGATCATCTACATGCTCACCGGCGGCGGCCCGGCGTTCCCCGGCGCCACCGTGCCGCTCGGGTCCACCGACATCCTCATCTCCGCGATCTACCAGATCTCCGGCGTCTCGGGCGGGCGGGCCGACTACGGCCTGGCCAGCGCGCTGTCGATCATCGTGTTCATCGTCATCGGAGTGATCTCGGCCCTCGCCTTCCGCCGCACCCGCAAGCTCGAGGAGATCTAGCCATGGCCTCGTCGCAGAAGACGCCCCGCCCGACCACCCGCCGTCGGCGCTGGTGGGCGGAGGTCGGCTGGAAGTACCCCGTCGCCGTCGTCGTCGTGTTCTACGCGGCCTTCCCGCTCGTCTACGCGCTGTCCGCGTCCCTGGACCCGCGCGGCTCCCTCGCCGGCTCCTCCTCGCTGTTCAGCGAGCTCAGCCAGGCGAACTACGCCGCGCTCGGCGGGACGATGTACTGGACGTGGGTGGCCAACACGCTGCTCGTCTGCAGCGCGGCCGCCGTCGGGGCGGTGCTCATGGGCGGCGCGGCCGCCTACGCCTTCTCCCGCTTCCGCTTCACGGGGCGGCGCGCGTCGCTCACCACGCTGCTCATCATCCAGATGTTCCCCCAGACGGTCGCCTTCGTCGCCGTCTTCCTTCTCCTCATCGCACTCGGGGAGGTCGTGCCGCAGCTGGGCATCAACTCCAAGATCGCGCTCATCTGCGTCTACCTCGGTGGCGCGCTCGGGGCCAACACCTTCCTCATGTACGGCTTCTTCAACACCATCCCGATCGAGATCGACGAGGCGGCCCGCATCGACGGCGCCGGGCACGCGAAGATCTACTGGCAGATCATCGTGCCGCTCGTGACGCCGATCCTCGCCGTCGTCGGCCTCCTCGCCTTCATCTCCTCCTTCGGCGACTTCATCCTCGCCCGCATCGTGCTCACCGGTGAGGACAACTGGACGCTCGCGGTGGGGATGTACCAGTGGGTGTCCAACCAGCTCACCTCGCGGTGGGGCCTGTTCGCGGCCGGCTCGATGGTCGCCGCCGTCCCCATTCTCGTGCTCTTCCTCTCCCTCCAGCGGTACATCGTCGGCGGCCTGTCCGCCGGCTCCGTCAAGGGCTGAGCACACCTGCAGGACCTCCCGTGCGGCCCGCACGGGAGCAGATCGACGACGATCGACGGAAGGACTGACATGGCAGGACGCACAGGACGGGCGGCCGTGGTCGCCGCGGCGAGCGCCGCCCTCGTGGGCGGGGCGCTCGTCGCACCGGCCGGGGCCGACGACGGACCCGTGGACGCGGGGATCACCGTGCCCCGGGTTGAAGGCATGGGGGAGGACTGGATCAACGGCGCCGACTTCTCCTCGGTGCTGTCCCTCGAGGAGAGCGGCGTGACCTTCCGCGACTTCGCGGGCAACGACGCCGACCTCTTCGAGGTGCTCGCCGACGCGGGCGTCAACTGGGCCCGCATCCGCGTGTGGAACGAGCCCTACCTCGAGGCGGACCCGACGAAGGGCTACGGCGCCGGCAACGTCGACGCCGACCGCGCCACCGAGATCGGCGTGCGCGCCACCGAGGCGGGCATGCGCGTGCTCGTCAACTTCCACTACTCCGACTTCTGGGCCCACCCGGGGCAGCAGTACTCCCCGCGGGCGTGGCGCGAGCTGAGCCAGGAGCAGCGGGTGGAGGCGCTGTACGACTACACCACCGAGACCCTCGAGCAGATGGAGGCCGCCGGCGTCGACGTCGGGATGGTCCAGATCGGCAACGAGACGACGAACGGCGAGATCGCCGGCACCCGCGGCTGGGACCGCACCGCCGAGCTCTTCGACGCCGGCTCGCGCGCCGTGCGCGACACCCTGGGCGACGACGTCAAGGTCGCCGTCCACTTCACCAACCCCGAGCGGGCCGGCCAGTACGCGTCCGTCGCCCGGGAGCTCGACGAGCGCGACGTCGACTACGACGTGTTCCTCAGCTCCTACTACGCCTTCTGGCACGGCACGCCGGAGAACCTCACGGCCGTGCTCGACCACGTCGCCACCACCTACGACAAGGAGGTGGCGGTCGCCGAGACGTCGTGGACCTACACGCTGGAGGACGGGGACGGCCAGCCCAACTCCGTGCGCAGCGTCGACGGCCCCTACTCGGCCTCCGTCCAGGGCCAGGCGCTCGCGGTGCGGGACGTCATGCAGGCCGTGGCCAACGTGTCCGACGGGCGCGGGATCGGCACCTTCTACTGGGAGCCCGCGTGGCTCCCGGTCGGCCCGCCCGAGGACCTCGAGGAGAACTGGGAGCTGTGGCAGCGCGACGGCTCCGGCTGGGCCACGACCTACTCCCAGGAGTTCTACGACCCGGCCGGCGGCTGGTCCGAGGACCTCGACCCCGCAGACTGGGCCGACGACTTCGGCGGCTCCGGCTGGGACAACCAGGCGCTCTTCGCCCACGACGGCACCCCGCTGGAGTCCCTGCGCGTCTACGAGTACGCGCGCACCGGCTCTGTCGCCCCGCGTGAGCTCGACGCCGTCGAGAGCCCGCAGCTGTCGGTGCTCGAGGGTGAGCCGGTGCTGCTCCCGGAGACGGTCTCGGTGTCCTACACCGACGGCACCTCCGAGGAGCAGGGGGTCACCTGGCTCGACTCCACCGACTGGATCCTCGGCGCCGGCACCTACGCGGTGCGCGGCACGACCGAGGCAGGTCACGCGGTGACCGCGACCGTCACCGTCCGGTCCGAGGACGCCGAGGGCGTCAACCTCGTCGTCAACCCCGGCTTCGAGGACGGCGTGGAGCCGTGGACCGGCTCGGGCACCGGGTACACGATCAGCTCGACGAGCGACCCGCACGAGGGGGCCCGCTCGGCGCACTTCTACTCCGCGACGCCCTACAGCTTCTCGATCGAGCAGGTGCTCCGGGACGTCCCGCCGGGTGAGTACCGGCTCTCCGCCGTGGCCCACGGTGGCGACGCCGGCCCGGAGGACACGATGAGCATCTCCGCGGCCTCGGGCATCTCGACCGTGTCCGCGAGCTTCACCACCGACGGGTGGCAGAGCTGGCAGCACCCGCAGACCGAGCCGATCACCGTCGGGGCCGACGGCGTCGTGACGATCCGCGCGGACCTCAGCCTCAGCGGGGGAGCGTGGGGCGCGCTCGACACCTTCTCGTTCGTCGCGGTGAGTGAGGCGGAGGCCGTGGACACGTCTGCTCTCGAGCAGCTCGTCGCGCTCGCGGGGGATCTCGACCGGGACGCGTACACGGAGGGGTCGCTGGCCGTGCTCGACGCCGCGCTCGCCCGCGCCGGCTTCGTCCTCGACTCGCCCGCTCCCGGCCAGGCGAGCGTGGACGCCGCGGTCCTCGAGCTGCAGGCGGCGCTGGACGCGCTCGCGGAGCGGCCCGACCCGACCGACCCGCCGACGGACGGCCCCACCGACCCGCCGACGGACCCGACCGACCCCGTCGCGCCGCCGACCGAGGACGCCGACGCGGGAGGCCCCGCTGACCGGCCCGGCACGGGCGACGGCAACGGCGAGCTGCCCCGGACCGGCGTCACCCTGCCGCTGCTCACGGTCGCCCTCCTCCTCGGCCTCGGTGCCACGGCGCTCGTTGCGCGCCGCCGGGTGAGCGGGCAGGAGTAGCGCAGACCAACGGGCCGTGGCCACCCCCAGCGGGTGGTCACGGCCCGTTGCTCGTTCAGCGGCCGAAGAGGCGGGCGAGGAAGCCGGCGTCGACCTTCTCGTGCCCGTGGCAGCGCTCGGCGGGCGGCACGTCACGCATGACGTCGTCCACGTGCTCGCCGCAGCCGGCCCAGGTCGTCTTCTGGCAGGTCGTGCACGTCACCGGTCGGCACATCGGGGGTTCTCCTTTGGGTGGTGGTGGTCAGGCGAGGGACAGGAAGAGCTTCTCGAGCTCGCCGGTGGTGAGGCCTTCGCGCTCCTGGGTGCTGTCGGGGTCCACGAGGCACTCCTCCATCGCCGTGGCGACGATGGCGAAGCCGGCGCGGTTGAGCGCGTGGGTGACCGCAGCGAGCTGGGTGAGGACGTCACGGCAGTCCGCCTGGCCGTCGACGGCGGCGATGACGCCGTCGAGCTGGCCACGGGCACGGCGGAGGCGGTTGAGGACACGGCGCCGGGCGGCGTCGTCGGGGGTCTTCACGGGTGGTCTCCCTCTGCTCAGGCGGGCTGGTGGACGCGGGGGGCGAGGAGCGTACGGGCCCGCTCGCCGAGGACGGCGCGCAGGGTCAGCGTGCCGCCCGACAGCGACGCGGAGTCGAACCCGGCCTGCGCCAGCACCCGGTGGGCGATGGCGGAGCGCACGCCCGAGGCGCACATGACGCGCACCGGGCGGCCGGCCGCGGCCTCCCGGATCTCGTCGAGGCGCCCGCGCAGCTCGGTGTGGGGGACGTGGAGGGCGCCGGGCAGCATGCCGGTCGCGACCTCGGCGGCGCTGCGGACGTCGAGGACGAGCGCGCCGGCGAGGACGTCGTCGACGTCGCGGGCGTCCCACAGTCGCAGCGTGCCGTCCAGGACGTTCGCGCCGACCATGCCGACGAGGTTGACCGCGTCCTTCGCCTGCCCGTAGGGCGGGGAGTAGGCGAGGTCGAGGTCGATGAGGTCGGCCACCTCCGCCCGGTGGCGGATCGCGGTGGCGAGGACGTCGATGCGCTTGTCGACGCCGTCGGTGCCCACCGCCTGCGCCCCGAGCAGGAGGCCGTCCTCCTCGCGGACGTGGACGACGAGGTGGATCTGGTCGGCGCCGGGGAAGTAGCCGGCGTGCTGGTTCGGGTGCAGGTGGAGGGTGCGGTAGGCGATCCCCGCACCGTCGAGGGCCGCGCGGTTGGCTCCCGTCATCGCTGCCGTGAGCTCGCCGACGCGGACGATCGCCGTGCCCAGCGGCTGGGGGACCGGGCGTGCGGCGTGCGGGCGCAGGATGTGGTCGGCGACGAGGCGACCGGCGCGGTTGGCGGGTCCGGCCAGGGCCACCGGGCGGCGCACACCCGTGACCGGGTCGGTGCTCACGGTCGCGTCACCAACGGCCCACACGCCGGGCAGGGACGTGCGGCCGTGCTCGTCGACGACGATCGCGCCACGCTCGGTGGCCACACCGGCGCGCTCGAAGGCCGCGGTGTCGGGGCGGACGCCGACCGACAGGACGACGAGGTCGGCCTCCAGGCGGGTGCCGTCGGTGAGGACGACGACGTCGTGCTCAGCGCCGGAGAGGACCTCCTGGGCGCCGGTCCCGGCGTGGACGGAGATCCCGAGCCGGCGCAGCTCCTCGGTGACCGGCCAGGCGAGCTCCGCCTCGAGCGGGGGCAGCACGTGCGGCGCGAGCTCGACGAGCGTGGTGTCGAGGCCCTGCGCGGCGAGCGCCTCGGCGGCCTCGACGCCGATGAAGCCGGCTCCGAGGACGACGGCGCGGCGGGCGCCCCCGTCGACCTGCCTGCGCAGGGCGACGGCGTCGTCGACGGTGCGCAGGGTGCGCACGCGCGGGGAGTGGACGCCGGGCAGCGGGGGACGCACGGCACGGGCGCCGGGGGAGAGGACGAGCGCGTCGTAGCCGATGCGCTCCTCGCCGCGGGCGGTGCGCACGAGGACCTCGCGCGCCGCGGCGTCGAGCCCGACGACCTCGTGGCCGGGGCGCACGTCGAGGTCGAGAGCCGCGCGCAGCCGTTCGGGGGTCTGGACGAGGAGGTCGTCGGCCTCGGCGATCTCGCCGCCCACGTAGTACGGCAGGCCGCAGTTGGCGAAGGAGACGTGCTCCCCGCGCTCGAGGACGATGATCTCCGCGCTCTCGTCGAGCCGGCGCGCGCGGGCGGCACAGCTCATGCCGCCGGCGACGCCGCCGACGACGACGATGCGGGTCGGGGAGGAAGTTGTCATGTGACGACGATATACCCCAGGGGGTATCCGGTCCCCGCGGACGAGGCATGACGTCCGCCACGTCCGCGTCGAGCCGACTGTGCGGCCCGAGCCGCGGGATGGGGAGGCCAGGCGGACCAGGATGCGAGATGTCCCCGCGGACGTCACCGGGCCGGTGAGGGCAGGGACGAGGATGGGCGCAGCGGCCGGGCCGGCCGCGAGACGAGCCAGTCCACCGAAAGGTCCCACCATGAGCGTCACCGACGAGCTCCTCCGCAACGCCGAGGCCTACGCCGCCGGCTTCACCAAGGGAGACCTGCCCATGCCGCCGGCGCGGCACGTCGCCGTCGTCGCCTGCATGGACGCGCGGCTCAACCCCTTCGGCCTGCTCGGGCTGGAGGAGGGGGACGCTCACGTCATCCGCAACGCCGGAGGGGTCATCACCGAGGACGAGATCCGCTCACTCGTCATCAGCCAGCGCCTCCTCGGGACCCGGGAGATCATCCTCGTCCACCACACCGACTGCGGGATGCTCACCTTCACCGACGACGACTTCAAGGCCCAGATCGAGGCCGACACGGGCATCCGGCCGCCGTGGGCCCCGGAGTCCTTCCGCGACCCGGCCGAGGACGTGCGGCAGTCACTCGCCCGGATCGCGGCGAACCCCTTCGTCCCGCACAAGGACCAGGTTCGCGGCTTCGTCTACTCCGTCACCGACGGGACGCTCACCGAGGTCGAGTAGCGCGCTGCGCGACCCGGGTGCGGCAGGGCTAGCCTCTGGGCATGGCCCGCACGGTGGCGGAGAAGATGGGGGTGCGAGCGGGATCCCGCGCGCACGTCGTCGGGGCGCCTGCGGAGGCCCTCGCCGCCCTGCGCCTCCCCGAGCTCGAGCACGTCGCGGACGGCGACCTCGACTACGGCCACCTCTTCGTCACCCGCCAGGAGGAGATGCGCGTGGCCTTCCCGCCGCTCCGGGATCGGCTGGCCCCGGGCGGCACGCTGTGGGTGTCATGGCCCAAGGGCGGGCGGCTCGGCACCGACCTCACGATCCGGTCGGTCATCGCCATCGGCTACGACCTGGGCCTCGTCGAGAGCACCTGCCTGCGCGTGGACGACACGTGGTCGGCCCTGAAGTTCACCCGTCCGAAGCCCGGGAAGACCTACGCCAACAGCTACGGCACCCTGCCCGGCGCCTGAGACCGCCCGCTCAGCCGGCCAGGCGGTCCGCCCAGCGCCGCCCGGCATCCCCGCCCCACGCGTCCCACGCGACGCGGCCGGGGGACGGGAAGCCGGGTGTGTTGCCGCGGAACCCGGGAGCGTCACGGTCCACGACGTGCCGCGCGAAGTAGGCGTGCATCTTCGACAGGTCCTCCTCGCTCACCTCCTCGCCGCGCGCGAGCTGGTAGGCACGGTCGCGGCCGACGTCGGTGAACCCCTTGCCGGCCTTGCCCTCCTCGATCCAGCGGACGGCTCGGGCGGCGGCCTGCTGCACGCCCTGGGGTGGGGTCGCCACCGCTCAGCCTTCCTTCGTCAGGGCCCCGGGCCGGTGCGCGGCACGCTTGCCGCTGCTCCCGGACTCGACGATGTGCATCGGCTCGTCCTCGCTCGCAGTGAAGTGCTGCTTGGCGAGCTGGAAGTCCTTGGTGCGGGTGTCGACGACGACGCCGTGGGCGACCCCCTGCGGCGTGTTCCACGAGACGCGGTCGCCCTGGGACAGTGCCATGGTTCCTCCGTTCCGTCGGGGCGACCACGGTGGCACATCAGCTGGCCACCGGCACGCCCGCGAAGGCGCACCGGCGGGTGACGTGTCACCGTGTCCAGGCCGACAGGTGCGACCGACACGTCAGGGGAGCGGGATGAGCGAGGAACGACGCCGAGAGCTCGGCGAGACCGACTTCCCCGTGGAGCAGGAGCTCAAGGACGCCTTCGACAAGGTGATGGACGAGGGCGCCCAGCGGTTGCACCGCACGTTCCGCTCCGTCCTCATCACCGGGCTGTTCGGTGGGATGGAGGTGGGCCTGGGTGTCATGGCCTACCTGGCCGTGCTCCACGAGACCGACAACCACCTCCTCGCGGGCCTCGCCTTCGGTGCGGGCTTCATCGCCGTTCTCCTCGCGCACAGCGAGCTGTTCACCGAGGACTTCCTCGTGCCGGTCATGGGTCTGGTGACCCGCCAGGCGAGCATCTGGCAGCTCGCCAAGCTGTGGGCGGGGACGCTGGTGGCCAACCTCGCCGGCGGCTGGGTGTTCATGTGGATCGTCGTGCAGGCGTTCCCGGAGTGGTGGGGCACGCTCGAGGAGTCCGCCCGCCACTTCGTCGACGCCCCCTTCACCCTGCAGACCGTCTGCCTCGCGGTCCTCGGCGGCAGCACGATGACGCTGATGACCCGGATGCAGAAGGGCACGGACTCCGACATCGTCCGCGTCGTCGCGGGCGTCACCAGCGGCTTCCTGCTCGCCGGCCTGCAGCTCTTCCACTCGATCCTGGACTCGCTGCTGGTCTTCGGCGCCATCCACGCGGGCGCGAACATCGCCTTCCTCGACTGGCTCGCCTGGTTCGGCTACACCGTCTTCTTCAACGTCGTCGGCGGCATCGTCCTCGTGACGACGCTCCGGGTGGTGAGGTCCAAGGAGCTCGTCGTCCACTGGCGCGAGCAGGCGCCCGAGGACCCGGACACCGCCCACGAGCGGTAGCCCGGCCCAGCCTCACCACGCGGCGACAACCCCCGCCCGTCGCACGAAAAGCGTGCGAGGGGGGCCGGTGTCACCAGCGCGGGTGGATGGACTCCCGCAGGTCGCGGTCGTAGATCGTGCGGACGGCGTCGTCGAGCTCGGCGGGCAGCTCCAGGGAGCCGGCCGCGGCGTTGGCCCGGGCCTGCTCGGGGTTGCGCGCACCGGGGATGACGGACGAGACGCCGTCCTGGGCGGCCGCCCACGCGAGCGCCACCTGCGCCGTCGTCGCCTGCGGGACGAGGAGGCGGGCGACCGACGCGAACTCGGTGGCGGCGCGCACGCCCGTCTCGAAGTCGACGCCGGAGAAGGTCTCGCCGACGTCGAAGGCCTCACCGTGGCGGTTGAAGCTGCGGTGGTCGTTCTCCGCGAAGGTCGTCTCGGGGGTGTAGCGGCCGGAGAGCAGGCCGCTGGCGAGCGGTACGCGGGCGATGATCCCGACCCCGGCCTCACGGGCCGCCGGCAGCACCTGCTCCAGCGGCTTGAGGCGGAAGGCGTTGAGGATGATCTGGACGGTCGCGACGTTCGGGCGCGCGATCGCGGCCAGCGCCTCCTCGACCTTCTCCACACTCACGCCGTAGGCGGCGGTGACGCCCTCCTCGACGAGCGTGTCGAGGTCGTCGAAGACGCGGTCGATGCCGTACACCGCGGTGGGCGGGCAGTGGAGCTGGACGAGGTCGAGGGTGTCGACGCCGAGGTTGCGGCGCGAGCGGTCGGTCCACGCCCGGAAGTTGTCCATTGAGTAGTTCTCGCGCTCCTGCGGCAGGCGCCGGCCCATCTTCGTCGCGACCGTGACGTCCGTGCCGGGGTTGGCGCGGCGCCACTGGGCGATGATCGACTCGCTGCGGCCGTCACCGTAGACGTCGGCGGTGTCGAAGAAGGTGACGCCGGCCTCCGCGGAGGCGTCGAGGACGGCGAGGGCGTCGGCCTCGGCCACGTCCCCCCAGTCCGCGCCGAGCTGCCAGGTGCCGAGGCCGATGGCCGAGACGGTACGGCCGGTACGGCCCAGGGTGCGCGACTGCATGCTTCTCCTTCGATGCGGGTGGGGTGCGCCCAGGCTACCGGCGCCTTTGCGGTGTGCTCGCGGCGGCGCTGTGGTGGGATGGCAGGGTCGGCGCAGTTCCGGCGCCGCCGGCCTCCGGGCCGCCCCGTGTGCGAAGGAGAGACCCATGCCCAACCCCGTGGTCAACAAGGCGAGCACCGAGTGGAACGGCGAGCTGTTCACCGGCTCCGGCACCACCACCCTGGAGACCTCCGGCAAGGCGACCTTCGACGTCGCGTGGCAGTCCCGCGGTGAGCAGCAGGGCGGGACGACCACCCCCGAGGAGCTCATCGCCGCCGCCCACGCGACCTGCTACGCCATGCAGTTCTCCAACATGCTCAAGGAGAACGGCACCCCGCCCACCCAGCTCAACACGAGCGCGGCGGTCACTTTTGTCGCGGGCACCGGCATCACCGGCATCGAGCTCACCGTGCGCGGGACCGTCGAGGGCATCGACGCCGCGAGCTTCGACGAGCTGGCCCGCAAGGCCAAGGAGACCTGCCCGGTGAGCCAGGCGCTGGCCGGCACCGAGATCACCCTCGCGGACGTCCAGCTGGCCTGAGCCGCCCGTCCCGACGGCCGCGCCCCTGCCGCAGGGGAGAGCGTGCACGAGACGTGAGATTGATCCGCCAGGTGGATCAATCTCACGTCTCCGCACCACGCTCCTCCGTGCTCCCCTGCGGCGCGGAAGCTCTCCTGCGGCGCGGGACGGATGCGGGCGCCACCAGTCGTTCCGGTGAGCGAGCCGCACCGCCGGTCGCGGGCGACGGCGCGTGGCGGGGGACGTCGGTGGGCACCGATAGCCTGGGCGGATGGCGAGCACCCTGACCGTGGCCGACGTCGTCGGCCTCCTCGAGCAGCGATACCCGCCGCGGACGGCGGAGGGATGGGACGCCGTCGGCCTCGTGGCCGGTGACCCGGACGCGCCCGTCCGCACGGTGATGTTCGCCGTCGACCCCGTCCAGGCCGTCGTCGACGAGGCGATTGCCGCGGGCGTGGACCTGCTCGTCACCCACCACCCCCTCTACCTGCGCGGGACCACCTCGGTGGCCGCGACCAGCCCCAAGGGCCGGGTGGTCCACGACCTCGTCCGCGCCGGCTGCGCGCTGTACACCGCGCACACCAACGCCGACTCCGCCGTCGGGGGAGTGGCCGACGCGCTCGCCGACCTCCTCGACCTGCGCGAGCGCCAGCCGCTCACCCCGCACGACGCCGCCGCGCTCGACACGCTCACCGTCTTCGTCCCCCAGGACCACACGGGAGACGTCCTCGACGCGCTCGCCGCGGCCGGCGCGGGCGACATCGGCGACTACGACCGCTGCGCCTTCACCGTCGCCGGCCAGGGCACCTTCCGCGCCGGCGCGGCCGCCAACCCGACGATCGGCGAGCGGGGCGAGATCACCGAGGTGGCCGAGGACCGCCTCGAGATGACCCTGCCCCGTGAGCGCCGCACCGCCGTCGTCGCCGCGCTGCGCGCCGCCCACCCCTACGAGGAGCCGGCCTTCTCCGTCGTCGAGCACGCCGCCCACCCGGCGGGGACGGGCATCGGCCGCATCGGCGTCCTCCCGGAGCCCACCTCGCTGCGTGCCCTGGCCGAGCGCGTCGCGGCCGTCCTGCCCGCCACCGCGCAGGGCATCCGCGTGGCCGGGGACCTCGACGCCGAGGTGCGCCGGGTGGCCGTGTGCGGCGGCTCGGGCGACTCGCTGCTCGGCACCGTGCGCGCGCTGCGCGCCGACGTCTACCTCACCGCCGACCTGCGCCACCACCCGGCCTCCGAGGCGCTGGAGGCGGGCCCGCCCTACCTCATCGACGCCACCCACTGGGCCAGCGAGTGGCCCTGGCTGCCCGTCGCGGCGGCCCGGCTCGAGGAGGACGCGCGCGAGAGCGGCGCGAGCCTCCGCACACACGTGAGCACGACCGTCACAGACCCGTGGACGCTGCGCCTCGGCGCCCCCGACAATGGCACCACGACCGACAACGAGGGAGTCACCCCGTGACCACAGCCCCGGTGGCCGACCAGCGCCGACTGCTCGACATCCAGACGCTCGACACGCGCGCCGCGAAGCTGGCCCACCAGCGCCGCACCCTGCCCGTGCTCGAGACGATCGCCGAGCTCGAGGGCCGGCTCGAGGACCTGCGCAGCGCCCAGGTGGAGGAGCGCACCGTCGTCGGTGACATCCGCCGCGAGTTCGCCAAGGCGGAGTCCGACGTCGACCAGGTGCGCCAGCGCGCCACCCGCCACCAGGCCCGCCTCGACTCCGGTGCTGTCTCCGCCAAGGAGGCCCAGGCTCTCCAGTCCGAGCTCGAGCAGCTCGCCCGCCGCCAGGGCGACCTCGAGGAGACCGAGCTGGAGGTCATGGAGCGCCTGGAGGAGGCCGAGTCCCGCCTCGCCGAGCTCGGCGAGCAGGAGGCCGCCATCGCCGCGGACATCGCCCGGCACGTCGCGGCCCGCGACGCCGAGTGGGCCACCATCGACGGCCAGCTCGAGTCGGTCGCCAAGGAGCGCGCCGCCGCCGCGGAGAAGACCGACGCGGGGCTGCTGGCCCTGTACGACCGCGTCCGGGACCGCACCGGTGGCCTGGCCGCCGTCGCGCTGTACGGCTCGCGGACCGAGGGCACCCAGCTCGACTTCTCCCTCACCGAGCTCGACGCCATCCACTCGGCGCCCGCCGAGGAGGTCGTCCAGCACGAGGACTACGGCTACATCATCGTGAGGATGGAACCGAAGTGAACCAGGCCAGCCTCTTCGACGCCGAGCCCCTCGCCACCGCGGCGGAGGGCGCGGCCGAGCGGGGGCTGGTCCCCTCCGGGCGCGTGCTCGTCGTCGAGGCCGACGGCGGCTCCCGCGGCAACCCCGGCCCGGCCGGCTACGGCGCGCTCGTCCGCGAGGGCGAGGCCGTCCTCGCCGAGCGGGCCGAGTACCTCGGGGAGTGCTCGAACAACGTCGCCGAGTACAGCGGCCTGGTCGCCGGGCTGCGCGCGGCCGCCGAGATCGACCCGACGGCGCAGGTGGAGGTCCGCATGGACTCCCGGCTCGTCGTCGAGCAGATGTCAGGCCGCTGGAAGATCAAGCACGCGGACATGCGGCGCCTCGCCGACGAGGCCCGCGGGATCCTGCCCGCCGGCCAGGTCACCTACACGTGGGTCCCGCGCGCCGAGAACGGCGCCGCGGACGCGCTCGCCAACGCCGTCATGGACAGCCGAGGCGCCATCGACCGCACCCACGCCCCTTCCGCCGAGGGCGCAGGTCCCACCGACAGCGCAGCCGACGCCGACGACGGCGCGGGGCCGGCGTCGGACACCGACGAGGACTGGGACGACGAGCCGCCCATCCCCGACGTCGACACCAACGCGCCGTCCCTGTCCGACCCCGACGCGATCACCCTCGTCCTCGTCAGCCCGGGCTGGACCCCGCGCGACGGCGAGGAGGACCCCGAGCTCACCGACGACGGTCTGGCGCTGGCGGGTGCCGCGGCCGCCGTCGTCGACACGATCGGTTTCACGCTGTGGCCGCACCTGGCCCGTCCGAGCATGCTCCTCGCCTCCCCGCTCGTGCGCGCCCAGCAGACCGCCGAGCTCATCAGCGAGGTCGCCGACCTCGGCATCCCCACCGTCGACGACGACTTCGCCGCCGCCGCGCCCGGTGAGTCCCGCGCGGAACTCGCCGTCCGCGTCGAGCGCGCGCTGGCACGGCTGGACGACACCTGCGGCGGCTGCACGATCGTCGTCGCCGCCCACGCCGACGTCATCGCCGCGGTCATCGGCACGGTCGTCGAGGCACCCACCGAGGCCTGGGACGTCTTCCGCATCGCGCCCGGCACGATCAGCGTGGTGCGCCGGTGGAGCGGGCGCGGCGAGGTCCATGTCATGGGCTGCCCGGCGCAGCTGGTGGGCAGCGAGGTCGGCTAGACTCGGCGGGCGGATGAGTCGGCCAGGCGGTCGCGGCGCCCCTCGGGGCGACGAGGAACGTCCGGGCTCCGCAGAGCAGGGTGGTGGGTAACGCCCACCCGGGGTGACCCGCGGGACAGTGCCACAGAAAGTAGACCGCCGTCGCAGCCTCCGGGCCGCGGCGGTAAGGGTGAAAGGGTGGTGTAAGAGACCACCAGCGTGCCGGGTGACCGGTGCGGCTAGGTAAACCCCACCCGGAGCAAGACCAGACAGCAGGCGCCTGAGGGCTGCTCGCCCGAGCCTGCGGGTAGGTCGCTGGAGGCGTGCGGCAACGTACGTCGTAGATGGATGGCCGCCACCGCGGGCCGGTAACGGGCCGCGGGACAGAACCCGGCGTACCGGCCGACTCATCCGCCCTCGCGGCGCTCTGCTCCGCCGCAGGGTCGTCCACAGGCCGTCTCCGCGCACGCCCCGTCCACAGGCCGCGCTTCTGCCGCCGCGCGCGTCGGCCGACGACGCCACCCTGGGGCTCACGGCGGGCCCGTCCGCCGGCAGCCGGAGGAGGTCCCGTGCGCGTCCGCCCAGCCACCGTCATGCTCGCTGCCGTCGCCCTCGTGCTCGCCGGGTGCAGCCCCGGGCAGGAGTCCGCGCGGGAGTCGTCGTCCGGGAGACCGAGCGCGAGCGGGAGCCCCGAGCCGCTCGCAACTCCCGAGCCCGAGCCCGAGCCGGACTCCGCCGCCCCCGAGGGCCCCACGCTGCCCGCGGAGCTCGCCGCCCGCATGCCGCCCGAGGAGGAGATCGACGGCATGGTGCTCGAGGCCGAGGCGGCGTACGTCGCCCACCGCGCCGCGTACGACGCCGCGGCTCGTACCGGGTTCAGCGACCGCGAGCTGGTCGAGGAGCTCTTCGCCACCGCCACCGGTGACGTCCTCGAGGCGATCGAGGCTGAGGCAGCCGCCCTCGCCGAGGTCGGCCGGGTGGTGAACGGTCGCGCCGAGGTGCTCGGGATGGAGCTCTACTCCCTCGTCGTCCCGGAGACGGACGACGCGGGGCTCGGCATCACCTTCGACGCGTGCGTGCACATCGAGGGGGCGCTGGAGGAGAGTGACGGCACCGTGGTCTACGGGCTCGACGGCGACCCCCTCCATCTCGTCGTGCGCCTCACCGACCACGATGGTGCCTGGCTCGTGGCCACCCAGAGTGCACAGGATGGCCCGTGCCCGGAGCACCTCAGCGGCTGACGCGCCAAGCCACGGACGCGCGGCGGCGCCCTGCGGCGACTACCGTCGGCCACGAGCACCGCCGCGCCTTTCGGAGGACGACATGCGTGAGTATCTGGCCCGCGACGTCGCAGCGACAGCGGTCGCCGGCGTGGGCGCCTCCTGGGTGATGAACAGGGCGACCACGGCCTTCCAGAAACGGCAGTCCAAGGAGTCACGGCGGCGCGAGGAGGAGGCGAGCAGTGACGTCGCCTACGCCGCCCTCATGCAGCGAGCGGCCGGCGCCGTCGGCGGGCAGCTCGACGCCGGGACGGCGGAGCGGCTCGGCCTCGCCTTCCACTACGCCATGGGCACCGCCCTCGTCCCTGGTTACGTGCTCCTGCGCCGTCGCCTCGGTCTGCGGCCGCTGACGGCGGGGCTCACCCTCGGCCTGTCGGTCTCCCTCCTCGTCGACGAGGTCGCCAACCCCCTGGTCGGCTCGGCGGCGCCGCCCCAGGACTACCCGCTCGCGTCACACCTGCGGGGACTGGTTGGGCACGTCGCCTTCGGGCTCGCCGTGCCCGCCCTCTTCGAGACGACGACGGCGGTTCTCCGCCGCGTCAGCCGTCCTTGACGGCGGTGATGCTGTAGGTCGTCGGCACGGTCTGCCGCAGCGGCTCCGGGAAGGCCCACACGCCGTCGGTCTCCTCCATGAGGGGGTGGGCCGGCCACGGGACGGTCTGCTGCTCGTCGAAGCTCGTGATCCGCAGCCCGGCCCCGAGCAGGGAGCCGATGATCTCGGCCAGGGAGTGGGGCCACTCGTAGGTGCGCGCGTGCGCGATCGGCGTCGGGTCACCGGTGTAGGAGTAGGTGTCCACCCAGGTCTGGGAGAGCGTCGAGGGGAAGTAGCGGTAGCGCACCTCGAGGAGGTCGCTGCGGGCGTCGTCGAGCGTGTAGAGCATCGGGTGGCCGTCCCGGATGAAGAAGGTGCCGCCCGGTCGGAGCAGCCGGGAGATGCTGCGCGCCCAGGCGCCGAGGTCGGGCAGCCAGGTGACCGTGCCGATGCTCGTGTAGACGACGTCGAAAGTGTCGTCGACGGCGTCGGCCGCGTGCTGCACGTCTGCCTCGACGAAGCGCGCCTCGAGGCCGCACTCGCGCGCGAGGCCGCGGGCGATCTCCAGGCTGCGCGGGGACAGGTCGACGCCGGTGACGCGGGCACCGAGCCTGGCGAGGGACAGCGTGTCCTTGCCGACGTGGCACTGGAGGTGCACGACGTCGAGACCGGCGACGGTCCCGCCCGGCAGGTGCGGCCCGAGGATGGCGAGGTCCTCGGCGGCGACGTCGCTGACCCGGCCCGGGTCGGCGGCGAACCCGGGCAGGTCGTACATCGCCGACGCGGCGTGGATGTCGGCGCGGTCGTCCCAGTTCTCCCGGTTGGCGCGCAGGGCGTCCTCACGGTCGACGGAGACGTCGGCGCCGGACGGGGCCTCGCCGGACGGGGTGTCACCGGCCGGCGGGAAGGTGCTCATCGCCGGGACGGTACCGTCGCAGCGGCCCGCAGCCCAGCGGTTTTCAACCCCCCCCGTAGGCACCGCCCCCGCGCGACCTCAGCGGGCGCCGGCCGGTGCGGTGAACCGGGCGAGCGCCACCACGTGCTCCCCGCCGTCGTCGTCCAGCTGCGTCCACGCGAGGAAGGGCCCGCCGCACACGGTCGTGCCGTCCCCGGCACCGGTGGGCAGCGCGCTCACCTCCCCGGTCGCGGGGTCGAAGACGTAGGTCGTGGACGGCCCGTCGGCGGGGGAGGCCGCCCACACGGCACGCTCGCCGCACACCGCGAGCGACCCGGGCACGACGCTCGTGCCGGGCACCGCGAGGAGGCGCTGGACCTCCGGCCCCTCGGTCGTGCCGACGAAGACGTCCGCCTCGTCCGTCCAGGCGACGACCTCCCCGCCGCCAGCGGCGAGCTCGAGGACCGAGGCGCCGTCGAGCTCCACGAGCGTCCGGGCATCGCCGCCCGGCGTGACGAGGTCGATGCTCGTCCCCGCGGCAGGCGCCTGCGCGTCGCCGTCCGCGTCCACGCCGACGACGTCCCTGTCCTCCAGGCGCAGCGTCACCCAGCCGCCCGCGACACCGGCGGGCATCGTCGCGAGCTCCGCCTCGACCCGCAGCTCCCCGCCGGACACCGGCACGGACACGAGCCGGGTGCGCAGGGTGCCGTCCTCCCGCGCCTGCGCCGTCTCCCAGCCGACACGGTCCCCGGACGCGGTCAGACTCGGGTGGCCCGCGAGACCGGCGCGCTCCGTGTCGGGGACCACCTGCTCCGAGCGGGCCAGGAGGACCGGGGCATCGCCTGCGCTCGCGAACACGCGCCAGTCGGTCGTGCCGATCTGCACGCCCGTGGTCTCGTGCCACGCCGGGGACTCCCCGGCGAAGGTCCCGCTCACCACCTGCCGGTGCGCCTCACCGAGGGCCTCGGTGCGCCCCAGGGGCTGGAGCCCGGTCCCGGTCCACAGGTGCACCGGCGTCGTCGCGAGCAGCTCCAGCGAGCCGGCGTCGAAGGAGCCGGGGGCGAAGGTCGAGACGAGCACCTCCCCGGACGGGGAGACGGCCAGCGGCGTCACGGTCGGGTCCTCGCCCTCGCGGTAGGGCAGGGTGCGGACGACCTCGACGCCGGCCTCGGGGGCGTCCTGCGGCGCCGGGAGGCTCAGCTCGGTGACCGCCAGCGGGGACCCGTCCGGCCCGGAGAGGCCCGACACGGCCGGCGCCGCGCTCCGCTCGGGGGCGACCGCCGCCGGCTCGGCGCCGTCACAGGCGCTGACGGCGAGGACGGCGAGCGCCCCCAGGGCCACAAGGCGGTGTCGCGGCACGTGCTCCCCCTGTCGACGGGGCGCCGGGCGGCGCCTCACCGGCACAGTAGTGGCGCGAGCGTGCCGCAGGGGCCGGTTCGCGACGGCGGTTGCGAACGGTCGCGCGCCGACGCCGGGGTCGGCGCGGCGGGGGGCGCGGAATACCACCGCGTGGGCGTCCCGCGCTGTGTCACGATGATCCGCACCACCCACCCACCGGCAGGAGCCCACGTGACGAGCGACGTCGCCCACCGCCCCGCCGAGCCGCGCACGGGGTCCCCGGTCCTCGAGGTCACCGGCCTCGTTCGCCGCTTCGGTGACCTCACCGCCGTCGACGGCGTCTCCTTCCGGATCGCACCGGGGGAGACGTACGGGCTGCTCGGTCCCAACGGCGCCGGCAAGACGACGACGATCTCGATGGTCGCGGGCCTTCTCGCCGCCGACGACGGCGAGGTGACCGTGGGCGGGCGACGGATGGGCCCGCGCGAGGTCGAGCCCAAGCGCTACCTCGGTCTCGTCCCGCAGGACCTCGCGATCTACCCCGAGCTGACCGCCCGGGAGAACCTCCAGTTCTTCGGGCGCCTCCACGGCCTGGGCGGCGCCGCGCTCAAGCGCCGGACGGCCGAGGTGCTCGACCTCATCGGCCTCACCGACCGCGCCAAGGACGCCACCAAGGAGTTCTCCGGCGGGATGAAGCGCCGGCTCAACATCGGCATCGGGCTGCTCCACAGCCCCGAGCTCCTCATCCTCGACGAGCCCACCGTCGGCGTGGACCCGCAGTCGCGCAACGCGATCCTCGAGTCGGTCGAGGCGCTGTCGACCGAGGGCATGGCCGTCCTCTACACGACCCACTACATGGAGGAGGCCGAGCGGCTGTGCGACCGCATCGGCATCATCGACGCCGGCCGCCTCCAGGCCGAGGGCACCCGCGAGGAGCTCATCCGGATCATCGGTGAGCTCGACGAGATCCGCCTCGTCGGCACCGGGGACACCGCCGCCGCGGCCACCGCGCTGCGCGGACTGCCCGCCGTCGAGAACGTCGTCGTCGAGGGGCGCGACCTCGTCCTCCACCTGCGCCAGGCCCCGACGGCGGTGGCCGGGGTCGTGACGACCGCCGGCCGCAGCGGGATGGAGCTGTCCGACGTCGAGATCACCCGCCCCGACCTCGAGTCCGTCTTCCTCCACCTCACCGGCAAGGCGCTGCGGGACTGACATGCGACCGCTCCTCACCATGGCCGCCAGCGACCTGCGCCAGCGCGTGCGCGACCGCTCGGTCCTCATCATGGGCGTGCTCGTGCCGGTGGCCCTCATGTTCGTCATGAACCTCGTCTTCTCCGGCAGCGACGCCCCCGAGCTGGGCGCCGTCACCGTCGCGGCTGCCGTCCCCGCCGAGGACGAGCTCGCGGCCACCCTCCTCGCCACCCTCGAGGGGATCGAGGACTTCGCGGTGACCGTCGAGCCCGTCGCCGCCGACGAGGTGCGCCCGCTCGCCGAGTCCGGCGACGCCGCACTCGGGATCGTCGTGCCCGAGGGCTTCGGGGCGGCCGTCACCGCGGGAGAGCCGGTCACGGTCGAGCTCGTCGAGGGTGACGGCGCGGGGCTGGAGACCGACGTCCTGCTCCTCGTCGTCCGCGGGGTCACCGAGCAGATGACCGCCGGGACCGTCGCCACGCGGGCCGGCGCCGCCGTCGGGCTCCCCGACGAGGCGGTGGGTGCGGTGGGCCGGCAGGTGGCCCAGGCACCCCCCGCCCTGACGACCGTCGAGGGCACGACGGCGACCGAGCAGCTCGACCCCGCCGCCACCACGGTCGCCGGGCAGGCGGGTCTGTTCCTCCTGTTCACCGTGGGCTTCGGCGTGCTCGCCCTCGTCAACGAGCGCGAGCAGGGGACCCTCGCGCGGCTGCGGTCGATGCCCATCCGCCCCGGCCTCATAGTCGGGGCCAAGGCGCTGTCGAGCTACGTCCTCGGCGTCACCGCCACCCTCGTGCTCCTCGGGGCCGGCACGCTCCTGTTCGACGTGGACTTCGGCTCCGAGCCGGTCGTCCTCGTCCTCGTCCTGAGCGTCGTCGCGGCGGCCACCTCGCTCATGTTCGTCGTCGCCCGGGTGGCGCGCACCGCCGAGCAGGCCGGGGTCGCGCAGGCGATCCTCGCCGTCGTCCTCGGGCTGGCCGGCGGCGCGTTCTTCCCCGTCGCCGCGGGCGGGTTGGCGGCCACCCTCCTCGACCTCAACCCGGTCTCCGCCTTCACCCGCGCGCTCGGCATCACCGCCGGCGGCGGGGGACTGGCCGACGTCGCCGGGCCGGTCGGCATGATGCTCGCCTTCGCCGCGGTGCTCGCGCTGCTCTCCCGGCTCGTGCCCGACCGCGGGGTGACGTCGTGAGGGCGCCGCTGGCGATCGCCGGCACCGAGCTGCGCCGCTTCGTGCGGGACCGCTCGAACATCTTCTTCGCGCTCATCTTCCCGCTGCTCCTCGTCGTCGTCATCGGGCTGCAGTTCGGCGGCGGCGGCCCCTCGGGCCGGGTGGCCCTCACCGGCAGCGGCGGCGAGCTGAGCACCGCGCTCACGGCCGAGCTCACCGACGCCGGTGGCACCGTGAGCGCGACCGACCCCGAGGAGATGCGCGAGCTCGTCGCCCGCGGGCGGGTGGACATCGGCCTGCTCGTCGACGACGCCGCCGAGGAGGCCTTCGCGGCCGGTGCCCCCGCCGAGGTCGAGCTCATCTCCTCCTCCGACGCCGGTGCACCGGCCGCCGCCCAGCTCGTGCGGACCGCCCTGCAGACCCTGTCCCTGGACCGCGCCCAGCTCACCGCCCTGACCGACGCCGGCGTCCCCGCGGCCGAGGCGGACGCCGCGCTCGCCGCGGCACGGGAGGCGGTGGCCCCGGTGGAGCTGAGCGCCGTCGACGTCGACGAGATCGCCCAGGAGCTCGGCGGCCTGGGCCAGTTCGACCTCGGCGCGGCGACGATGGTGCTGCTCTTCGTCTTCCTCTCGACGCTCGGCAGCGCGGTCACCCTCATCCAGTCCCGCCGCCTCGGCGTCCAGGGGCGGGTGCTCGCCGCGCCGGTGTCCGGCGCACAGGCGATCCTCGGCCAGGTCCTCGGCCGGTGGGTCATCGCCAGCTTCCAGGGCGTCTACATCATGGTCGCCAGCGTGCTGATCTTCGGCGTCGACTTCGGGGACGTCGGCCTGGCGCTGCTCATCGTCCTCGTCTTCGGGCTCGTGGCCACCGGCGCGGCCATGGTGCTGGGCTCCCTCATGGACCACGAGGGCGCGGCCAACGGGGTGGGCGTGGGCCTCGGGCTCGTCCTCGCCGCGCTCGGCGGGTGCATGTTCCCCCTCGAGCTCATGCCCGACACCCTGCGCACCGTCGCCCACGCCACCCCGCACGCCTGGGGCTACGAGGCCTTCGCCGAGATCCAGCGCCACGACGGCGGCCTGGCCGACATCGCGCCCCAGCTCGGCGTGCTCGCGGCGATGGCCGTGGTCCTCGTCGGGCTCGGCGCCTGGGCGCTGCGCCGCAGCGTCGCCCGGGCCATGTAGCGTCCGCCGGCCCACCCCCCGCCCGCGTAGCATCGGTCCATGGCCGAGGACTCCGTGCGCGTGGACAGCTGGCTGTGGGCGGTGCGGATCTTCAAGACCCGCAGCCAGGCCCAGGCCGCCTGCCGCGGTGGCCACGTGCGCGTCGACGGTGACCGTGCCAAGCCCGCCACGCTCGTCGGGACCGGCAGCCGGGTGGTCGTGACCGGCGGGCCGCAGGAGCGCACCGTCGTCGTCCAGCGGCCGCTGCGCAAGCGCGTCGGTGCGCCGCTCGCCGCCCAGGCGATGATCGACGAGACCCCGCCGCCCCCGCCGAAGGTCGAGCAGGCCGCCGTCCCGGTCCGGGAGCGCGGCGCCGGGCGGCCCACCAAGCGCGAGCGGCGCGACCTCACCCGGCTGCGCGGCTACTAGGGGGAGTTCTCCCCATGGGGAGAACCGTCCCGACGCGCCCGGGTGAGGTAGAAATGTCGCAGCACGTCCCGACGGCGCAAGCCGTCCCGACTCGAGGATTGGCAGGACATGCCCGACGTACAGGTGGACACCGAGCTTCTCAAGGAGGCCGGTGCGCAGCTTCGCAACGTCGTCGAGACCTTCACCTACGCGAAGGACGACGCCCACGCACTCGCCGACCACGTCGGCCACGGCGGCCTGGCCAAGCGCGTGCGCAACTTCGCCGACAACTGGCAGAGCCGGCGCCAGGACATGCTCGAGACCATCGGCACGCTCGGTGACGTCTCCGAGGGCGTGGGCATCGCCTTCGACGAGTGGGACGCCCAGCTCGCCCGCGCGGTCTCCGTCGACCCGGAGACCACGACCGGTCCGGTGATGGCACCGTGACCGACTGGAGCCCGCTCGGCTGGCACGAGGACCCGGTTCCCGGCTCTCCCGACAGCGTCCAGGACGGTGCGGACGCGATGGCCGCCGTCGCGACGACGATCTCGGAGGCCGCGGAGAACCTGCGCAGCATCGCCTCCTCCGAGGGCCAGGTGAGCCTCGCCGTCGACGCCTTCCGCGAGCGCGCACTCGAGGTGGCCGGGCAGATCGAGCTCGTCCACGACCGCTACTCCGGTGCGGCCGACGCGCTGTCCGGGTACGTCGAGCCCCTGCGCTCGGCGCAGAGCCTCGCCCGCCAGGCACTGGAGGAGGCAACCGCGGCCCGCACGGCGCTCACGACCGCCGACGCCGACGTGTACACCGCCGAGCAGGGCCTGGCGCACACCCTGCCGGAGGACATGGACCGCGCCAACGAGACGCTGAGCGACGCCTACACGGCCCGCGCCGGGGCGCAGGAGGCGCTGGACGACGCCGTCATCAAGCTCAACACGGCGATCGGGAACCGCGACGCCGCCGCCGAGAGCGCGATGTCGCTCATCGACGAGGCGCTCGAGGCCAACGGCCTGGACGACAACGGCTGGCGCCAGTTCCTCAACAAGAACGCCGAGCTCCTCGACGGGATCGCCAAGGGGCTCGCCATCGCGGGGGCTGTGCTCGCGGTGGTCGCCATGTTCATCCCGGGCGTCAACATCCTCGTCGGCCTCGGCATCGGCCTGGGAGCGGCCGCCATCAACTTCGCCCTCGCGGAGAACGGCAACAAGGGCTGGCAGGACTTCGCGTGGGACGTCGTCGGCCTCGCCACCCTCGGGGCCGGCAAGCTCGTGGGTGTCGCCATGCGCGGCCGCGCCGCAGCCCGCGCCGCCCAGGTGAGCAGCAGCCGGTCCAACGTGCTGGCGGGACCGGCCGTCCCGCGCGGCCGGACGATGCCCCACGGGCGCCACCGTCCCGGTGGGCAGGCGCGCAACCGCCAACGACGCCAGCGCATCGAGCGGGGACGCCAGGCGCAGGCGGCGGAGTACTCGCAGATGACCTACCGGCCTGACTCGACCGTGCTCCGACCCTCCTCGCTGGTGGAGGCCGCGCGGCACAACATCTCCCAGAACGGCTGGAACGTCCTGCGCGCGGGAGGTGGCGACGCCTACCAGATGTCCTACTACAACGCGATGCGCGCCCCCGGCATGGGTGGCGGGCAGGCGGCGGCCAGCATGTCCCACATGGCCAACGTCAACGGCACCCTCGCCAACGCCGGGACGGTCCACACGATCATCGGGGCCGACCTCTCCGGCTTCCCGCGCCCCGGCGCGGACTGGGTGGGCGGGCAGCTCGACTCGCTGATCTCCGACCAGCCGCTGCAGGACGACGTGACGAGCCGCCGGTGACCAGCGCTCTGCGCCAGCTCCTCGCCACGCCCACCCGCCAGTTCCAGGTGGTGGGCGTGCTCGTCGTCGCGGTCTTCGCCTGGGTGTCCCTTCCCGTGCACGCCGGCCGCTCGTGGCTGCCGCGCGGGGGGCTCGCGGAGACCTTCGCCGACCTCACGGCGGGGGACATGACCACCCGCTTCGTCTCGTTCTACCTCTACCTCGTCGTGTGGGGCGGCATCGTCGCGATCTGCGCCCTGGCCGTGTGGGGTGCGGTGCTCGGGGTCCACTCGGCCGTGGGGGCCTGGCGCCAGGCGGTGTCCGGCGCGTCGTCCGTCCCCAGCGGCGACGACTACGTGCCGCCGATCCTCGCGTTCTGGGGCTCGGTGCTGCTCGGCGTGCTCACCCACCACGTCTCGGCGAACGTCGCGCCCGTGAGCACCGCGCCGATCTGGGACGACGTGTACGGCGCCTCCCTGCCGGCCGTGCTCCTGTGGGCGGCCACCGCACTGCTCACCGCTCTCGCCGCGCTGCACCGCGCAGTCTTCAGCCGCCAGGGCGAGCGCGAGCGGGAGCGCCGCCGCGTGGAGGGACGCGCACGCGCCGCCGAGCGCCGTGCCGCAACCAAGGACGCCAGGCGCGTGGGACGGGACGGACGATGAGCACCACCGCACAGCAGGGCCGCTTCACCCTCGTGCTCCCGCCCGGCTGGTCACGCATCCCGCTCGGGAGCGGCTCCCGCGCCGCCGTCCGCGCCGTCGTCGACCGTGCCGTCGCCGGCCTGGACGACCGGCGCGCCGTCGACGTGCGCCGCCGTCTCCAGCAGCTGCTCAGCGAGCAGGTGCAGGCGGCGCAGGCGCAGTCCGGCGTCGAGCTCTACCTGCCCACCGAGCCGGTCCACGGCATCAGCGTGCCCGCTTCCGTCGTCGTCAGCCTGCCGCCGGTGGGGGCCGACGCGGACCCCATGGACCTCCTCCTCGCCGTCGCCGCCAAGCGCCGGGGCGCGCAGGTCGTCGACGTCGGCGGCAAGCCGGCCGTGCGGACCGAGGACCGCCAGGAGTCCGCCCCGCTCGGCGAGATCTTCGCCGAGACGCACGCCGCGGCCCGGCAGATCGTCCACTTCCTCGCCGACCCAGACGACCGCAGCCGCTACGCCGTCGTCTCCGGCACCGTCCTGGAGTCGACGGCGGAGGGTGGCGCCGCCGTGGCGGACGCCGTCACCGAGCTCGTCGACGCCCTCGTCTCGACCTTCCGGTGGGTGGGCTGATGCGCACGCTCGTCCTGGGCGCCGACCCCGACCCCGAGCTGTGGGTGCGGGTGCCCTCGCGCTACCCCGACGACGACGCCGCCACGCCCGAGGAGTGGGCCCGCACCGTGGCCGTCGAGCGCGGCGCCGACTCCGCCGAGCTGCTCGAGCGGCTGCTCCTCGACCTCGCCCTGAGCGAGCAGCGGACCGCGGACGGCACCGTGTACCTCTACCTGCCCCCCGACGGCGCGCCGATGCAGAAGGTGCGGCTGCGCGCGGTTCCGACGGCCGAGCTCGGCGCGGCCGTGCCGGGGTCGCCGCTCGACACGGCCGAGGACACCGTCGAGGCCGAGAATCTCGGCCGGGGCACCCGCAGCATCGTCGCCGGACTGGCGCACGAGAGCACCGCGGACCTCCTCGTCACCGTCGTCTACCGGTGGGACGTCGAGTGGGTGAGCGTCCTGCTCACGATGGCCACCCTCCACCCCGGCGAGGCCGTCGCGATGATCGACAGCCTGGACGAGCTGGCTCACGACATCTGGGTCGAGGACGAGAGCGGGGAGCTCGTGACGGTGACGGAGGCGGCCGATGTCTGAGCGTCCGGACGAGAAGGCGGGCAAGCTTCCCTACGACGTGGCGGCCGCGGCCGTCCGCGCGGGGGACGCGAAGTACCTCACCGACGAGGAGAAGGACATGGTCGGCGCCGGCGGTGGCGTCTGGACCATGGCGGCGCTGTTCCTCGGCATCTTCGGCCTCGGTCCCCTCGGGCTGGTGGCGGGCGTCTACGCGCGGCGCGCGGATCGCCTCTCCTCGTGGCTGGTGACCCTGGGCATGCTGCTCAGCGGTGTCCACACCGCCCTGCTGGCCCTCGCCCTCGTGCTGGCCGTCGCGACCGGCTAGCGCCGCGCCCCGCCCCTAGGCGCCCAGCCGGGCCGCCTGCGCGTCGTGCTCGGCGCGCACCCGCGGGTCGCCCAGGCGGGGGTCGAGCGGGTCGACGCCGGCCGTGAGGTCGTCGAGGTAGCGGTGGTCGACGTCGATGCGCCGGCCGGCCTCCGCGGCGTCGGCCACCCGCCCGTGCCCCGGCACGACGACGTCGCAGCCGGCCACGACATCCGTGAGCCGCTGGAGGGACCTGCGGTAGGCGTCGACCGCGCCGTCGTCGTCGTCGAGGAGCGGCACCTCGACGTCGGAGAGCATGTCCCCTGCCACGAGCACGCCTTCGCCGGGCAGGTGGAGGCTCGCGTGCCCAGGCGCGTGACCGGGCGTCGCGACGACGACGGCGCGCAGGCCCGTCCAGGGCAGCTCGGTCGTGTCCGGCGGCAGCGGCGTCGTCCCGCCGACGACGTCCCACCGGTGGCCGGGCAGGTCGCGGGCCGCCTGGGCGGCGAGCTCCTCGTCCAGGCACGCCGTCGCGGCCGCGGGCGTGGCCCAGCGCGGGACGTCGTCGGGCAGCGCCTCGGACCACAGCACGTGGTCCCAGTGGGGGTGGGTCGAGAACGCGGCGGCCACGTGCCAGCCGCGCCCGGTGAGCTCGTCCTGGAGGGAGACGAGGTCCGCGGGGGTGATGGCGGGATCGACGAGGAGGCACGCGCCGTCGTCGGCCACGACGACGCTCGAGGTGGTGAGCCAGGTGGGGGAGGTGCTGACCCAGACGCGCGCGGAGACCTGCTCGAGCACGTCAGCGGTGGTTCGCGGCGGCGAGCGCGGCGGCGCCGACGATGCCCGCCTGGTTGCGCAGCGCGGCCGGCACGATCGGCGCCTGGAGCTCGAGGAGCGGGAGGAACTGGTCGGACTTCTTGCTCACGCCGCCGCCGACGACGATGAGGTCGGGGGAGAAGAGCATCTCGATCGTCTCGAAGTAGCGCTGCAGGCGCTTGGCCCACTTCGCCCACGACAGGTCCTCGCGCTCACGCGCGGAGTCGGCGGCCCGGCTCTCGGCGTCGTGCCCGTCGATCTCCAGGTGACCGAGCTCGGTGTTGGGCACGAGGGTGCCGTCGACGATGAGGACCGAGCCGATCCCGGTGCCGAGGGTGGCGACGAAGACGACGCCGTCCACGCCCTTGGCGGCGCCGTAGACGGCCTCGGCGTACCCGGCAGCGTCGGCGTCGTTGACGGCGACGACGCGGCGGCCGATCGCCTCGCTCATCAGCGTGGGCACGTCCACGCCCTGCCACGACTTGTCGAGGTTCGCGATGAAGGGCACGACGCCGTGCTTGATCGGCGCGGGGAAGGTGAGCCCGATCGGCACCTCGGGGGCGAGGTCGAAGCCGGCGACGAGCTCCTCGACGACCGTGGCCACGGCCGTGGGCGTGGACTTCGCCGGCGTGGGGATGCGCACCCGGTCGGTGGTGAGCTCCCCGGCGGCCAGGTCGACGGGCGCGCCCTTGATCCCGGACCCGCCGATGTCGATGCCGAAGGCGGTGGGTGTGCTGGGCGTGGACATCGGGCTGCTCCGGGGGTCGACGGCGGGAGGCGGTTCGGAGCCTACCGCCGAGCCGTCACGCCGGCTGGTCGAGCGAGGCCCGCCACGCGTCCAGCCCCTGCTGGACCTCCTCGTCGGTCCGGTGCTCCACGCGCGTCATGAGCGTCCACCGCACGCCGTAGGGGTCCTGGACCGAGGCGTAGCGGTCCCCGGTGACCGCGAAGTCGGCGGCCTCCTCCCGCACCCGCGCCCCGTGCTCGCGGGCCAGGGCCAGGGCGGCGTCGACGTCGGGGACGTAGACGGCGAGGGAGAAGCGTGCGTCGTCGCTGCCCGGGTCGCCTGCGACGGCGTGGAACTGCGGGTTGGGGTCCATGACCGTCATCCGGCCGTGGCCGAGGTCGAGCTCGCAGTGCCACACCGAGCCGTCCGGCCCGTCCATGCGGGTGACGACCCGCGCGCCGAGGACGGCGCAGTAGAAGTCGATGGCCTCGTTCGCCGGGGAGACGACGACGAGCGGGCTGAGGGAGGTGTAGCCCTCCGGGAGGTGTGTGCTCATGCCCCCAGCCTCCCTAGAGTGCTGCGCGTGGGGCTTGAAGATCCGCGCCAGGGTGGCGACGGCGCCGTGCTGTGGCCGGCGGCGGGCACTGACGTGTTCGACACCGGACGCCTGCCGCTGCCCGCGCCGCTCGACGAGGTCGCCGCGTACTACTGGTGGGTGACGTGGCGCCGCGCGGCGCGGGTGCCCTTCCGGCAGCAGGTGCTGTCCCACCCCGTCACCCACCTCACGGTCGAGGCCGCCGAGGGCGGCGTACTCCACGGCCTGCCCGTCCCCGCCGCGCTCGTCCACGGCCTCGTCACCCGGGTGTTCACCGTCGACCTGCCCGTCGCCGGCCGCGTGGCCGGGATCGCCTTCCACCCCGGCGGGCTCGCCGCGCTGCTCGGGCGCGGCGTCGGCGACCTCACCGACGCGGTCGTGCCCGCCGGGGAGGTGCTCGGCGACGTCGTCGGCCCCCTCACCCGCGACGTGCTCGGCGAGGACGACGACGGCGCCCGCCGCGACGTCGTCGTCGGCCACCTGTCCGGGGTGCTCGCGCCACGGCTCGACGCGGTGCGTGCCGACGAGGGCTACCGCACGGTGCGCGAGGCGGTGGCGCTCATGCGGCGCCGGGAGCACGTGACGCTCGCGCCGGTGGCCGCGGAGCTGCACGTGTCGGTCCGCACGCTGCAGCGGCTCTTCGCCCGGTACGTCGGCGCCTCCCCGCTGTGGGTGCTGCGCCGCCACCGGCTGCAGGACGCCGTCGCCGCGCTCGACGCGGGGGAGGGGCAGGACCTCGCGGCGCTCGCCGCCTCCCTGGGCTTCGCCGACCACGCGCACCTCACGCGCGCCTTCACCGCCGTCGTCGGCGTCCCGCCCTCGCGCTACCGCAGCGGCTGACGCCACCCACCGCCCACCCGCCGAGTACGCACCGACGGTCACGGCGGCCGCTGTCTGAGAGCCGCCCGGTGACCGAAGGTGCGTACTCGCGGAGGAGGTGGCTAGGGGAGGGTGAGGATCTCGGCGCCGTCGTCGGTCACCAGGACCATGTGCTCGAACTGGGCGGTGCGGCCGCGGTCGGTGGTGACGGCGGTCCAGCCGTCGTCCCACAGGTCCCACTCGGGGGAGCCGAGGGTGAGCATCGGCTCGATGGTGAAGACCATCCCCGGCTCCATGACCTCGTTGTGCTCGGGCGCGGCGTCGTAGTGCGGGACGATGAGCCCGGAGTGGAAGGCGCGGCCCACGCCGTGGCCCGTGAACTCCCGGACCACGCCGTAGTCGAAGCGCTTGGCGTAGGCCTCGATGACGCGGCCGATGACGTTGATCTCGCGGCCGGGCTTGACGGCCCGGATGCCGCGCTCCATCGCCTTGCGGGTGCGCTCGACGAGCAGGCGGGACTCCTCGTCGACGTCGCCGACGAGGAAGGTCGCGCTGTTGTCGCCGTGGACGCCCTCGCGGAAGAGGGTGATGTCGACGTTGACGATGTCTCCGTCCCTGAGCACGGTGCTGTCCGGGATGCCGTGGCACACGACCTCGTTGACCGAGGTGCACAGGCCCTTGGGGAAGCCGCGGTAGCCGAGCGAGGAGGGGTAGGCGCCGTGCTCGAGGGCGAACTCGTGACCGATGAGGTCGAGCTCGTCGGTGGTGATGCCGGGGCGGACGGCGGCACCGACGTGCGCCAGTGCCTGGGCGGCGAGGCGGGCGGTGCGGCGGATGCGCTCGACCGTCTCGGCGTCGTTGACCTCGCTGCCCGTGAAGGGCTGCGGCTCGGGCCGGTCGACGTACTCGGGGTAGTCGACGGAGGTGGGGACCGGCCGCCGCGGGGAGATCGTTCCGGGTGTCAGGGTGCCCAGCGGGGCGCGATCGGCAAGCATGGACCCGAGTCTACGTACGGCCCGACGAAGGAGGCGCCATGGCTAGCGTGCACGAGCCCGCGGAGGACCGCGAGGACCGGATCGAGAAGGTCACCAAGCCCCACGACCTGGGCGAGTTCTACCTCAACACCCGCACCGGGGAGATCGAGGAGGGCAAGGTGTCCGGCTCGCTCAACCGGATGGGCCCCTACCCCTCGCGGGAGGCGGCGGCCGAGGCCTACGAGAAGGCCGCGAACCGCAACGAGGCCTGGGACGAGGCCGACAAGGCCTGGAAGGACGACGACTAGGAGCCGCCCGCTCGGCCCCGCCCGCTGAGCTCCCCGGTTCTCCTCCGAGCTCCCCCCTTGCGGCGGGGCTGGTCGAGGAGAACCGGGGAGCTCAGGTCCGGGCGCCGGTGCGCCGGTGCGCCGGGTGCGCCGGCACGCCGGGCGTCGTACGCCGGGCGCCGGTAGGTCCGCACGCCGGTCGCCGGGGCGCCGGCACGGCGCCGGCCGGTCCCTACTCGGCGAAGGTGTGCTCCGGGCCGGGGAAGGTGCGCTCGCGCACGGCCCCGGCGTAGGTGCGGGTCGCGGTGTACAGCGCCGCCCCGACGTCCCCGAACTTGCGGGCGAAGCGCGGCGCCCACGCCGTCATTCCGGCCATGTCGGTCCACACGAGCACCTGGCCGTCGCAGCCCGGTCCCGCGCCGATCCCGATCGTTGGGATGTGGAGCACCTCGGTGGCGCGCTCGGCCACCGGGGCGGGCACCATCTCGAGGACGACGGCGACGGCGCCGGCCTCCTGGAGCGCGACGGCGTCCTGGACGAGCCGCTCGGCGGCCTCGTCCCCGCGGCCCTGGACCCGGGCGCCGCCGAGGCTGTTCTCCGACTGCGGCGTGAAGCCGAGGTGGCCGACGACGGGGATCCCGGACTGGGAGAGCAGGCGCACGTGCTCGGCGATCCGCTCCCCGCCCTCGAGCTTGACGGCGTGCACCCCGCCCTCCTTGAGCATCCGCACCGCGGAGGCGAAGGCGTGCTGGGGCGAGGCCTCGTAGGAGCCGAAGGGCAGGTCGGCGACGACCATCGCGCGGTGCGCGGCCCCCGTGACGGCGCGCGCGGCGGGGATCATCTCGTCCAGCGTCACGGGGATGGTCCCGTGGAGGCCGAGCATGGTGTTCCCGATCGAGTCGCCCACGAGGAGCATGTCGATGCCCGCCTCGTCGAAGATCCGCCCGGTGACGGCGTCGTAGGCGGTGAGCATGGTGATCGGCTCGCCGCGCTCCTTCATCTGCGCGAGGTGGTGGACGCGCAGCCGCTTGGGCACGGGCACGCCGCCCGGCGCGCCGCTCGCGGCGGGGGTGGAGGCTGGGGTCTGCTCGCTCATCGTCGTTCGTTCTCCAGGTGGGTGTACCGGTGCCCCGACCCTACGCGCCCCGCACTCGCGCGGCCCCACGCAGGGCCCGCCGCGGTCAGCCCCCGGTGAGGGGACCAGGGTCGTCGGGGACGTCGACGGCGTGCTCGAGCAGGGCGAGACGGTCGACCACCTCCAGGGCCCGCTCGTGCGTCGCGGCGAGCACGACGGGTGCCGCCGTCCCGGCCCGGTAGGACTGCAGCCAGCGGGCGGCCATGACGCACCAGCGCATGCCGGGCTCGAGGCCGGGGAAGGCGAGCTCCGGGCGCGCGGTGACGAGGTCGTTGCCGAGCTGCCGCTGGTGGTCGAGGAACTCGGCGGTGACGACGACGCACACGCTGTGACCGCCGGGGTGGCCGGCGCTCGGCACGCAGCTGCCCGTCCGGTAGTACCCGGTCACCGGGTCCGTCCCGCACTCCTCGAGCGGTCCGCCCAGGACGTTGCGCTCCTTCATACCTCGATGATGGCAGGACGCTGGTCCGCGGACATCGGGCGCCTGCCGGTCGGCGCTGTGCCAGGATCACCGTGGACCCGGCCCGACCGTCGAAGGAGACCTTCCATGCCCGTCCTCACCGACCTGCTTGCCGCCCTGCGGACCGGCACGGTGGAGGTCGTCGACCTCACCGCGCCCCTGACCTCCCAGACGCCGATCCTCGAGCTGCCCGAGCAGTTCGGGCAGACGGCGCGGTTCGAGCTCGAGGAGATCTCGCGCTACGACGACCGCGGACCGGCCTGGTACTGGAACAACTTCCGCACCGGTGAGCACACCGGCACCCACTTCGATGCGCCCAACCACTGGGCCAGCGGCCGCGACCTCGCCGACATCGCCTCGGTGCCGGTCGGGGCGCTCGTGGCCCCCGCCGTCGTCCTCGACGTCGTGGACGAGGTCGCCAAGGACCCCGACTTCCTCATCGAGCGCGAGCACATCGACGCCCTCGTCGCCGAGCACGGCCCGCTGCCCGAGGGTGGCTGGCTGCTGTGCCGCACCGGCTGGTCGGCGCGCACGAGCCAGGAGGCCATGATCAACCGCGCCGACGACGGCCCCCACAGCCCCGGCCTGTCCGTCGAGGCGGCGCGGTGGGTCGCGGAGGAGAGCCCGCTGCAGGGCATCGGGGTGGAGACCGTCGGGACGGACGCCGGCGCGGCGGGCGGCTTCGACCCGCTCTTCCCGTGCCACCACTTCCTCCTCGGCAACGGGAAGTACGGCCTGTCCCAGCTGCGCAACCTCGACCGGCTGCCGGTGACCGGCGCGATGGTCGTCGCGTCCCCGCTCAAGATCGAGGGCGGGTCCGGGTCTCCCACGCGCGTCCTCGCGCTCGTCGAGCACTAGCCGTGGTCCGCGTAGCGGAGGTCGTGGGCCGGACGCTGGTGGCCTGCGGGGTCGACCACGTCTTCGGCGTCGTCGGCTCGGGCAACTTCCACGTGACGGGCGCGATGATCGACGCCGGTGCCCGGTTCGTCGCCGCGCGGCACGAGGGCGGGGCGGCGACGATGGCGGACGGCTACGCGCGCACGGCCGGCGCGCCCGCGGCGCTCACCGTCCACCAGGGCTGCGGGCTGACGAACGCGCTCACCGGCATCGCCGAGGCGGCCAAGTCCCGCACCCCGCTCGTCGTCCTCGCCCCCGAGGCCGTGACGCTCACCTCGAACTTCCACGTCGACCAGGAGGCCCTCGCCTACGCCGTCGGCGCGGTGCCGCTGCGCATCACCGACCCCGCCACGGCCGCGGAGGAGACGGCCGCCGCCGTCGCCATGGCCTGCCACGAGCGCCGCACCGTCGTGCTCAACCTGCCGCTCGTCGTCCTAGACGCGGAGGTCGAGGAGACCCCGCTGCCCGGGCCGAGCGTCCCGCCGCCCGCCCGCGCCGTCGCACAGGGCGACCTCGAGCGCCTCACCTCCGCGGTGCGGGCCGCGCGCCGGCCGGTGTTCGTCGCCGGGCGCGGCGCCCGCTCCGGCCCGGCCCGCGACGCGCTCGTCGCGCTCGCAGACACGTGCGGGGCGCTGCTGGCGACCTCCGCCGTCGCCAAGGGGCTCTTCCACGACCAGCCGTGGTCCCTCGACGTCTCGGGCGGCTTCTCCTCGCCGCTCGCCGCCGAGCTCATTGCCGGCGCGGACCTCGTCGTCGGCTGGGGCTGCGCGCTGAACATGTGGACGATGCGCCACGGGCGCCTCATCGGGGAGGGCACGACCGTCGTCCAGGTCGACGACACCCCCGAGGCGCTGGGCATGCACCGCGAGCTGAGCTTCGGCGTCGTCGGGGACGTCGCGGCCACCGCCCGCGGGGTCGAGCGCCTCCTCGGCAGCCACCGCACCGAGGGCTACCGCAGCGAGGAGCTGCGCGAGCGTCTCGACACCGGGCTGCGGTGGCGCGACGTGCCGTACACCGACACCTCCGACGGCGAGCGGATCGACCCGCGCACCCTCACCTCCGCGCTGGACGACCTCCTGCCGCGCGAGCGCGTCGTCGCCGTCGACTCCGGCAACTTCATGGGCTACCCGGCGATGTACCTCGAGGTCCCCGACGAGGAGGGCTTCTGCTTCACCCAGGCCTTCCAGTCCATCGGGCTCGGTCTGGCGACGGCGATCGGCGCCGCCCTGGCCCGCCCCGACCGGCTACCCGTCGCGGCCCTCGGGGACGGTGGGGCGCTCATGGGCGCCGCGGAGCTGGACACGGTGCGCCGCCTGGGGCTGCCGATGGTCGTCGTCGTCTACAACGACGACGCCTACGGCGCCGAGGTCCACCACTTCACCGGCGAGGACCACGCGACGGTCACCTTCCCGCCCACCGACATCGCCGCCGTCGGCGCCGGCTACGGCTTCGAGGCGGTGACGGTGCGCGGGGTCCAGGACCTCGCGCCGGTCCGCGCCTGGCTCGACGGGCCGCGGGACAAGCCGCTGCTCATCGACGCGAAGGTCGTCGCCGACGAGCCCGCGTGGTGGCTGGCGGAGGCCTTCGGGCACTGACGCCGGCCGTGGGACGATTGCCGCACCCACGTCAGCAGGAGGACCGATGGATCGCGCAGAGCTCACGACGTCCGGCGGCACGCGCGCCGCGATCGCGCAGGCCGTCACCCGCCACGCGGAGGCCGCGGTCTCCCTGGCCCGCGCGATCCACGAGTGGCCCGAGCAGGCCTTCACCGAGCACCGCGCCGCGGCGGCCATCACCGAGCTGCTCGCCCGCGAGGGCTTCGCCGTCAGGCACGGGGTGGCCGAGATGCCCACCGCCTTCACCGCCACCGTGGGGGAGGGGCCGCTGACCGTCGCGATCTGTGTCGAGTACGACGCCCTGCCGAACGTGGGCCATGCCTGCGGCCACAACCTCATCGCGGGCGCCGGCGTGGCCGCCGCGCTCGCGCTCCAGCCGGTGGCGGCCGAGCTGGGGCTGCGCGTCGTCGTCGTCGGCACCCCGGCCGAGGAGCACGGCGGCGGCAAGGTGCTCCTCCTCGAGCGCGGCGTCCTCGACGACGTCGACCTCGCCCTCATGGTCCACGCCCTCCCCGCCGGCCACGGCTTCAACCCCCAGGGCACGACGACGCAGGCCGTCGGTCGCTACCGCGCGACCTTCAGCGGCCGCGGCTCGCACGCGGCCGCCGCGCCGCACCGGGGGATCAACGCGGCCGACGCCGCCGTCGTCGCGCAGGTGGCGGTCGGGCTGCTGCGCCAGCAGATCCCCGGCGACCACAGGGTCGCCGCCGTCGTTGCGCACGGCGGGGACGCGACGAACATCATCCCCGAGACCGCCATCGTCGACTTCGAGTGCCGCGCCTTCACCATGCCCGAGTACGAGAGCCTGCTCGAGCGGGTGCGCCGCTGCTTCGAGGCCGGGGCGCTCGCCACCGGCGCGACCCTCCAGATCGCGCCCACCGAGCCGGTCTACGAGCCCCTGATCCACGACGACGTCCTGTGCCGCCACTGGGCCGGAGCACTCGAGACGATCGGCTACGACGCCACCCCGAACAGCGGACCGCGCGGCGGGTCCACCGACATGGGCAACATCTCCCGCGTCATCCCCTCGATCCACCCGTGGGTGAGCCTGCCCAACACCGAGGCGCCCATCCACACCGCAGACTTCGCCCGCGCCGCCGACGAGGACGCCGCCTACGACACCATGCTGGACGCCGGGACGGCGATGGCCCTGACCGTCGCCTCCGTGGCGGCGTCGGAGGAGGACGTCGCCGCGCTGCGCGCACGGAAGGGCGAGCTCGCTCAGGCCGCCGCCGGCGCCATGTAGAGCACCTCCCAGATGTGGCCGTCGGGGTCGGTGACGGCCGCGCCGTACATCTCCTCGCCCTCCGGGCCGCTCATCTCGGCCGGCTGCACCGGGTAGGTGTGCCGAGCGCCGCCGTGGGCGAGGGCTGCCGCGACGAAGTCGTCGGCCTCCTTGCGGGTCTCCATCGACAGGCAGCTGATGAGCTGGGTGGTCGCCCGCGGGTCGGCGATGGGCGTGGTGACGAAGTCGGCGAAACGGCTGTGGTCCAGTGCCATGACGAAGATCGTGGGGGAGACGACCACGCACAGGCAGTGCTCGTCGGAGTACGTCTCCTCGACCCCGAAGCCCAGCCCCGTGTAGAAGCGGCGCGTCGCCGCGAGGTCTCGGACGGGCAGGTTGACGAAGATCATGCGGTCCATGGCGGTGTCCTCCTCGGCGGGCGGCACCGTGCCGCCTCACCCATGACCGACCCGGCCCGTCCCCGGAACTCGTCTCGGGCGCGGGCGATGAGTTCCGCCGTCGTCGCCGGTCGGTAGCGGGGAGGAGAGAGGAGCACCCCGTGCCCGAGATGAGTACCTGCCTGTGGTTCGACACCGAGGCACTGGAGGCCGCGGAGCTGTACGTGTCCGTCTTCCCCCGCTCGGAGGTCCTCGAGGTCGTGCGCTGGGGTGAGAACAACCCGGAGCAGGCCGGGAAGCCCCTGTCGGTGACCTTCCGGCTCGACGGACGCGACTTCGTCGCCCTCAACGGCGGCCCGGGACGCCCCTTCACCGAGGCGGTCTCGATCATGGTCGGCTGCGCGGACCAGGCGGAGGTCGACCACTACTGGTCACGCCTGCTCGAGGGCGGAGGCCGGGAGTCCATGTGCGGCTGGCTCGCCGACCGCTACGGGCTGTCGTGGCAGATCGTGCCCACCCGGCTGCTCGAGCTCATGAACGACCCCGACCCGGCACGCGCCGGCCGGGTGGCCGCCGCGATGATGCAGATGGTCAAGATCGACCTCGCGGAGATCGAGCGGGCGGCCGCATGAGCACCGTCGTCGGCACCCGTCGGACAAGGCCCGGAGGGGTGACAGCCCCCGACGGCGGGCTCTACCGTCGGGGGATGGCCGCCTCACAGACCGAGCAGCCGACGACGGCGCTCGCCGACCCGCCGCCGCAGCGCCCGGCCGTCACGGCGGGGGACGTCGCGGAGCTGCTCGAGCCGCTGCGCCGCGAGATCCTCGCCCACTGCTACCGGATGACCGGCTCGGTGCACGACGCCGAGGACCTCGTGCAGGAGACCTACCTGCGCGCCTGGCGGGCCTACCACGGCTTCGAGAACCGCTCCTCGCTGCGCACCTGGGTGTTCCGCATCGCGACGAACGCCTGCCTCACCCACCTCGAGGGCCGCAAGCGCCGCCCGCTGCCCACCGGCCTGGGCGCGCCGGCCGCCGACCCGCACGATCAGCCGCACCCCGAGGCCGGCGTCTCGTGGCTCGAGCCGATGCCCGACGACCTCCTGTGGTCCCAGGGCCAGCCCGACCCCGCGGCGCAGGCGGTGAGCCACGACAGCGTCCGGCTCGCCTTCGTCGCCGCGCTCCAGCACCTCACCGCCCAGCAGCGCGCCGTGCTCCTCCTGCGGGACGTGCTCGCGTGGCGGGCGCGGGAGGTCGCCGAGGCGCTCGACCTCACCGTGGCCGGGGTCAACTCCACCCTCCAGCGGGCGCGCGCCCGCCTCGCGGACGTCGACCCGGAGGAGCCGCCGCGGCTGCCCGACGACGAGCGCCGCCGGGCCCTGCTGCGCGCCTACGTCGCGGCCTTCGAGGCGTACGACGTCGCCGCGATCGTCGACCTCCTCGCCGCCGACGTCGTGTGGGAGATGCCGCCCTACCCCGAGTGGTACCGCGGCGCGGGGGCGGTCGGCACGCTCATCAGCCGGTGGTGCCCCGCCCAGCGCGCCGGCGACATGCGGATGCTGCCGACCTCCGCGAACGGCGAGCCCGTCCTCGCCCTCTACATGCGCGGGGACGACGGCGTGCACCGTGCCTTCCAGCTCCAGCACGTCGTGCCCACCCCCGACGGCGTGGCCCGGGTGACGGCCTTCTTCGGCCCCGAGCTCTTCGCCCACTTCGCCCTCCCGCCGGAGCTCCCGCCGCGGTAGCCGGGCTCTCTCCGACCATGCGCCTTCTGGTCCACTGTGCGCCTCGTCTACCGGGCGCACAGTGGCCTCAAGAGGCGCAAGGTGGAAGAGGTGGCGGGCTCAGCCGGTGCTGCGCGGGGCGTACATGATGACGGCGACGCCGGCGAGGCACAGGAGCGCGCCGGTGACGTCCCAGCGGTCGGGGCGGAAGCCGTCGACGACCATGCCCCACACGAGCGAGCCCGCGACGAACACCCCGCCGTACGCGGCGAGGATCCGCCCGAAGTTCGCGTCCGGCTGCAGCGCGGCGAAGAAGCCGTAGATCCCCAGCGCCACGACGCCCGCGCCGATCCACACCCACCCGCGGTGCTCGCGCACGCCCTGCCAGATCAGCCAGGCCCCGCCGATCTCGAAGAGCGCGGCGCCGCCGAAGAGTGCGACCGAGCGCAGCACGTCCACGGCTCAGCCCGTGAAGGGCAGGACCGGCAGCCCCGGCACGTCCACCGCGGCGGCGTAGAGCGAGCCGGCGCCCGGGGTGTCGTCGCCCTCGCGTGAGGTCGTGATGAACAGGTCGGTGAGGCTCGGCCCGCCGAGGGTGCAGGCGGTGACGCCGGGGACGGGGACCTCGACCACCTCGAGCAGCTCGCCGTCGGGGGAGTAGCGGCGGACCTGGCCGACGCCGTTCATCGCCACCCAGAACGTGCCCTGGGAGTCGACGACGAGACCGTCACCCACGCCGTCGTCGTCCTCGAAGGAGACGAGCGGACGGCGCCCGCTCAGCGCCCCGCCGTCGACGTCGAACACGTCGATGCGGCCCGGGCCGCTGTCGGCGTAGTAGGCGAGGGTGTGGTCGGGGGAGAAGCCGAGGCCGTTGGAGACCGAGACGGGGTCGAGGACGACCTCCGTGCCGCCGTCGGGCATGACGCGGTAGAGGCGCCCGCCGTCGTCCGAGCCGTCCCAAGCCATCGAGCCGACGTAGAGGCTGCCGTCGGGGGCGGCGCCGCCCTCGTTCATCCGCTCGTTCTCGCGGTCGGTGAGCCGGATCTCGCGGGTGGGGGCGGCGGTGAGGTCGTCGGCCAGCGCGATGCCCTTCTCCGTTGCGACGACGTAGCCCCCGTTCGCGCGCGGGCGAACCATGGCGGCGACCTTGCCGACGGTGATCCGGTCGACCTCGCCGTCGTCACGCAGGGTGAGGACCCCGCCGGCCAGCATGTCGACGAAGCGCAGGCCACCCCACTCGAGGGACCACACCGGCCCCTCGCCGTGGAAGGTGACGACGTCGGTGATCCGCTCCACGTTTCGCATGCCGCCAGTCTTGCCGACACCGCCGACGTTGTCAGGACGTGCCCACGGCAGGGGCTACCGTGGCGCGGTGAAGCACCGCCTGCTCGACGTCAGCCCCCTGCGCGTGAGTGCGGCGTACCGGCGGCTGTGGGTGGGGACCTCGCTGTCCGCGGTGGGCGGGCAGATCGCGTCGGTCGCCGTGCTCTTCCAGGTCTGGGAGATGACGCACAGCCCGGTGTGGACCGGCGCGGTGGGGCTCGCGCGGGCCGTGCCGCTCGTCCTGCTCGGGCTCGTGGGTGGGGCCCTCGCCGACTCCGTGGACCGCCGCGTGCTCGTGCGGTGGACGATGCTCGCCCAGCTCGTCGCCGCCCTCGGCCTCGCCGCCCAGGCGCTGCTGCGCGTGGACTCCCTCGGCCTCCTGCTCCTCCTCGTCGCCACCCAGGCGGGCTTCGGGGCGCTCGGTGCCCCGGCCCAGCGCACCTTCCCGGTCCGGCTGCTCGGCCGCGAGCTCGTCGCCGCCGGGATCGCTCTCCAGCACCTGAGCTTCCAGGCCGCGATGCTCGTGGGGCCGGCGCTCGCCGGTGTGGTCCTCGGGCAGTGGGGGCTGACCCCGGCCTACCTCGTCCAGGCGGTCGCCTCGCTCGCCGCGCTCTACGCCGTCGTGCGGCTGCCCGCGATGCCGCCCACCGGGGCCCCGAGCGGACGCGGGCCGCGCGCCGTCGTCGAGGGGATGCGGTACATCGCCCGCAGCCGGGTGGTGAGCGGCCTGTACGTCACCGACCTCGTCGCCACCCTGCTCGCCATGCCGATCGCCCTGTTCCCCGTCATCAACGAGGAGCGCTTCGGCGGGAACCCCGAGACGCTCGGCCTCTTCCTCAGCGCGGTCGCGGTCGGTGGCGTGCTCGCCGGCTTCGCCTCGGGCACCGTCACCCGCTCCGACCGGCCCGGTGCCGTCCAGCTGTGGGCGGCCGGGACCTGGGGCGCGGCGCTGGCGGTCTTCGGGATGGTGGGGCCGCTGTGGTCGGCGCTCGCGGCGCTCGCCGTCGCGGGGGCCGCCGACACGGTCTCGGTCATCTCCCGCGGCGCCGCGGTGCAGCTCGCGACGCCGGACAGCCACCGCGGCCGGGTGACCTCGGTCGAGCACGTCATCGGCGTGGCCGGGCCGGAGATCGGTAACTTCCGCGCGGGCGTCGTTGCCGGGGCGACGAGCGCGGCGTTCGCCGCGACGTCCGGGGGGCTCGCCTGCCTCGTCGGCATCGTCGTCGTCGCCGCGACCAACCGCGAGCTCCGCCGCTTCCGCATCAGCCGCGACATCCCCGACGGCGGCGCCTAGCTGTACTCAGCCAGGAGGTTGGTGACACTGCCGGTCGGTCGTTGACGTAGGGAGGACCTCCGGGTGAGGTGTGGCTTGTCGAGAGTCACGCCCAACACCCGGAGGTCCTCGTGTCCCACCGTA
>NZ_CBCOOR010000010.1:0-146054 GCF_965111665.1 Georgenia sp. Marseille-Q6866 | reverse complement strand
CTCCTCCAGACGGCGCGGGGAGTGCGCGCCGACCTGCTCGTGGGTGCTCGGGTCCTCCAGCCAGGCAGCGTGCGGGTCGAAGTCATCGATGGTGCTCACCGACCCCACCCCCTCTGCGGGTTCTCGACTGCTCTGCCGTCCTGCTCCAAGGCTATGACCGACCACTGACATTCGAGCTCACGCCCGTGGCCCCATCGGTGGGCAACGTTCACTGGACGGCGGAACGAGCCCCCGGCCAGGCCCGTGACTGGCGGCCCGCGACCTGACCACCCGTCCGGATGCGACCTCGCCGCACCGTCCGCAGACTTGGACAGGCCCCATCACGACGCAGCGAAGGAGACACGCATGGCCTCCGAGGACGCCGACACCACCCGCACCGACCAGCTCACCTTCCAGAACCCCGTCACGCGCTACCCGGAGATCACGCCCCCGGAGCAGGAGCAGTCCGAGCCGGGTCTGCAGGCCGACATGACGCCGCAGCCGGACATCGGCGAGCACTCCTACCGCGGAACCGGCCGCCTCGTGGGCCGCAGGGCCCTCATCACCGGCGGCGACTCCGGCATCGGCGCGGCGGTGGCGGTGGCCTTCGCCCGTGAGGGCGCCGACGTCGCCATCAACTACCTCGCCGCCGAGGAGGAGGACGCGCAGAAGGTCGCGCGCATCATCACCGAGACCGGCCGCAAGGCGGTCCTCGTCCCCGGTGACCTCACCGACGCGACCGTGTGCAGCGACATCGTCGAGCGGACCGTCGCGGAGCTCGGCGGCCTCGACATCCTCGTCAACAACGCGGCCAAGCAGATCGCCAACGAGAGCCTCGAGGAGACGCCGGACGAGCAGATCGTCGAGACCTTCGAGACGAACATCCTCGCGATGTTCCGCGTGACGAAGGCGGCGCTGCGCCACCTGCAGCCCGGCTCCGCGATCATCAACACCACCTCGGTCGTGGCCTACCAGCCGCCGCCGCCGCTGCTGGACTACGCCTCGACGAAGGCGGCGATCAACACCTTCTCCAAGGGCCTGGCCCAGGAGCTCGCGCCCAAGGGCATCCGCGTCAACGCGGTGGCCCCGGGCCCGATCTGGACACCGCTGCAGCCCTCCTACGGCCAGCCGATCGAGGACCTGCCCGAGTTCGGCAAGAGCACCCCGCTCGGCCGTGCCGGCCAGCCCACGGAGCTCGCCCCCGCGTACGTCTTCCTCGCCTCCCCGGAGTCCAGCTACGTCATCGGGGAGACGCTCGCCGTCACCGGCGGCATGCCGACCCCGTGACCGCGTAGATGAGCGCACCGCACCTCGAGGTCCACCCGTGGCAGGTCCGCGAACCTCACGTGGACCCGGACACCTTCGGCGCCGCGGAGGCGCTGTTCAGCCTGTCCAACGGGTACCTCGGGGTGCGGGGCACGCTCGACGACGCCGACCCCTGCGTCGCGCGCGCCAGCTTCCTCTCCGGGGTCTTCGAGACCCACCCGCTCGCCTACCCCGAGGGCGGGTACGGGCACCCGGAGGAGGGGCAGGCGATCGTCGCCGTCGCCGACGGCACCCCGCTCCGGCTCACGGTCGACGGCGCCGCCCTCGACGTCCGGGAGATCGATCCCGAGGTCCACGAGCGCCGTCTCGACCTGCGCGCCGGCACCCTGGACCGGCGGATGCGGTGGCGCTCGCCGTCGGGAACGACGCTCGAGCTGCGCACCCGCCGGCTCGTCTCCCTCACCGAGCGCTCGGTCCTCGCCGTCCGGTACGAGCTGCGCGCGCTCGACGGGCCGGCCCACGTCGTCGTGCGCTCCGAGCTCACCCTCGGGGTGTGCCCACCGGAGATCCACAGCGACGACCCCCGCGTCTCGGACGCGCTCGAGGACCCCTTCGAGGTCCTCACCTCCCAGGCGGCGCAGGACGGCGGGAGCCTCGCGCTGCGGACCCGACGGACCGGGATCGGTGTCGGCGCCGCCGTCGACCACGACGTCGACGGCGCCACGGCCGTCGAGTCCGAGGCGGGTGAGGACCGGGTCGTCACGACCGTCGTCGCCGACCTCGAGCCCGGGCGGGAGCTGCGGCTCACCAAGACCGTCGGTTACACCTGGTCCCACGACCTGCCCGCCGACTCCCTCGTCGAGCGGGCGGTCGCCGCCGTCCGGGCCGGCGAGGAGCGCGGCTGGGAAGGTCTGCTCGCCGACCAGCGCCGCGCCCTGGACGACTTCTGGGAGCGGGCCGACGTCCAGGTCGACGGCGACCCGGAGCTCCAGCGGGCCCTGCGCTTCGACCTCTTCCAGCTGTACTGCTCCGCCGCGCAGATCTCCCACGCCCCCGTCGGCGCGAAGGGCCTGACGGGCGCCGGGTACAACGGCCACACCTTCTGGGACATCGAGGGCTTCGTCGTGCCAGTGCTCACCTTCCTCGTGCCCGACGCCGCCGCCGAGCTGCTCCGCTGGCGCGCCTCCACACTCGATGCCGCCCGGGAACGCGCGGCGGTCCTCGACTGGCGGGGCGCCACCTTCGCGTGGCGCACCATCGACGGGCACGAGACCTCGGCGTACTGGCCGGCGAGCACGGCCGCCGTCCACGTCAACGCGGCCGTCTCCCGCGCCTTCTGGCTGTACTCGAACATCACCGGCCGGTCCCTGGACGACCTCGGCGGCCGGGAGGTCCTCGTCGAGACCGCCCGGCTGTGGATCTCAATCGGGCACGAGGACGCCGACGGCGGGTGGCACCTGTTCGGGGTGACCGGACCCGACGAGTACACCGGCGTCGTCGACGACAACGTCTTCACCAACCTCCTGGCCCGCCGCAACCTCGTCCGGGCCGCCGAGGCCTGCGAGTCGGCGCCCGAGCGGGCCCGCGAGCTCGGCGTCACCGACGAGGAGGTCGCCACGTGGCGCACCACCGCCGATGCCGTCCACGTCCCCTGGGACGAGGTCCGCGGCGTCCACCCGGCGAACACCGGCTTCACCACCTACCGGGAGTGGCGCTTCGCCGACAAGCGCGACTCCTACCCGGTGGAGGAGCACCAGCACTATGCGAAGTTCTACCGCCGCCAGGTGGTCAAGCAGGCCGACCTCGAGCTCGCCCTGTGGTGGTCCCGCGACGAGTTCACCGACGAGGAGGCCGCGGCGGACCTCGAGTACTACGAGGCCCGCACGGTGCGTGACTCCTCGCTGTCCGCCTCCGCGCAGGCCGTCGCCTGCGCGCTGGCGGGCCACCCGGACCTTGCCCTGCGCTACCTGCGCGAGGCCGCCCTCGTCGACCTCCGCGACGTCCAGGAGGACACCGCCGAGGGCCTGCACATGGCCTCGATGGGCGGCTCCTGGCTCGCGCTGGTCGCCGGTCTCGGGGGTCTGCGCGACAACCGGCAGGAGCTCGAGCTCGCCCCGCTCCTGCCGGGCGCGCTCACCCGGACCCGGTTCCACGTCACCTGGCGCGGGCGTCTCGTGCGCGTGGAGACGACGGCGGCCGGCACGACGCTCACGCTGCTCGACGGACCCGGCCCGCTCGTCGTCGTCGTCGTCGACGGCGTGCGGTACGAGCTGGGGGAGGAGCCGGTGACCGTGCCGCTGCGCGACCCGGCACCGCTGCGCCCCGAACCCACCCAGCCCGAGGGCCGCGCGCCGCGCGTCTGACCCCCGGGCGATACTGGCGAGGACCTGTCCCCACAGTCCTCACCCCCCCCCGCCCTGCCCCGGGAGATCTGGGTCCTGGCGGGCGCCGCCCTCCTCATCGCCCTCGGCTACGGCCTCGTCGCCCCCGTCCTGCCGCAGTTCGCGCGCTCCTTCGACGTGTCCGTCGCGGCCGCGTCCTTCGTCGTCAGCGCCTTCTCGCTGTGCCGGCTGCTCTTCGCGCCGGCGGGCGGCGCGCTCATCGCCCGGCTCGGGGAGCGGCGCATCTACCTGTCCGGGCTGCTCGTCGTCGCGGTCTCCAGCGTGGCCACCGCCCTGGCGCAGGACTACGTCCAGCTGCTGATCTTCCGGGGGCTCGGCGGCATCGGCTCGACGATGTTCACGGTCTCGGCGATGGGCCTCATCGTCCGGCTCGCGCCGCCGACGGCGCGCGGGCGGGCGTCCTCGCTCTACGCGACCGCCTTCCTGCTGGGCAACATCGGCGGGCCGGTCGTCGGCGGTCTGCTCGCCGAGCTGGGCCTGCGGGTGCCGTTCATGGTCTACGCCGTCGCACTCGTGCTCGCGGCCGGGGTCGTGTGGCGCCTGCTGCCGGAGACCGGTGGGCGCGGGGATGCCCGCAGGGGCGACGCCCCGGCGCAGCCGCCCATGCTCTTCGGGGAGGCGCTGCGCGACAGCGCCTTCCGGGCCGCGCTCGTCTCCGGCTTCGCCAACGGCTGGTCGAACTTCGGGGTGCGCGTCGCGCTGCTGCCGCTCTTCGCCGCGGCGGCGCTCGACGCCGGCCCGTGGGCGGCCGGTGCGGCGCTCGCCGTCTTCGCGGTCGGCAACGCGCTCGCGCTCAACGTCGCGGGCCGTCAGGCGGACGTCCGCGGCCGCCGCCCGCTCGTCATGGTCGGCCTGCTCGTCAACGGGGTCTTCACCGCCGTCCTCGGCCTGTCCGGGAGCATCGTCGTCGTGCTCGCCGTCTCCGCGCTCGCGGGCGTCGGCGCCGGCCTGCTCAACCCGGCCCAGCAGGCCACGGTGGCCGACGTCGTCGGCAACGAGCGCAGCGGCGGGAAGGTGCTCGCGGGCTTCCAGATGGCGCAGGACGCGGGCGCGATCCTCGGCCCGGTCCTGGCGGGGGCTCTCGCGGACCGCTACGGCTACGACGTCGCCTTCGCCGTCTCGGGCGCCATCACCCTGCTCGCCGGCCTCGCCTGGCTCGGGGCGCGCGAGACGCTCGCCGGTCGGCGGTAGGGGCGGGCTCAGTCCTGCCGCGGCCCGCTGCTCACGGCAGCGACGATCTCCTGGGCGACGGTCCGGAGCTTGACGTTGCGGTTCTGCGAGGCGGTCCGCAGGATCGCGAAGGCTTCATCCGCGTCGCAGCGGTTCTGCCCCATGATGACGCCGATGGCCTGGTCGATGACCGCCCGGGACGTCAGTGCCGCCTGGAGCTGTGCGCTGAGCTCGGCGTGCTCCGCGAGCCGCACGGCCATCGTCAGGGCGCGGGAGGCCTCGTCGGCGAAGCGCCGGGCGGCGTCGAGCTCCGCCGCGCCGAACGCGTGCGGCTGCTGGGAGTACAGGTTGATCGCGCCGAGCGCCGTCGTGCCGCCGGTGAGCGGCAGGGACAGTGCCGACCTCACGCCCAGGGCGAGGGCGTGGGCGCGGTAGTCGCCGAACCTCTCCTCCTTGGAGAGGTCCTCGACGAGGACGACCTCACCCGTCCGTATCGAGGTCAGGCACGGGCCGTCGCCCTGCCCGTACTGGACCTCGTCGTAGCGCGCGGCCTCCGCGTCGCTGCTCGCCACCGTCATCGGGTGGCCGTCCCGCGCGAGGGTGATGCCGGCGCAGACCTCGGCGGGCATCGTGTCGACGGCGGCGTCGACGAGCTGTTGGAGGAAGTTCTCCACGTCCTCGGTGGCGAGCAGAAGGTCCTGCAGGCTGCTGGCGAGGTTCTCGCGAGCGGGCACGTTGGTCACGGCCATCACTGGAGGTATCTCGGGAGATAGAGTCCCGGACTCAGGTACAGCGAAGGCGGCGCGCCGCTGGGTGGCGAACTCGAAGAGTCTCCGACCACGCCATCGTCCCACACGCGAGGCGCCCGTGCGGGTGGCAACCCCGCGGCCTTCTGCTGGACGGCGACACTGACGCGCCCTAGGCTGGGGAGCGGTTAGGACCATAGCCGCAGCGATGCGCTGCCATGGGCTGGATCCACCGCCCGTGGGCCCGTGATCGTCATCCGGAGGTCCTGACCATGGACGTTGTCCCCCTCCCTCGCGACCTCCCTCGCCGTAGCGCGCCAGGCCTCGACGTGCGCCGTGACGGCGGACCGGCCGGGGTGCCGGTCAGGCTCACCGTCGTCGGGGAGATCGACCTCTCCACGGTCCCCCTGCTCGAGGCTGTCCTGGAGCCGCTCATCGCCGAGCGGCCGGGCCAGGTCGCCATGGACCTCCGCGGTGTCACGTTCTGCGACGTCTCGGGACTCACCCGGCTGCTGGCGGCGCGGACGGTGCTCAAGGCCTTCGGTGGCGAGCTGGTGCTCCACGGTCCGTGCCCTTCCCTCCAGCTCTTGATCGACCTGGTGGAGCCGACCCTGGAGCTGGCGCCCCCGATGCAGCGCTGAGACGCCGCCTCACGCCCTGCCGGGCGCGGACTGCGCCAGGGACGTAGCGTGCGGAGGTACGGACCGCCGGCGACCGCCGGACCGATGACCGCCTCAGACGAGGGGTGCACATGGCTGACCCCCACGGCCCGCGCCCGACGGCGACCCCGCCAGCGGACGCGGGCCCCTCACTGGGCTCATGGACGCTCACGGACGCCCACGAGCTCAGCGTGCTGCGGCGCTCGGCGACCGCGGTGCTGCGGCCCGAGCCGGCTGACGAGGCGGCGCGGCGGCTCCTGCTCGTCCTGTCCGAGCTGGCCACCAACGCCCTGAAGTACGGGTCCCAACCGGTCACCGTGTCGCTCCACAGCGCGGCCGGGGGCTGGCTCCTCGACGTGCGGGACGGGAACTGGCGCACGCCGCCCGGACACCGCGCGCGCGACGACGGGCGCCCCGGCGGCTACGGCCTGCGGATTCTCGACACCGTGACCACCGCCTGGGGCTGGTACCCGGGCCCCGACGACGGCGTCAAGCACGTCTGGGCCGTCGTCCCGGCAGCGGGTGCGCCAACGGCGGCGACGGGCGAGCCTGGGGTCTGACGGGGACGGATCCGACGGGAGGCGGCACGTGGTGAGACCTCGGGGCATGGCGCATGGGCTGCGGGTCGCGGCCGTCAGGTACCGCTTCGAGGAGAGCCTCTTCCTCCTGCCGGCGCTCGTCATGCTCGGCGGGATCGTGCTCGCCGTCGTCGCCTCGACCGTCGACGACGCGGTCGGGCACGACGCCGACGCGCCCGTCACGCTCGCCATGAGTGCCAACGCCGCCACCTGGCTGCTCGCCACGGTCGCCGGCGCCATGATCACGACCGTCGGCGTGGTCTTCTCCCTCACGGTGGTCAGCCTCCAGCTCGCCAGCGACCAGTTCTCCCCGCGGGTCATGCGGTCATTCATCCGCGACCGGCTGAGCCAGGTCGTCATCGGCCTGCTCGTCGGCACCTTCTTCTACTGCGTCCTCGTCCTGCCGAACATCAGCGGCGAGGCGACCGACCCCGCGCCGCGGGTCTCCCTGACGATCGCCGTCGTCCTCACGCTCGTCACGGTCGTCGGCATCATCGTCCACCTCGACCACCTCGCGCGCGGGCTGCAGGTCGGCAACGTCGTGCGCAAGATCGGCGACGAGGGGGAGGCGGTCGTCGCGGCCGCCGGACAGCTGCCCCGAGGGCTGGAGGAGGTCGACCCGCACGGGCTGTCCGCACCGGACGACGCCGCGGTCATCTCCTGCCCGCGGAACGGGTGGGTCAGCCAGGTCGACGCCGGCCTGCTGCTGCGGGCCGCGCCCTCGGGCACCACCGTGCGGCTCGAGACACGTGTCGGGGCCTACATCCACAGCGGGGAGCCGCTCCTCACCGCCTGGCCGCCGCCGCCCGAGCGGGCCCGCGAGACGATGGCGGCCGCGATCGAGGTCGCCGACGCGCGCACCATGCTCCAGGACGTCGACTTCGCGGTCCGGCAGCTCGTCGACATCGGCCTGCGGGCGCTGAGCCCCGCCATCAACGACCCGACGACCGCCGTCGAGGTCGTCCTGCGCGTCGGCAGCCTGATGCGGACCGTCCTCGCCGCTCCGGTGGCGCCTGCGGCGGTGCGCGACGGCGAGGGACGGGTGCTCGTCCAGCCGTGGAACCTCGACCACGAGGAGCTCGTCGAGCACGCCTTCGACCAGCTGCGCCAGACCTCGGTGGACCAGCCGCACGTGGTCGCCACCATCCTGCGGGTGCTGCGCATGCTTGTCACGCACGTGCGCGAGGAGGGCCGGCCCGAGCTCGAGGACCCGCTGGACCACCAGATGCGGCTCCTCCTCGACGCGGTCGAGGACCGGCCCGATCTCCACCCGGAGGACCTGCGCCTGCTCCAGGACCTGCGCTCGGACGACACCGACCCGGCCGACCACAGCAGGTGACGGACCCCTCCGAGGGCGGGGACGTGGGGGACCACCTACCGTGGTGCCCACGCGGCACAGCTGTGCGCGCCGGATCGAGGACGTCCTCAGGCGAGAGGTGCAGATGGTCGAGCCCTACGGGCCGTGCCCGCCTGTGCCGTCCCCGGAGGCAGCCGGACCGGTCCTAGGCTCCTGGCCGCTCACGCAGGCCGGGGAGCTGGCCGGGCTGCGGCGCTCGGTGGCCGAGATCGTGGACGACGGCGCCGGTCGCCCGGCACGGGAGGAGCAGTTGCTCCTGCTCGTCCTGTGCGAGCTCGCGACGAACGCCCTCCGCCACGGGGCGGGGCCGGGTGTCGTGACCCTGTCCGAGCACGGTCCGAGCTGGCTCGTCGACGTGCGTGACCGGGCCGGTGGCCAGACCCCGGCGCACCGCCCGACGGACGACGGCCGTGCCGGGGGGCACGGCCTGCGGATCCTGGCCCGCGCGACGACGGAGTGGGGCTGGTACCCCGAGCCCGGCCGCAGGGCCAAGCACGTGTGGGCAGTGGTGCCGACGGGCCGGCCGGAGGCGGAGGACCACCGGTGAGAGAGACCCCCGAGGAGGTCGCCGCGCTGCAGGAGCTCATGGACGCGTCCTACGGCCGCAGCACGAGCCACCTGCGCGGGATCGTCAGCGGCGCGCACCGTCTCACCGCCGAGCAGGTCCTCGAGCAGCTGACCGGCATGAGAGTCCTGAGCCTCGCGACCGTCACCGCCGCGGGTGAGCCCCGGGTCAGCGCCGTGGACGGCCACCTGCTCCACGGCAGGTGGACCTTCGGCACCGACGGCAGGGCGGCGAAGGCACGGCACCTCGCTGCGCGTCCCGCCGTCAGCGCCGCGCACGTGGACGGGGAGCGGCTCGGCGTCTTCTGCCACGGCCGCGCGGTCCGCCTCACCCCGCAGGACCCGCTCTGGGCCGAGACGATCGAGCACTGGACCGCGCACTACGGCTCGGACCCCGCGACGTGGGGCGAGGACGTCCGGATGTTCCGCATCGAGCCGACGTGGCTCGTGGGCTACGGCGACCTCGCGGAGTAGCGCCTCAGACGTGGTCGGCAGCGGCCACGCAGAACTGGTTGCCCTGCGGGTCGGCGAGCGTGACCCAGCGGAAGCTCTCGTCCCCGCGCCGGGCCACGAGCGTCGCCCCCGCCCCGAGCAGCCGGTCCACCTCGCCGTCGAGGTCCGCAGCCGTGAGGTCGAGGTGGATCCGGTTCTTCCCGGGTGTCGGGTCCTCGACCTTCTGGAAGGCCAGCAGCAGCGGCAGCGTGCCGCCTGCGACCATGACGTACCAGCCGTCGTTGCGCTCGACCACCTCACCGCCGGTCTGCTCCGCCCACCACGTGGCAAGGGAGTCCGCGTCGGTCGTGTCGAAGGTCACCATGCTCAGCGTCATCGCCATAACCGGCACCGTAGTCCGGCAGCACCTCTCCGGTCAGCCCCCGGGGCCCCGTTTCCCGGATGACCACCGGGTGACGGGTCTACTGTGCCGCTCATGACGACGACGGAGCGCGTCCTTCCCGCGCGGACGGATCGGGCGACGCGGCGCCTCCTCGTCCTGCTGCCGCTGGTCGCGCTCGTCCTCGGCGGCGCGCTGTGGTGGTGGAGCAACCCGCGGGCCTTCGAGGGAGCGGGTGGCATCGGCATCATCCCGGGGGAGCCTGGCCGTCCGCTCTTCGTCGGGATGGTGCGCGCACCCACCGACGCCGGCGTCAGCCTCCTCGACGCCCGCCCGCGGATCGTCTCCGACGACACCTCGGCGAAGGTGACGGTCCACGTCTGCCGCATCGCCGACCGCGACCTGGGGGCCGTGGGCAGCGCGTACGACACCGTCGACGACATGTGCGCGTCGCTGCGGGAACCCTCCGGCCCGCTCGAGGCCCTCGACCAGCTCGTCGTCGAGATCGTCGCGCACGAGGAGGGCGAGCTCGTCATGGACGGTCTCGACGTCGTCTACCGGACCGGGCTGCAGCGGGGAACCCAGTGGGCGGGCATGCACACCACCGTCGAGGTCGGGCCCCCAGGGTCGACATCATGACGACGACGACGGCGCGCGCGTGGCGGTGCTTCCTCGTCCTGCTTCCGGCGGTCGCGCTCGTGCTCGGCGCGGCGCTGTGGTGGTGGAGCCACCCGCGGGTCTTCACCGACTCCGGTGCGGGCCTCGGAGCCGTGACCGAGGTGGGCGACGCCAGGTACTTCGGCCTCGGCAACCCGCCGCGCGACCTCGAGATCGTCGCCGTCCGACCGCTGGTGGTCGCAGGAAGCGCAGATGCCGCGGTGACCGGCGTGGTGTGCGTGGGTGGGGATGCCAGCAGGGTGGGGATCGGCGACAGCCAGATGGTCGCCGAGCTCTGCGGCTCCGTGCGCGAGCCGGCCGGCCCGGTCACCCCCGCTGACCAGCTCCTCGTCGAGGTCCGCGGTGCGTCCGCGGGGACCGTCGCCGTCGACGGCGTCGCGGTCACCTACCGCGACGGCGTCCGTCGGGGGACCGAGGTGCTCGACGTCGACATCACCGTGGGCGTCGGGCTCGGGATCACGATCGAGGAGCTGGTGTGGTGACCGGCTACGCGGCGCTCCTGCGGGGCATCATGCCGTCCAACCCGGCCATGAGGAACGAGCGGTTGCGGTCCGTCTTCGAGGAGCTGGGCCTCGAGCGCGTCGCCTCCGTCCTCGCCAGCGGGAACATCGTCTTCCACGCCCCCGCGCAGGAGACCGCGGCCCTGGAGGAGCGCATCCAGGGCGCCCTGCACGAGCGCCTCGGCATCCCGGGCGGGACGCTCGTGCGGACCGCCGAGGAGCTGCGCGCCCTCCTCGACTCCGACCCCTTCCCCGGTCTCACCCACGGGCGCGGCACCTACCTCACCGCCGTCTTCCTCAAGCACCGGCCCCCGGAGCCCGTCGAGCTGCCGGAGGAGCCCGACCCGCGCACCCGCGTGGTCGGCTACGACCCGGCCGCCCGCGTCCTGCTCGCCGTCATCGACAACAGCGACCCGGGCCGGACGCCGGACTTCATGGCGTGGGCGGGCCGGACCTACGGCAAGGACGTCACGGTCCGCACCTGGCTCACGGTCCAGCGCATCGCGAGGAAGCTCGAGGCCTGACCCCTTCCCGTCGCGCGCCCGGCGGGCCACCATGGGAGGACGACCGGCGAGGTGGCCGGCCGCTCACGAGGAGGGGAGGTGAGAGCCATGTCGGCTGCTCCTGGTGACCGGGTCGTCGTCCGCGCCCTGCACGGGGCGGACCGCGACGGGGAGGTGGTCGCCGTGCGCGGCGCGGACGGAGGACCGCCGTACGTCGTGCGCTGGGCGCGCTCCGGTGAGGAGTCGCTGTTCTTCCCGGGGCCCGGGACGGTGATCGAGCCCGCCACGCGGGCGGGCGCGGGCTGAGGTGCCGGTGCACCCTCAGCCGAGGGCGCCCGTCGCAGGGACGGAGGGGTCGAGGATGATCTTGATGGCGCCGTCCTCCTTCTTCTGGAAGGCCCGGTACGCCGCGGGACCGTCCTCGAGGGAGACGCGGTGCGTGCGCAGGTCGAGCACGCCGAGCGGGTCGCCCGGGTCGCTCACCAGCGGCATGAGGTCCTCCGTCCAGCGACGCACGTTCGCCTGTCCCATGCGGAGGTTGATCTGCTTGTCGAACAGCTCGAGCATCGGCATGGGGTCGACGACGCCCCCGTAGATGCCGGAGATCGAGATGGTCCCGCCGCGCCGGACGGTGGAGATGGCCAGGTGGAGGGCGCCGAGGCGGTCCACGCCGAGGCTCGTCATCATCTTCTGGGCCAGGGCGTCGGGGAGCAGGTTGACGCCCTTCTGGATCACCTCGGCGACGCTCGAGCCGAGTGAGCCGTGCGCCTCCATCCCCACGGCGTCGATGACGCTGTCCGGGCCCCGCCCGCCGGTGAGGTCGCGGAGCGCCTCGGCCACGTCGTCGACGTCGCGCAGGTCGAGCGGGGTGATGCCGTGGCGCCGGGCCATCTCGAGCCGCTCGGGCACGAGGTCGACGCCGATGACCTGCCCGGCGCCGCGGTAGCGGGCGACCCGGGCGGCCATCTGCCCGATGGGGCCCAGTCCGAGGACGACGACCGACCCGCCGTCGGGGACGTTGGCGTACTCGACCCCCTGCCAGGCGGTCGGCAGGACGTCGGAGAGGTAGAGGTAGCGCTCGTCCGGCTGGCCGTCGTCCGGGACGGGGATGGCGCCGTAGTCCGCGTGGGGCACACGCAGGTACTCGGCCTGGCCGCCGGGGACGCTGCCGTAGAGCCGTCCGAAGCCGAGCAGCGAGGCTCCCGTGCCCTGGTCGCGCACCTGGGTGGTCTCGCACTGGCTCTGCAGCCCGTGCTGGCACATCCAGCAGCTGCCGCATGAGACGTTGAAGGGGATGACCACGCGGTCGCCCGGCTTGACGTGGGTGACCTGGGAGCCGACCTCCTCGACGATGCCCATCGGCTCGTGGCCGAGCACGTAGCCGGGGTCGACGAACGCGCCCAGCGGGCTGTAGACGTGGAGGTCGGAGCCGCAGATGGCGGTGGAGGTCACCCTGATGACGGCGTCGGTCGGGTCGACGATCCGTGGGTCCGGCACCTCCTCGACTCGGACGTCCTCGTTGCCGTGCCAGGTCAGAGCTCGCATCGTCTCTCCGTTCGTCGGTGGGGGTCGCGCTCACCACCCACCCTGACAACGGACCCGGCCGGCCGCACCCGGGCGGCTCACCAGCGGCGCGCGAGGCGCCTCTCGACGAGCCCGAGCAGGCTGTCGGTCACCTTGCCCAGCACGGCGAGGGCGATGATCGCGAGGAGGATCCGGTCCACCCGGCCGTTGTTCTGGGAGTCGGTGAGGAGGAAGCCCAGGCCCATCGAGGACGCGATGAGCTCGGCGGCGACGAGGAAGAGCCACGCCTGAGCGAGCGCCAGGCGCAGCCCGGCGACCACCGACGGCGTCACCGCCGGCAGCTGCACCCGCGTCAGCAGGCGCACACCGCGGTACCCGTAGGCCCGGCCCACCTCGACGAGGTGCGGGTCGACGTGCCGCAGGGCCGAGGCGACCGTCGTGTAGACGGGGAAGAAGGCGCCGATGGCGATGAGGGTGACCTTGGAGTCCTCGTTGATGCCGATCCACAGGATGAGCAGCGGGACCCACGCGAGGGACGGGACGGCCCGCACCGCGCCGACCGTCCCCGCCAGCAGCGTGTCGGCCCAGCGGGACAGGCCCACCAGCGCCCCGACGGCCAGGCCGGCCACCGCCCCGACGGCGAAGCCGAGGACCACCCGTTGCGTCGAGATCGCCACGTGCGTCCACAGCGTCCCGTCGGCGGCCAGCTCCGTCCCGGCCGCCCACACCGCGGCGGGCGAGGGCAGCTGGTAGGAGGCGAAGACGCCGGTGACGGCGGTGAGGAGGTGCCACAGGCCGAGGAGCGCGAGCGGGACGGCGACGACGGCGAGGGGACGCCAGCGGGAGGGCGCCGGCTGCGCGGCGGCGGGCTCCGCCGTCGTCGGTGCGTCGGGAGCCGTCGCGGCCCGGGGGAGGGTGAGGGCGGCCATGTCAGGACCCGGCCTCGGTGATGGTCGTGGCGTCGGCCTGCCGGGCCCACGTGTCGTCGATGAGCTCGTCGAGCGCCTTGTCGATCTGCGCCTGCGTGCGGACGTCACCGGTCTCGACGAAGATCGGCCCGACCACCTCGAGGACGGCTCGCTGCGCGTCCCCGGGGACGGCGTCGATGCCGAGGTTGGTGCGCTCGAGGACGACGCGCTCGGCGACGGCCGGCTCGATGCCCGCCACCTCGGCGAGGATCTCCACCGTCTCCTCGGGGTTCTCCGCCGCCCACTCGCGGGCCTTCTCGTAGGCGTCGACGACCACCTGGGCGAGGTCGGGGGACTCCTCGAGGAAGTCCTCGGTGGCGTTGAGGAAGCCGTAGGTGTTGAAGTCGACGTTCCGGTAGACCAGCCGGGAGCCGGCGTTGACCTCGGTGTCGGCCATGATCGGGTCCAGCCCCGCCCACGCGTCGACCGAGCCGTTCTCCAGGGCCACCCGGCCGTCGGCGTGCTGGAGGTTCTGCACCTCGACGTCGTCGATGTCGACGCCATGCTCCTCCAGGCTCTGGACGAAGAAGAAGTACGGGTCGGTGCCGCGGGTGGCGGCGACCGAGCGGCCCGCGAGGTCCTCCACGGAGTCGATGTCGGAGTCCGCCGCGACGACGATCGCCGACCACTCCGGCTGGTCGTACAGCGCGATGGTGTGGATCGGTGACTCGTTGGCGCGGGCGAGCAGTGCGGCCGAGCCGGCCGTCGAGGCGACGTCGACGGCACCCGAGCGCAGCAGCTCGTTGGCCTTGTTCGACCCGGCGGACTGCACCCACTCGACGGCGACGTCCGGGCCGAGGGTGGCCTCGAGCCACCCCTGCTCGCGGATGATGAGGCTCAGCGGGTTGTAGGTGGCGAAGTCGACGGTGACGGTGTCGGCGCTCCAGCCGCCCGACCCGCCGTCGTCGGCGGCGACGGCGGAGCCCTCACCGGCCACGCAGCCGGACAGGAGGAGGACGCCGGCGGCGGAGAGGGCGGCGTAGGTGGGGGTGCGGGTCATGGGCGTGCCTTCCAGTGGGGTGGGGCTCAGGCGTGGTGGGTGTCGACGCCGAGGCCGTCGAGCAGCCCGCGCGCAGGTGGGCGAGCTCGGCGCTGGCGCGGTCGCGCGGGCGGGCGCCGGGGACGGTGACGACGGTCTGGACCGTGCTCGCCCCGCCCGGGCCGGGCCCGAGGAGGACGACGCGGTCGGCCAGGTAGAGGGCCTCCTCGACGTCGTGGGTCACGAGGAGCACGGTGGTGGGCTCGGCGGCGTGAAGCTCGAGGAGGAGGTCCTGCATGTTGAGCCGGGTGAGGGCGTCCAGGGCCCCGAAGGGCTCGTCGAGGAGCAGGACGCCGGGGCGGCGCGAGAGGGCGCGGGCGAGGGAGGCGCGCTGCGCCATCCCGCCGGAGACCTGGCGCGGGCGGTCCTCGGCGCGGTCGCCGAGACCGACGAGCGTGAGGAGCTCGGCCACCCGATCCGCGCCGGCGGCCCGGTCGGTTCCGCGGGGCAGCCCGAGCGCGACGTTCTGGCGCAGGCTGCGCCACGGCAGCAGACGCGGCTCCTGGAAGGCGAAGGCGCAGCGCGGATCAGCCCCGCGCACCGGCTCGCCGGCGATGGTGATCCGGCCACCCGTCGGGGAGTCGAGCCCGCAGACCTGGCGCAGGAGCGTGGACTTCCCGCAGCCCGAGGCGCCGAGCAGCGCGACGATCTCCCCGGCGCCGACCGACAGGTCGATCCCGGTGAGCACGGTGCGCGGCTCCTGGCCCGCGCGCCGCGGCGCGAAGGTGCGAGCGACACCGGCCAGCTCGACGGCGTGGGCGCGGTGCTCGCGGACGGCGGTGGTGCTCATGGGGGCTCCTCAGGGGTGGACGCCTCGACGCTAGGAGCGGGCCGGACCGGCGACAACGGTCCGACCGGGGCGGTCCCACAGTCCGGTATGCCGGACGCCTTCGTCTCACTCCTCGGCCGGGCTCCGGCCTTGGCCTGCGGGGGGCAACGGTGAGGGGCGTGCCATGATCGGCACCGTGGACGCGGAGCAACAGGCGGTGCGGCTGGTGCCGAGCCGGCACGAGGAGTGGCGGCTGCGCTACACCGAGACGGCGGGCCGCCTGGCGGCGCTCCTGCCGGGCGCCCGCCTCGCGCACATCGGGTCCACCGCGGTGCCGGGCCTGCCGGCCAAGGACGTCGTCGACGTCCTCGTCGGCGTGGGCGCCACGCGCGTCGTGGAGGTGGCGCACCGGCTCCGCGACGCGGGCCTCGACCTCGAGGGCGAGCTCGCCCACCACTGCTGGCTCAGCGAACCGGACCGGGGCGCGCGGAGCGTCGTCGTCCACGTCGTCGAGCACGGCGGGCGCGCGTGGGCGAGACGGCTGACGTTCCGGGACCTGCTGCGGCGGGACGCCGACGCGCGTGAGCGCTACCTGCGCGTCAAGGAGGCCGCCGCCCGGGACTCCGCCGGGTGGGACGACTACACGCAAGCGAAGACGCAGGTCGTGGCGGACCTCCTCGCCCGGGCCTAGTCAGCCGAGCGCGTCGAGGTCGCGCACGGCGTAGCGGTGGTGCTCCCACTCCTCCTCGAGGATCGTGCGCAGGCAGGAGAGCACCGTCTCGTCGTGGTCCGCGTCGTGCGGGTTGCGCCGCGGTGCGGCCAGCTCCGCGGCGGTGACGCCGGCCAGGTACGCACGTACCAGCGCCTGCCGGTCGGCGCGCGCCTCGCGGACCTCCTCGAACGCGGGTGCCGCGGCGGAGAACTCCGAGCCGTCGAACGCGGCGGTGCCGCCGCCGTCGTCGTCGTACGGCAGCCCGACGGGGTGGAAGGGCCGCTCCTGCTCGAGGACCGCCCGGCCGAGCCACAGGTCGGTGGCCATGACGAGGTGCCGCAGGGTCTGGGCGAAGGACCACTCGCCGTCGACCGACCTGTCGACCGTGCCCGCGGGCATCGCGGCGGCGCGCGCGGCCGTGGCCGCCCAGGTCTCCTCGAGGGCGGCCCACGCGCGGCGCAGCCCCTCCGGGTCGGCGGCCCGCCGCAGCTCGCGTCCGGGGAAGCGGCGGTCGAGCTCGGCGTCGACCAGCGGCACGACGTTGACGCCGTTGACGAGGAAGGTGCCGTCCTCCTCGAGCAGCCAGGGCGAGTCGACCTCCATCCCGGTGACGTCGCTGCCGCGCACGACGACGCCTGCCAGGTCGCAGCCGACGAAGCGCGACCCGCGCAGGCTGCGGCCGCGGAAGGTCCGTCCGCGCAGGCTCTCGGGCTCGGTGCCGTCCACGTCCCCACCCTGGCACGCGGGCGCGTCCGCCGGAAGTGTCCGGGGCCACGCCGCCTCGGCGGGTGCGAGGAGGGGCGCGGGTCTACATTCACACCGGCCCACCCCCGCCCGACAGGAGTCCCCGTGCCCGAGCCCACCAGCCGGTTCGTGCGCTACCGCTGGTGGGGGCTCCTCGCCATCAGTTTCGGCGTCGCGCTCATCATCATGGACTCGACGATCGTCTCGGTCGCCGTGCCCGCGATCGTCGAGGACCTCGGCATCTCGAGCACGGAGATCCAGTGGGTGCAGGAGATCTACACCCTCCTCTTCGCCGCGCTCCTGCTCACCTGGGGGCGTCTGGCGGACCGCTACGGCCGACGCCGGATCATGCTCACCGGCGTGGTCCTCTTCGTCGTCGCGAGCGTCCTGTGCGCCTTCGCGCCGAGCGGCGCGCTCCTCATCGCGGGCCGCGCGCTCCAGGGCCTGGGCGGCTCGATGATCCTGCCGACGACCCTCGCCCTGCTCAACGCCAACTTCCACGGCCGGGAGCGGGGGATCGCCTTCGCGGTGTGGGGCTCGACCATCGGCGGCATGGCGGCCTTCGGGCCGCTGGCCGGCGGCTGGCTCACCGAGAACGCGAGCTGGCGGTGGACCTTCGGGATCAACGTGCCCTTCGGCATCCTCATCGTCGCGGGCCTGCTCCTCTTCGTCGCCGAGTCCCGCGAGGTGCGCGACGGGCCCCTGCAGCGCCTCGACCTCGGCGGCGCGCTGCTGTCCGTCGTCGGCTTCGGGGCGCTCGTCCTCGGTCTCATCGAGGGCCGCACCTACGGGTGGTGGTCGGCCGAGGAAGCGGCGCCCTTCACCGTCGGGAGCCTGTCGCCGGTGCCGCTCGCGTTCGCCGTCGCCGTCGTGGCGCTCGTCGCCTTCGTCCTGTGGGAGCGGGAGCGCGGCCGCGTGGGCAAGGGCGTCATCCTCGACCTGTCCCTCTTCCGCATCCCCTCCTTCGCCAACGGCAACGTCACGGCCCTCATCGTGAGCTTCGGGGAGTTCGGGCTCATCCTCTCCCTGCCGCTGTGGTTCCAGAACGTCCTCGGCTTCACCGCCTTCGAGGCGGGGCTCGCGCTCGTGCCGCTCGCCGTGGGCTCCTTCCTCGCCAGCGGCGCGGTCGCGGGGCTCTCGCGCCGGCTCGCGCCCATCGTCGTCGTGCGGATCGGGCTGGGCCTGGAGATCGCCGCGATCGCCGCCCTCGCGCTGCTCATCCGGCCCGACAGCAGCGCGTGGCTCACCTCCCCGGTCCTCTTCGTCTACGGCCTGGGCGTGGGACTGGCGACGGCGCAGCTGACGAGCGTCGTCCTGGCCGACGTGCCGGTCGAGCGCAGCGGGCAGGGCTCGGCCACCCAGAGCACCGCCCGGCAGACCGGGTCCGCGCTCGGCATCGCCGTCCTCGGCACCGCCTTCTTCACCACGCTGCGCACCGGCACGGAGAGCCGCCTGGCCGACGCCGTCGCCGCCGACCCGGGCATCGTGCCGCTCGTGGAGTCGGTGAGCGCGACCTCCGGTGGCAGCATCGCCCGGCTCGCCGCCGACCCCGAGACGGCGTTCATCGCCGACGCCGCCCGGGCCGCCATGACCGACGGCGCCGCGATCGCGGGCTGGGTCGCGGCAGGTGCGCTCGTCGTCGGCCTCGTCTCGAGCCTGCGGATCCGCGCGGCGGCGACCGCGGAGACGGCGCCGGCCCCGGCGCACGAGACGACCTAGCGACGGCGCCGTACAGTCTCCGCGTGCACTTCACCGAGTACGACACCCGGCTGGCCGCCTACGCGGTCATCGTCAACGAGGCCGACGAGATCCTGCTGACGTGGTTCAACGGCGGCGACGGGGGCAGGCCGAGCTGGTCGCTCCCGGGCGGCGGCGTCGAGTACGAGGAGGCCGTCGAGGACGCGGTGGTGCGCGAGGCGTACGAGGAGACCGGCTACGACGTCGAGCTCGGGCCGCTCCTGGCCATCCACCACCACACGGCCCCGGTCGGTGGGCCCTTCGCCCGCGCCTACCGGTCCCAGCGCTTCCTCTTCCACGCCCGCGTCGTCGGCGGGCAGCTCGGCACCACCGAGGTGGGCGGGACGACCGACTTCGCGCGCTGGGTGCCGCTCGCCGACTTCCCGCTCGCCGAGCGGACGGCGGACATCGTCGACCTCGCGGTGCAGCGGCTGGGGCGACGCTGACCGCTCAGTCCTCCAGAGCCCCCGGCTCGAGCGGCGGGCGTCCCCGCCGGTAGAAGGCCCAGGTGAGCAGCCACAGGACCAGGCCGATCGCGATGAGCCCGCCGGCGATCTGGTACTCGATCGTGTCCTGCGCCCACGGCCCCACGAGGAAGGCGCAGGTGAGCGCCCCGATGTAGGGCAGCACCCGGGGCGCGTGGAAGTGCTCGCGGTCCACCGGCCGGCGCCGCAGCACGATCGCCGCGATGTTGACCACCGTGAACACCGCCAGCAGGAGCAGCGCCGTCGTCCCGCCCAGGGCCGTGATGGTCTTCTGCCCGGCCACCTGGGTGACGCCCCAGACCAGGCCGAAGGTGAGGAGGGTGGTGAAGACGATCGCCGCCCATGGCGAGCGGCGGCCCGGGAGCACCTTGCCCAGCAGCGGCGGCAGCACCTCGTGCTGGGCCATCCCGTAGATGAGGCGGCTGGCCATCATGAGGTTGATGAGCGCGGTGTTGGCCACGGCGAAGATCGACAGGAACGGGTAGATGGTGTCGACCGGCAGGTCCGGGGCGCCCTGGCGGACCACCTCGAGCAGCGGCGTCGTGCTCCCGGCGAGCTCACCGACGGGCACGACCGCGACGGCGGTCACCGACACGAGCACGTAGATGAACGCCGTGAGGCCCAGGCCCGTGAGCATGACCCGCGGGAAGATCCGGACCGGGTCCTTCGTCTCCTCGGCCATGTTGACGGAGTCCTCGAAGCCCACCATCGAGAAGAAGGCGAGCGCCGTCGCGGAGGTCAGGGCGAGGAAGACGGTCTTGTCCTCGCTCGTCTCGAAGACCATCGCGCGCCCGAGGTCGACGTTCCCCTGCGACATCGCCCAGAAGCCGATGAGGATGACGATGAGCAGGCCGGTGAGCTCGACGAGCGTGAGGACGACGTTGAAGGCCAGCGACTCGGCCACGCCGCGCAGGTTGATGAGGGCGAGCAGGGTGATGAAGGCCATCGCGATCAGCGTGACGGCGCCCGAGCCCCAGTCCAGGCCGAAGCCGATGATGACGTTCTCCGCGAGGAACTTCGCGGCCGTCGACGCCGAGGTGAGGCCCGAGCTCAGCACCGCGAAGGTGACGAGGAAGGTGAGGACGTGGACCCCGAAGGCCTTGTGCGTGTACAGCGCCGCGCCCGCCGCCTGCGGGTACTTCGTCACGAGCTCGAGGTAGGAGAAGGCGGTGACGGTGGCGACGGCGAAGGCGAGGAGGATCGCCGCCCAGCCGGCACCGCCCACCTCACCGGCGACCTCACCGGTGAGGGCGTAGACGCCCGTCCCGAGGATGTCGCCGACGATGAAGAGGAGCAGCAGCTTGGGGCCGATGGCCCGCTTGAGGTCCGGCTCGGTGTCGGCCGACGTCGAGGTGCTCATCCCACGTCCTTCCGGGGGCTCCGGCCCGTCCCCGCGACGGCGCGTGCGGGAAGGGTCGTCCCCGGCGTTCGGCCCCGCAACCCGAGCGGGCTGCGGGGCCGGGCGGGCGTCAGTGGCGACCGGTGCGCATGGCGTCGCGCACGAGGTCGTGGATGTCGGTGTTGTCGCGCACGCCGACCATCGCGTCGGCGCCGGGGCCCTCGGCGCTCGCCGGGGTGGCCGCGCCGGTGTGCCCTCCGGTGGTCCAGTCGACCATGAAGGTGAGGTCCGTCCCGGCGAGCGTGAACGGCCCCTCCTCGGCCTGCTCGCCCTCACCGGACTCGTCACGGTCGTCGACGAGCTCGATCGCCAGCCCGCCGGTCTCGTGGTCCCCGACGACGACGATGAGCGTGTCCCGGTGGCGCGCGGCGAAGTCGCGCGCCAGGGCGACGGTCTCGTCCAGCGCCTGGCCGGAGTCGATGACCTCCTGGCCGTGCCCGTGGTGGGCCATCTCGTCGATGCCCTCCTCCTCGATGACGAGGAAGAAGCCGTCACGGTCCCGCGACAGGATGTCCAGCGCCTTGTCCGCCATGTCCCGCAGCGGCACGGACGGCTCGTAGAGCGGGGCCGCCGGGCCGACGTGCTCGAACATCTCCTCGTTCGCGAACAGGCCGAGGAGCCTGCCCCGGTCGGGTGCGTCCGCGAGCTCCTCGGCGGTGCTGACGTACCGGTAGCGCAGCTCCTCGGCGCGCTCGACGAGGTTGCCGGCGGTGCCCTTGCTGGCCTCGGTCGGGTCCGTCGCCGGGTTGTCGGGCCACTGGCCCTCCTCGCCGGCCGGGTACCACCAGTCCTCCCCGCCGCCGAGGATGACCTCCACCCCGGTCTCCTCCAGGTACTGCCGCGCGATCTCGCTCTGGTTGCCCCGGTCGGCCACGTGCGAGCCGAAGGCCGCGGGCGTCGCGTCGGTGACCTGGGAGGTGGTGACCAGGCCGGTGGACTTCCCGGCCCGCTCGGCCCGCTCGAGCAGGGTCCGGACCGGGTCGCCGTCGAGGTCGACGGCGATGGCGCCGTTGTAGGACCGCACCCCGGTGGAGAACGCGGTCGCCCCGGCCGCGGAGTCCGTGACGACCTCCTCCGGGTCGGCCGGGTCGGTCTGCGCCCAGCCCTGGTAGCGCAGCTGGTTCATCTCCAGCTCGCCCTCACGGCCGACGGTCGCGAGCCGGATGAGCTCGCGGTGGGCGATCCCCATGCCGTCCCCGACGATGAAGATGACGTTCTTCGCGCGGTCACGGTCGCGGCCGCGCTCGTGGTGCCTGTCGTCGCGGTCCGGCCCGCCGCGGTCGCCCCAGCTCGGAGACCCGCCCCCACCCCGCCCGCCAGGACAAGGGCCAGTGCCGCGCCGGCCAGTCTCGTGCTTCGTGTACGCATCGTTGCCACACCCCCGGAGTCGCACCGCTCTCACGGTCACGCCCCCAGTGGTCATGACCGGGGCGGCTCCGGGGCCACCGTACGCCCGGCCCGGCCACCGCGCAGGTGCGGCGGCCGGCTGCGCGGGCAGGGTCTCAGGGGCAGCCGTGGGCGTCGTCCAGGCGCACGAGCAGCCAGTCCATCTCCGAGGAGGACGCGACGATCTCGCGCGCCCCGTCACCGAGCGGGTACAGCGTGAGCTCCTCGCCGTCGGCGACGTCCCACGGTGTCTCGCCGTCGGCCGGCCGCCACAGCGAGCCGTTGAGCGGACCGAGGACGGGGGTGTCGCACGCGGGGTCGGCGCGGTAGACGTACCGCACCGACCGGTCCGCCGGGAGGTTGTCCCCGTCCGCGACGAGCGGCGGCTCCTGCGGTCCTGGCGGAGCGGTGTGCACCTCGTCGTCCGACACGGTGCTGCCGGGGGAGTCGAGGCCGACGTCCACCACGGTGCGTTCCTCCGGCTCTCCGGGGTACGGGTCCCTGGCCTCGAGCTGGATGTGGAACGGCCCGTCCGGCAGCGCCTCGCGTGCGACGGCGACGACGAAGGCGTGCGGGTTCGCGTCGTCGGGGCAGGCGGCGGGCTCCCCTGGGAGCGTGAGCTCGGCGTGGACGAGGTCCTCGACGACGACGACGCCGTCCAGACGCACCGGGCAGCCGCTGCCGTAGACGGCCCCGAACCACACGGCGACCTCCCGTTCCCAGTCCACCTCGGCGGGCTCGCCGTCAAGGCCGGCCGACCGCCAGAGCGCGTCCAGCTGGGCGTCGGTGGTGGCGAGGCCCGTCCGGTAGGGCTCGCCCGTCAGCTCCTCACCGAGCAGGCGCCACCCCTCACCCGCCGTCGGCTGCTCACTGCCGGCCGGGTCCGTGCCACCGGCCGTGCCGCAGGCGCCGAGCAGCAGCAGGCCGGCCGCCATGACCGCCGCGCCCACGGGCGCTCGTCGCCGCCTCTCCCGCACCTGCGCCACCTCCTGACCCCAGTGTGCTCGCACCCCACCTCGGGGACCGCCGTTTCCGGGCCCCTCCTCCTCGGGGAGGAGGTGGCTGCCCGCCCGATCTCGTCGCCGCGGACGATCTGCTCCCGCTGCGCCGCTCCTAGCGTCGACGGTGTCGCCGGCAGCAGCGCGGGCGGGAACTGGAGCAGAGCCATGATCAAGGTGACACACCTGACGAAGCGCTACGGCGCGACGACGGCGGTGGACGACCTGAGCTTCACCGTGCGGGCTGGCACGGTCACCGGCTTCCTCGGCCCCAACGGTGCCGGGAAGACGACGACGATCCGCGCCGTCGTCGGGCTCGAGCGGCCGACGTCCGGGTCCGCCACGGTGGGCGGACAGCGGTACGCCGAGCTGCGTGCGCCGCTCCAGGAGGTCGGCACGATGCTCGACGGGCGCGGTGCCCACCCCGGCCGCACCGCCGTCGGGCACCTCATGGGCCTGGCCCGGACCCACGGGATCGGCCGGGCGCGCGTGGACCAGGTCGTCGGCCTGGCCGGGCTGGATTCCGTGGCCCGCCGCCGTGTCGGCACCTTCTCCCTGGGCATGCGGCAGCGCCTCGGCATCGCCGCCGCCCTGCTCGGTGACCCCGGCATCCTCATCCTCGACGAGCCCGTCAACGGCCTGGACCCCGACGGCGTGCTGTGGATCCGCCACCTGCTGCGGTCCCTGGCCGCCGAGGGGCGCACCGTGCTCCTGTCCTCGCACCTCATGAGCGAGCTCGCCGAGACGGCGAGCCGGGTCGTCGTCATCGGCCAGGGCCGGCTGCTGGCCGACGAGGACCTCGACACCCTCGTCGCCGCGACCGCCCGTGCCGGGGTGGTGCGCGTCCGCGCGACCGACGCGGCCACGCTGGCCCGCGCGCTCGAACGCCGGGGGACACCGGTGACCCTGGGGGAGGACGGGGTGCTCGAGGTCGCCGGCACCGACGCCGCCGCCGTGGGTGCGCTCGCGGCCGGACTGGGCGTCACGCTGCTCGAGCTGTCCACGGTGTCCGGCACGCTCGAGGACGCGTACCTCGGCCTCACGGCCGGTGCCGTGGAGTACCGGGCGGAGGCGGCCCGATGAGCGCCGTCGCCGCTCTGCCCGCGCCCGTCGGCCTGCCGGCGCGGCCGGTTGCCGGCTTCGGCCGGGTCCTCGCCGCCGAGTGGTTCAAGGCCTGGGGCCTGCGCTCCACCCGCTGGACGGTCGCCGTCATGGTGCTGCTCACCGTCGGCCTGTCCTACCTCGGCGGCAGTGACGCCGCGGTGGGGCCCGACGGCTACGGCAGCGTGGCCTACTTCGTGACGAGCAGCCTCGTGGTGACGCAGTTCCCGATCCTGCTCCTCGGGGTTCTCCTCGGCAGCGGGGAGCTCTCCAGCCGCAGCGCCGGGCCGACCTTCGTCGCCGTCCCGGCCCGCACCCCGGTCGTCGTCGCCAAGGCTCTCGTCACGGCGGCGGTCGCCGCCCTGACCGCGGCCACGACCCTCGGCCTGTCCGCCGCGGCCGTCCTCGCGACCCCGCTCGGCGCGGGGCTGTCGACCGCCCTCACGGCGGAGACGACGCGGATGTGGGTCGGTACCGGGGTCTACCTCGTCGCCGCGACCGTGTTCTGCTTCGGCCTGGGGATGCTCCTGCGACGGAGCGTGACCGCCGTCGCCGTCGCCTTCGTCGTCTTCGTCCTGGACATCGCGATGATCGCCGCGCCCGACGGTCTCGCGCGGGTCGCCGGCCTGCTGCCCGGCCACGCGGCGTCGCTCGTCTCCTCGACCGACGGGTTCGTCGACCTGCTCCGGGACATCGGCCAGCTGCCGGTCGGTCCCTGGGGGAGCGTCGCCGTCACCGGGGCGTGGGCGGTCCTCGCGGTGCTCGGGGCCGCCGTCGCGGTGCGGGTGCGCGATGTCTGAGCGGGCGGCTCCGGGCCGGGCCGTGCGGCCGGTGTCGGCCCCCGTGGGCCTGCCCGCCCGCTCCGGGGTGTCCTTCCCGCGGGTGCTGCGTGCGGAGCTGGGCAAGGCCGTGACGCTGCCGTCCACCCGGTGGTGCGTTCTCGTGGCCGTCCTCGTCCACGCGGCGGTCGCGTGCGTCGTCGCCTACGACGCGCGCTACGGGTCTGACGCGCCGGCCCTGCGCGGCCTCCTCACCCTCGGCCTCGTCGCCACCCAGCTCCCGGTGCTCGTCCTCGGCGTCCTCGTCAGCGCCGCGGAGTACCCCGGCGGTGCGGCGCGCTCGACCTTCCTCGCCGTCCCCCGTCGGCTGCCCGTGCTCGCCGCCCAGACGCTCGTCACCGCCGTCCTCGCGGCCCTGGTGGCTGTCGCCGCGCTGGTCGTCACGTTCCTGGCGGTGCTGCCGTTCCGCGCCGACGTCACCATGACGCTCGACGCCACGGACCCACAGACGCAGCGCATCCTCGGCGGCCTGGTTCTCTACGTCGTCGCGATCGCACTTCTCGGCGTCGCCCTCGGCACCCTCGCGCGCACACCCGCCGCCGGGCTGGTGGCCGGGGTGGGGCTCGTGTTCCTCCTCGAGCGGCTCGTGCTGGTCGTCGGGGCCCCGTGGCTCGTGGCGCTCCTGCCGGCGTGGGCCGGCCGGCTCGTCGTGGCCACCGATGCCGGCGCCGCCGCGCAGGCCGCCGAGGCGGGGGTGGTGCTCACCCCGTGGGCGGGCCTCGGGGTCGCGGCGGCGTGGGTGCTCGTGCTCCTCACCGCCGCCGCGGCCCGGCTGCGGCACAGCGATGTCTGAGGCCGCGCCGGGCGGGGAGGCGGGCTGGCACACTCGGGGCGTGACAGTCGACCGGGCCCGGGCGTGGGTCGAGCGGGTGCGTCTGACCCTCGCCCAGCGCCCGGACCTCGCGGACCGGGTCGTCTGGACGGGCTACCTCGCGGCGGTGCTGCTGACGACCGTCGTGTACCTGCTCCCCAGCGTCATCTGGTTCTCCCACCCGCCGGGTTCCCAGGGCGCGATCACCGTCGCCGCGACGACGGCGGTCGCCGGGCTGCTCGGGGTGCCGGCCCTGCGTCGGCGACGGCGGCACCCGGTCCGGGCCGTGCTGTGGACGGCGGCGCTCGCGGTGCTCAGCCTGGCGCTGGTGGGGGCCGCGGGTGCCACGGTGCTCGGCACGGCGCTGGCCGTCTACGCCCTCGCCGCCACCTGGCCGCCCGTGCGGACGTGGCCGGCGGTCCTCGGTGCCGTCGTCGCGGTCAGCGGCGCCACGCTGTTCGGGCTCAGCGTGGACCTGTGGGGCGTCGTCATCGGTCTGTCCACGCTGACCCGCGGCGCACCGGACTTCCCCCCGGGCCCGCTGACGGAGGAGGAGTGGAGCGGCATGGGCCGGGCGTTCCTCGCGGGCCAGGACACGCGCGTCTTCGAGGCCACCCTCTGTGCCCTCCTGCTCGTCACCGCCGTCGTGGCGGGTCTCAACGTTCGCAGCAGACGTCAGCGCGAGGCCGCGGCGCGGGCGCAGGAGGAGGCGCAGGTGCGTGAGCACCGGCAGGACCTTCTCATGGCCCGCAGCGCCGAGCGCACCACCATCGCCCGCGAGGTCCACGACGTCGTCGCCCACAGCATCTCGGTCATGGTGGCCCTGGCCGACGGCGCCGGCGCCGTCGCGTCCCGGTCGCCGGACCAGGCGCAGGAGGCGATGAGGGAGGTCTCCGCGACCGGCCGCAGCGCGCTCGCCGACATGAGGCGCGTGCTCGCGGCCCTGGAGGAGACGGCTCCCGACCCCGGTGACGAGACGGCGGACCTCGCGGCCGTGGTCGACCGGTTCCGCGCCGCAGGTCTGCCCGTGGTGGCCACCGGCCTCGACGTCGACGTCCCCGGCCCGGTCGCCCTCGCGATGCGCCGGATCGTCGGCGAGGCGCTCACCAACGCCCTGCGGCACGCCCAGGGGACACCGCGGGTGGTCCTCGCGGTCCACCGCACCCCCGACGCCGTGACGATCGAGGTGCTCGACGACGGCCCGCGCGGCGGGGCGCCCGAGGTGTCGACGCAGGGGAGCGGGCGCGGCCTGGTGGGGGTCCGGGAGAGGGCGGCGATCCTCGGCGGCAGTGCCGAGGCCGGTCCGCGCCCCGGCAGCGGCTGGCGGGTGGCCGTCACCCTGCCCGTGGACGGGGGTCGGCGATGACGACGATCCTGCTCGTCGACGACCACGCCCTGCTCCGCAAGGGCTTTCGCATGGTGCTCGAGACGGAGCCGGACCTCACCGTGGTCGGTGAGGCCGCGGACGGCGTCGTCGCCCTCCAGCAGGTCGCCTCCCTCGCCCCCGACGTCGTCCTCATGGACGTGCGCATGCCCGGCGGTGACGGGATCGAGGCCACGCGCCGCATCGTCGCCGCCCACCCCGGGACGCGGGTGCTCGTGCTCACGACCTTCGACCTCGACGAGTACGCCTTCGGGGCGCTGCGCGCGGGCGCCAGCGGCTTCCTCCTCAAGAACGCCGAGCCGGCCGAGCTCGTCCGCGCGGTCCGGGCGGTCGCCTCCGGCGACGCCGTCGTCGCGCCGCGAGTCACCCAGCTGCTCCTCGAGCGGTTCTCGGGGCAGCTGCCCGTTCGTCCCGAGGAGGAGGCGGCCAGCCAGCGCGACCCGCGGCTGGACGCGCTCACCCCCCGGGAGCTCGAGGTCCTGCGGCTCGTGGCCACCGGGCTGTCCAACCTCGAGATCGCCGAGGCCCTCCACCTGTCCACGACGACCGTCAAGACCCACACCGGCAACCTGCTCGCCAAGCTCGGCCTGCGGGACCGGGTACAGCTCGTCATCTTCGCCTACGAGAGCGGGCTGGTCCGCGCCGGGGACTGACGTGCAGGGCAGCCGCCCGCTTGTACGCTGGCAAGGACCAACCTGCGTCGTTGGGGGTGGCCATGCCTGAGTCTGCCGGCGAGCGCGTCACGCGGCGCCGGTTCCGTCCGGTCCGGGGGCGGGTGGTGCCGTCGTGGCTGCTGCCGCGCCCGGCGCGGCCGCTCCTGGCGTGGGTGGCGAGGCTGACGGCCGCCTCCGTCGTGGCCTACCTGCTGACGGTGTGGCTGCTCGAGGGGCCGATCGACCTCACGGGCGCCCTCACCGCTCTCCTGGTGGTCCAGGCCTCGGCGACGGCGAGCCTGCAGATGGGTGTCGTGCGGGTGGGCGCCGTGCTGACAGGCGTGCTGGTCGCGATCACGCTCTCGTCGTGGGTGGGCCTGACCTGGTGGAGCCTGGGAGCGGCGATCGCGCTGGCCCTGCTGCTCGCCGCGATCCTGCGGTTGGGCGACCAGCGGCTGGAGACGGCGATCAGCGCCATGCTCATCCTCGGGACGGCTGGCCCGGACGGCCGGGACATCGCGGCGGAGACCCGCGTGCTGACGACGCTCATCGGCGCGGGCGTGGGAATGGCGTTCAACCTCCTCCTCCCGCCGGCCGTGCCCTTCCGGGCCGCGGTGACCGACGTGCGCAACATCGCCGGCAGCCAGGCGGCGTGCCTGCGGACCGCCGCCGCGTCGATGACCCAGCGGCCGATCACCAAGAGTGCGGTGGGCACCTGGCTGGACCAGGCACGCGCCGTCGCCCAGGCCATGAGCCGCACGGAGGTGGCGATCAGCACGGTCACAGACCTGCGGCGGTTCAACCCCCGAGCGATCCGCACCCCCGAGGTCGAACCGGTCCTGCGGGCCGGCCTGGACGCCCTGGACCGCTCGCTGCTCGCGATCCGCGCCCTCTTCGCCACGATGTTCGCCGAGGCTCCCGAGTACGAGACGCCCGACGACGGCTACGGCGAACAGGTCCGCCCCGCGTTCGCCGTCCTCCTCGGTCACCTCGCGGACTCCCTGGACGCCTTCGGCGCACTCGTCGAGGCCGAGGCCCAGAGCTCGGAGGCCGGGGTGAAGCGGAGCCTGGCCGAGAGCCTGGACGTCGCCGGTGAGGCCCGGGCGATCCTCACCGAGCTGCTGCTCGTCGACCCGCGGGAGGAGACGGGCCTGTGGCTGCTGCGCGGCTCGATCCTCTCCGCCGTCGACCACGTCCTGGTCCCGCTGCAGCTCGAGGACCGCGCCCGGCTCCTGGAGAAGTCGCGCAAGCCGCGTCCGATAGCCGCGCGTCCCGCGGACGCATCCCGCACTGCCCGCGAGGCGCTGCGGCGCCGCGCGGGACGGCGCCGGCGTGGCGAGTAGCTGACGAGACGATGCCGGGGCGCGGGTGACTGGTCGGGAATGAATCCTGAACGAGTGAGGTTGAGCCACATAGACTCAAGTTCGCACCCGCCGAGTTGACATGACGGCGAGGACGCGCAAACTTGAGTGTGGATGACTCAAGGACCGGAACCTGCCGGCCCGCGCACTAGGACAGGAGAACGACACATGGCACGAGCGGTCGGAATCGACCTGGGCACCACCAACTCCGTGGTGTCCGTCCTCGAGGGTGGCGAGCCCACCGTCATCGCGAACGCCGAGGGTGCTCGCACGACGCCGTCGGTGGTCGCCTTCAGCAAGTCCGGCGAGGTGCTCGTCGGTGAGGTCGCCAAGCGTCAGGCGGTGACCAACGTCGACCGGACCATCACCTCGGTCAAGCGTCACATGGGCACCGACTGGACCACCTCGATCGACGACAAGAACTACACCGCGCAGGAGATCTCCGCGCGCGTCCTCGGCAAGCTCAAGCGTGACGCCGAGCAGTACCTGGGCGAGACGGTGACCGACGCGGTCATCACCGTCCCCGCCTACTTCAACGACGCCGAGCGTCAGGCGACGAAGGACGCCGGCCAGATCGCCGGCCTCAACGTCACCCGCATCGTCAACGAGCCCACCGCCGCCGCCCTGGCCTACGGCCTCGAGCGCGGCAAGGAGGACGAGCTCATCCTCGTCTTCGACCTCGGTGGCGGCACCTTCGACGTCTCCCTCCTGGAGATCGGCAAGGACGACGACGACTTCTCCACCATCCAGGTGCGCGCCACCAACGGTGACAACCGCCTCGGTGGTGACGACTGGGACCAGCGGGTCGTCGACTGGCTCGTCACCCAGGTGAAGAACAAGGACGGCATCGACCTGTCCAAGGACAAGATCGCCCTCCAGCGTCTGCGCGAGGCGGCCGAGCAGGCCAAGAAGGAGCTCTCCTCGACGACGAGCACAAACATCTCGCTGCAGTACCTGTCGATGAGCGAGAACGGCCCCATCCACCTGGACGAGAAGCTCACCCGGGCACAGTTCCAGGAGATGACCAAGGACCTCCTCGACCGCACCAAGGCCCCCTTCCAGGCCGTCATCAGCGACGCCGGGATCAAGGTCGCGGACATCGACCACGTCGTCCTCGTCGGTGGCTCCACCCGGATGCCCGCCGTCACGGACCTCGTCAAGGAGCTGACCGGCGGCAAGGAGCCCAACAAGGGCGTCAACCCGGACGAGGTCGTCGCCGTCGGCGCGGCCCTCCAGGCCGGCGTCATCCAGGGTGACCGCAAGGACATCCTCCTCATCGACGTCACGCCGCTGTCCCTCGGCATCGAGACCAAGGGCGGGGTGATGACCAAGCTCATCGAGCGCAACACCGCCATCCCGACCAAGCGCTCGGAGGTGTTCTCCACCGCCGAGGACAACCAGCCCAGCGTCCTCATCCAGGTCTTCCAGGGTGAGCGCGAGTTCGCCCGCGACAACAAGCCGCTGGGCACCTTCGAGCTCACCGGTATCGCCCCGGCCCCCCGCGGCATGCCGCAGATCGAGGTCACCTTCGACATCGACGCCAACGGCATCGTCCATGTGTCCGCCAAGGACCGCGGCACGGGCCAGGAGCAGTCGATGACCATCACCGGCGGCTCGGCCCTGCCCAAGGACGAGATCGACCGCATGGTCAAGGAGGCCGAGGCGCACGCCGCCGAGGACAAGCAGCGCCGCGAGGAGGCCGAGGCCCGCAACACCGCCGAGCAGCTCGTCTACTCGACCGAGAAGCTCCTCACGGACAACGCGGACAAGCTCCCCGAGGACGTCTCCAGCGAGGTCCGCTCCGCCGTCGACGACCTCAAGAAGGCGCTCGAGGGCGACGACGTCGCCGAGATCACCGCCAAGCAGCAGGCGCTGACGACCGTCTCGCAGAAGATCGGCGAGGCCCTCTACGCCCAGCAGCAGAGCGCCCCCCAGGACGCTCCCGCCGCGGGTGAGGCCCCGTCCGGCACGGACGAGGACGTCGTCGACGCCGAGATCGTGGACGAGGACGAGAACAAGTGACCGAGGAGAACCCCCAGGCCCAGGGCCCGCCCGAGTCGGAGCCCATCAAGCCGGTCGTGCGCGACAAGCGCCGCATCGACCCGGAGACCGGCAAGGTCCGCGAGCCGCAGGACGACGCGCAGGACACCGCCGACGAGGCGGAGCCCGCCGCGGAGCCCGAGCAGCCGCAGGACGGCGCCCTCGCCGCCGCCAAGGCGGAGTCCGCCGACCTCAGCGACCAGCTCGCCCGCCGCAACGCCGACCTGTACAACCTCCAGCAGGAGTACAACGGCTACGTGCGGCGCTCCAAGGCCGCTGCCTCCGAGCAGCGCGCCGCGGGGCAGGCGGAGGTGGTCGAGGCGCTCCTCGGTGTCCTCGACGAGATCGAGCTGGCGCGTCAGCACGGCGACCTCACCGGACCGCTGGGCGCGACCGCCGAGAAGTTCGAGTCCACGCTGGCGCAGCGCTTCGGCGTCGAGCGCTTCGGCGCCCCCGCCGAGGAGTTCGACCCCGAGCTGCACGACGCGCTCATGAGCACGCCGGACCCGGAGGCGACGTCCACGACGATCGCCCAGGTCATGCAGCCCGGCTACCGGATGGGCGAGAAGGTGCTGCGCGCCGCGCGCGTGGCCGTGACCAGCCCCGAGTAGCAGGCACGCACGGTGCCGGCCGCGCCCCGCGCGCGGCCGGCACCGCCCCACGACACGACGACGAGGAGGTGAGGCCCGGTGACCGGCCAGGACTGGATCGAGAAGGACTTCTACAAGACGCTCGGTGTCTCCAAGGACGCCGACGACGCGACGATCAAGAAGGCGTACCGCAAGCTCGCCCGGGACCTCCACCCCGACCGCAACCCCGGTGACGCCTCCGCCGAGGGGCGCTTCAAGGAGGTCGGTGAGGCCTACTCGGTCCTCTCCGACCCCGAGCAGCGCAAGCAGTACGACGCGATCCGCGCGATGGCCGGGGGCGGCGCGCGCTTCTCCGCCGGCACCGGCGGACCCTCCGGCGCAGCCGGCTTCGAGGACCTCTTCGGCGGGATGTTCGGCGGTGGGGGCAGCGGTGGTGGCCGCACCCGCTTCTCCACCGGGGGCGGCGGCTTCGAGGACATCCTCCAGGACATGTTCTCCGGCGGCGGAGGCGGTGGCGGGGGCTTCGGCTCGCGCCGCACGACGCAGCGCGGCGGGGACATCACGACGAGCGCGACCCTGCCCTTCCGCAACGCGGTCGAGGGCTCCACGGTCCAGCTCACCACCAACGGCCGCTCGATGAACGTGCGGATCCCCGCCGGTGTCAGCGACGGCCAGAAGATCCGCCTGCGCGGCAAGGGGCAGGCCGGCCGCGGCGGCGGTGAGCCCGGCGACATGGTCGTCACCGTCCACGTCGAGCCGCACCCCGTCTTCACGATGGACGGCCTCAACCTCAAGGTCACCGTGCCGGTGACCTTCGCCGAGGCCGCGCTCGGCGCGACCATCGACGTGCCCACCCTCTCCGGGGAGACGGTGCGGCTCAAGGTGCCCGCCGGGACGCCGTCGGGACGCACGCTGCGGGTCAAGGGCCGCGGCATCGACACCCCCAAGGGGACCGGTGACCTGCTCGTCACCGTCCAGGTGGCCGTCCCCACCCACCTGCCGGCGGACGCCCGCAAGGCCGTCGAGGCCTTTGCGGCCGCCACCAGCGGCGAGGACCCGCGCGCCGACCTCAGGGCCCGCGCGACACGCTGAGTCAGGAGAGGAGGACGTGATGGACATCGACGACGACGCACCCCTCTACGTCATCTCCGTGGCCGCCGAGCTCGCGGGGATGCACCCGCAGACCCTGCGCCAGTACGACCGCCTGGGCATCGTCACCCCCCAGCGCGCCCGCGGGCGGGGCCGGCGCTACTCGCGGCGGGACGTCGACTCCCTGCGCGAGGTCCAGCGGCTCTCCCAGGACGAGGGCGTCAACCTTGCCGGGATCCGCCGGATCATCGAGCTCGAGCGGGAGCTCGACCGGACCCGTGGCGAGCTCCAGCGGCTGCGCGCCTTCACCACGGCTCGTGTCTTCGCCGCCGACCCCTCCGGTGAGGTGAGCGAGCTCGCGCCGGGCCGGCGCCCGCGCCGCTCCGGCGGCGCCCTCGTCATCTGGCGCCCGCCCTACCGCGGCTGACCCACCTCGCGGGCCTGTTCAGGGCGGCCTGCCGGGAGGACACTGGGCCCGAGGGGCTCGGGAGGGCGCCATGACCGGTGGGACAGCGGCACGGCTGCGGATCGGCGACGCGAACGACGTCGAGAGCGCCGCCCGTGCCCTCGCCTCCGGCGCCCTCGTCGTCCACGCCTTCGCCAACCTCTACGCGCTCACCACGCGCGGCGACGCGCCGACCGTCCACGCCGCGAACGCGTTCAAGGGCCGCCGGCCCGGGCAGGTGGGGAGCGTGACGACGACGCCCGCTCGCCTCCCCGGACTCGCCGACCTCACGCGGCTGCCCGGCGGCCTGCGGGCGGACGACGTCCTCGGCGCGGTCGACGAGCTGCTGTGCCTGGGCCCCCTCGGGTTCCGGGCCCCCGCCGCCGCCCACGTCCCCGACCACCTCACCGCCCGTGACGACGCCGGCCGCTGGGTCCAGGTCATCGTGCCCGGCTACCGGTGCCCGTCCAACGGGTTCCTCGCGCGGAGCCTGCGGCTGTGCGCCACCGACCACCTCCACATCACCTCGGCGAACCGCTCGCACCACCTCACCGGGGCCGAGGAGGAGCCGCCCCACTACCGGGCCTCCGCCATCCGCGACGAGCTCGGTGCCGATCCGCGGGTCGTGGTGCTCGAGCACGACGACGAGGCCGCCGCCCTGCGGCAGTACCCCCAGCACGCCCCGATGTCGACGACCGTGCTGGGTCTACGCCCCGGGCTGCCCGGACGGACGCTCACCCTGGAGCGGCTCGGGTCCCTCCCGGCGGACGCGGTCCGCACCGTCCTCGCTCGCCACGGGCTCAGCCTCGCCGTGCCGACCGGTCTGCGCTCCCTCACCCAGCGCGTCTACTGACCGGGGCGGGTGCCCTGGGTCCCGACCAGCCCGCTCAACGGCTGGATCGCCGGGCTGCCTCGACGGTCCTGACCGCTCACCTGGCATGCTGGTGCTGCCCACAGACGCGAGAAGGAGCCGAGATGACCGCGAACGACGGCGGACCTGACGAGCCGCGCTACGGCCGGCGCCTGCCCGAGGGGCAGCGACCTCCGTCCTACGGCCAGAACGACGCCGGCCAGCAGTCGGGCGGCTACGGGCAGCAGGCCGGCGGTTACGGTCAGCAGGGCGGTGGCTACGGGCAGCAGCCCGGCCAGCCCGGGGCGTACGGCCAGCCCGGCTACAGCCCGCCCGGGGCGTACGGCCAGCAGCCGGGCTACGGCCAGCCGGGGTACGGCCAGCCGGGCGGGTACGGCTACGGGCCCGGCCCGAGCGGGCCGCAGCCCAAGCGCACCGGCCCGATCGTCATGATCATCGTGTCGGCGATCGCCATGGTCGCCGCACCGATCATCGGCTTCTTCATCGGCATCGCGTCGGTCGTCGACTCGCTCGAGGGCGTCGTGGACGGTGCTCAGGTCACCAACGGCCAGTCCACCGACCTGCAGGCCGACACCGACTACGTCATCTACTTCGGCACCTCGTCGGTCGACCCCAGCCAGATCGAGTGCACGGTCACCGGGCCCGGGGGACAGGCCATCGCCACGGCTCCGGACTCCCTCGGCCTCGACGTGCCCGACTCCGCCATCGGCCTCGGCTTCACGACGGCTCAGGCCGGCAGCCACACCTTCGACTGCGACCTGCCGCAGGACGCCAGCTCGGCCCTCACCATCGGTCCGCCGCTCGACATCTCCGACCTCACGAGCGTCGGGGTCGCCGTCCTCGTCGGCCTGGCGATCGGCTTCGTCGCCTTCATCCTCCTCATCATCGGCATCGTCTGGCTCGTGCGCGTCAACAAGCGCATCCGCACCGGCCAGTACTGACCCGCGAACGACGCAGCCGGCCCTCAGCTCGCGCTGGGGGCCGGCTGCCGTCGTCCTGGAGCGGGCTCAGCCGCCCAGGCGCTGCCAGAGGAACTCGTGGGCCAGGGCCTGCATGAACGCCGCCTGCGCGTTCGTCGCGGCGCCGCCGTGCCCGCCCTCGATGTTCTCGTAGTACGTGACGTCCTTGCCCGCCTCGGCCATGAGCGCCATCATCTTGCGCGCGTGGCCGGGGTGGACACGGTCGTCTCGCGTGGACGTCGTGAAGAGCACGGGCGGGTGCTCGTCGGCCGGGTCGAAGCGGTGGTACGCGGAGAAGGTCCTGATGAACTCCCACTGCTCCGGGTCGTCCGGGTCGCCGTACTCGGCCATCCACGACGCCCCGGCGAGCAGGTGGCTGTAGCGCTTCATGTCGAGCAGCGGCACCTGGCAGACGATCGCCCCGAAGAGCTCGGGGTAGCCGGTGATCATGTTGCCCATGAGCAGCCCGCCGTTGGAGCCGCCCTGCGCGCCGAGGTGCGCGGGGTCGGTGACGCCGCGGGCCACGAGGTCGCGCGCGACGGCGGCGAAGTCCTCGTAGGCGCGGTGGCGCTTCTCCTTGAGCGCGGCCTGGTGCCAGCGCGGCCCGTACTCCCCGCCGCCGCGGATGTTGGCGACGACGTAGGCCCCGCCCCGCGCGAGCCAGGCACGGCCCACGGTGGCCGAGTACGCGGGCAGCCGGGGGATCTCGAAGCCGCCGTACCCGGACAGGAGCGTCGGCAGCGGGCGCACCACCTCGTTGTCGGCCACGGGGGTGGGGGACACCTGGAAGTACGGCACCCGGGTGCCGTCGTCGGACACGGCGAAGTGCTGCTCGACGTGCAGGCCCTCGGTGCCGAAGAAGGCCGGCAGCGCCTTGAGCGGCTCGAGGCCGACGACGCCGCCGTCCGCGTCGAGGTCCAGCCGGGCGAGCGTCGTCGGGGTGAGGAAGCCGGTGACGGTGAGCCACAGGGCGTCCGACTCGTCCGCGTCCACTGCGCCGACGCCGATCGTCGCCAGCCGCGGCGCCTCCCAGCCGGTCCCCGCGGAGGCGAGGTCGAGCGGGCGCCGCTGCCAGGTGCCGTCGGTGGGGGTGAGCACCTCGAGGCGGTTCGTCACGTCGTCGAGGACGTTGAGGACGAGGTGGTGGCGGGTCCAGCTCGCCCCGACGAGCGCCGTCGACTCGGTGGGCTCGTAGAGCACCGCGAAGTCGCGGCCGCCGGCGAGGAAGTCGTCCAGGCGGATGGCGAGGAGCCCGCCCCCGGGCAGGACGCGGCCCTCGACCTCCCAGTCGTCGCGCAGCTCGACGGTGAGCCACTCGCGGTGGAGGTCGGGCTCCGCGGAGCGCGGGACGTCGATGCGGGTGAGCTCGGCGCCGTCGAGGAGGTACATGTCGGAGTCGTAGAAGGCGCGCGCCCGCCACACGATGTCCCGCTCGAAGCCCGGCGTGAAGTCGTGGCCGGCGCCGATCGACATGTCGGTGTGCTCGCCGGCGAAGATCTCCGGGGCGTCCGCCAGCGCGGTGCCCCGCTCCCACCGGCGCACGGTGCGCGGATAGCCCGAGGGCGTCATCGAGCCCTCCCCGAAGTCCGTGTACGCGTAGACGACGTCCCCGGAGCTGTCGGCCCAGCTCAGCGCGCCCTTCGACTCCTCGCGGACGAAGCCGTCCTCGACGAAGCTCTTGGTCACGAGGTCGAACTCGCGAGTGACGTCGGCGTCGGCGCCACCGCGGGACAGCGCGACGAGCGCCCGCTCGTAGGCCGGGCGCAGCACCTGCGCGCCGTGCCACACCCAGCTGACGCCCTCCTCGGCGGCGAGCGCGTCGACGTCGAGGAGCACCTCCCACTCCGGCTCCGCGGTGCGGTAGGACTCCCAGGTGGTGCGCCGCCACAGCCCGCGCTCGTGCTCGGCGTCGGTCCAGAAGTTGTACAGGTGCTCGCCGCGCTGGACGACGGCGGGGATCTTGTCCGTCGAGTCGAGGACCTCGAGGATCTCCTCACGCAGCTGCGCGAAGCGCTCGGTCTCCAGGGCGCTGACGGCCCGCTCGTTGTGGGCGCGGACCCAGTCGAGCGCGGCGTCGCCCTCGACGTCCTCGAGCCAGGCATGGGGGTCGGTGGGGGAGTCTGCAGTCATGGGCACATCCCATCACGCGCGCCGACGGCCGGGCTCCGCGAGGGAGCCCGGCCGTCCACGGGTCACTCGTTGCCGATCTTCTTGTCCGCGGCGTCCTGCGCGCTGTCGATCTTGTCGCCGTGCTTGCCGCCCGTCTTGGCGTCGGCGGCGTCGCCGGCCTTGTCGAGCGCGGCGTCGCTCTTCTGCTCGTCGCCCAGGGCGTCCTTGGCCTTGTCACCGATACCCATGCTCAGTCCCCTCTCGTCTGCGCCGCCGGGTGCGGCTGGTGCTCCACAGTGCGCCCGCCCGCCGCTGCCCGCAACGGGAGAGCGGCTGGAGTTCGGCCGTGTCGATAGCCTCGGGTGATGAGTGACATCCACGAGCTCAGCGCCCTCGACCTCGCCGCCGCCGTCCGCTGCGGCGAGCTCGACCCGCGCGACGTCGTCGAGCACACCCTCGAGCGGGCCGAACGGCTGGGCCCGGCCGTCGGTGCCTTCGCCCACCTCACCCCCGAGCTCGCCCGCGAGCAGGCCGCCGCGGCCACCCGCCGGCTGAGCGACGGGGGAGAGCTGCCGCCCTTCCTCGGCGTCCCTGTCCCGGTCAAGGACCTCGCCATGGTCGCCGGCCAGCCCTTCGAGGCCGGCAGCGCGGCCCTGCGCGGCTACGTCGCCCCCGCCGACGACGGCGTGGCGGTGCGCCTGCGCGAGGCCGGCACCCTCATGGTCGGCAAGACGACGACGCCGGAGCTCGGGCTGCCGTCCTACACCGAGCCCGACGTCGCAGCCCCCGCCCGCAGCCCGTGGGACCCGCGCCGCAGCGCGGGCGGCTCCTCCGGCGGGGCTGCCGCCGCCGTCGCCGCCGGCATCGTCCCCGCCGCGCACGCGAGCGACGGCGGCGGCTCGATCCGCATCCCGGCCGCGGCGTGCGGGCTCGTCGGGCTCAAGGCGAGCCGCGGGCGGGTGTCGAAGGGGCCGTTCGGGGTCGACGGCGCCGGCCTCACCGTCGACGGCGTCGTCACCCGCACGGTGCGGGACACCGCCGCCTTCCTCGACGTCCTCTCCGAGCCGTGGCCGGGGGACCACTACCTCCTCCCCGGGCCGCGCTCGTCCTTCCTCGCGGCCTGCGGCCACCGGCCGCGCGAGCTGCGCATCGGCGTCCTCACCCGGCCGATCAACGTCCACGAGGCACCGGTGCACGAGACGTCCCTCGCCGCCGTCGACCGTGCCGTGCGGCTGCTCGAGGAGATGGGGCACGCGGTGACCACCACCCAGGTGCCCTTCAGCCCCGAGGAGTGGGAGCACTTCAACCCGCTCTGGGCCGTCGGGGCGCTGTCCGCCCCCGTCCCGCCCGAGGCCGAGGAGCTCCTCGTGCCCCTCACCCGGTGGATGCGCGAGCAGGGCCGGCAGTACTCCGGGGTCGACTACGCGGCCGCCGTCGCCGCGGTCCAGCGCCTGGCCCGCTCGGCGGCCGAGGTGTGGCGCGACCTCGACGTCGTCCTCACCCCGGCGCTCGCGACCCCTGCCCCGTTCATCGGGGGCATGCGCGACGACGCCGACCCGGCGGCGGACTTCGAGGCGCAGAAGGCCTTCACGCCGTGGACGAGCCCGTGGAACATGCTCGGTGCCCCGGCGATCACCATCCCGCTGCACCGCGCCGAGGTCGACGGCGTCACGCTGCCGGTCGGCGTCCAGCTCGGGGCCACCCGGCTCGGCGACGAGGAGCTGCTCCTCGGCCTGGCCGCGGCGCTCGAGGAGGCCGACCCGTGGCCCACGATCCCGGTCGAGCCGGCCTGACGCGTCAGTCCGGCGGCTCCACCGGGGGCGGGCCGGGGGACTCGCTGGGCGGCTCGACGGACGGTGAGCTCGGCGGCGCGGTGGGCGGCTGCCCGGGAGGTGGCGGGTCCGCGAGCGGCGCTGCCGGCTCCTGGGGCAGGGGCTCACCGGGCGGGACGGCAGGCCCGCCGGGACCGGGGCCCGGGGAGGGAGTGTCGACATGATCGTGGCTCCTTCGGTCGGTGCTCGTGCGTCCGAGCGTGCGCCCGGCAGCGGCCCACCGCATCTCGTCACGACCGTGACGCGGTGCGGAACAGACTTGAGCGGAATAGACTCAACCCTGCGGCGTTGACCTCAGTGGAACCTGAACTCACCCGGAGGATTCGATGGACAAGCTGACCACCAAGTCGCAGGAGGCGATCGCCTCCGCCATGCGCTCGGCCGCGACGGCCGGCAACCCCCAGCTCGAGCCCGTCCACGTGCTCGTCGCGCTCCTCGAGCAGCCCGGCGGGGTCGCGCCCGCTCTCGTCGACGCCGTCGGCGCCAACCGCGCCGCCATCGTCGAGCGCGCCACGGCCGCGGCCGCCGCCCTGCCCGGTGCCTCCGGGTCCTCCGTGGCCCAGCCCTCCCCGTCGCGCCCGATGATGACCGTCATCACCCAGGCCGGTGAGGAGGCGACCGCCCTCGGGGACGAGTTCGTCTCCACCGAGCACCTCCTCCTCGCGCTCGCCCGCAGCGAGAGCCCCGCCGGGCAGGTCCTGCGCGACCTCGGCGCCGACCGGGACGCGCTCCTCGACGCGCTGCCCACGGTCCGCGGCTCCGGCCGCGTCACGAGCGCCGACCCCGAGGGCACCTACAAGGCCCTGGAGAAGTACGGCCAGGACCTCACCGCCGCCGCCCGCGACGGTCGCCTCGACCCGGTCATCGGCCGCGACGCCGAGATCCGCCGCGTCGTCCAGGTCCTCTCCCGCCGCACGAAGAACAACCCCGTCCTCATCGGCGAGCCCGGCGTCGGCAAGACCGCCGTCGTCGAGGGGCTGGCCCAGCGCATGGTCAACGGGGACGTCCCGGAGTCGCTGCGCGACAAGCGCCTCATCGCCCTGGACCTCGGCTCGATGGTCGCCGGCGCGAAGTACCGCGGCGAGTTCGAGGAGCGCCTCAAGGCGGTCCTCCAGGAGATCAAGGACTCCGACGGCGAGGTCGTCACCTTCATCGACGAGCTCCACACGGTCGTCGGCGCCGGTGCCGCCGAGGGCGCGATGGACGCCGGGAACATGCTCAAGCCCATGCTGGCCCGCGGCGAGCTGCGGATGGTCGGCGCCACGACCCTCGACGAGTTCCGCGAGCACATCGAGAAGGACCCCGCCCTCGAGCGCCGCTTCCAGCAGGTCTTCGTCGGCGAGCCGTCCGTCGAGGACACCGTCGCGATCCTGCGCGGCATCGCGCCGAAGTATGAGGCGCACCACCAGGTGACGATCTCCGACGGCGCGCTCGTCGCCGCCGCGACCCTCTCCGACCGCTACATCAGCGGCCGCCAGCTGCCCGACAAGGCCATCGACCTCGTCGACGAGGCCGCCTCCCGCCTGCGTATGGAGCTCGACTCCTCCCCCGAGGAGGTCGACGCGCTGCGCCGCGCCGTCGAGCGGCTGCGGATGGAGGAGGCCTACCTCGTCGAGTCCGCCGACGCCGACGACCCGGCCTCCCGGGACCGCCTCGAGCGGCTGCGCGCCGAGCTCGCCGACCGCTCCGAGGAGCTCGCCGCCCTCACCGCCCGGTGGGAGGCGGAGAAGGCCGGCCACAACCGCGTCGGTGACCTCAAGCAGCGCCTGGACTCCCTGCGTACGGAGGCCGACCGCGCCGAGCGCGAGGGCCGCTACGAGGACGCCGGACGCCTGCGCTACGGCGACATCCCGGCCGTGGAGCGGGAGATCCGCGAGGCGGAGGCCGCCGAGGCGACCCAGACCGCCGAGACCCCGATGATCGCCGACCGGGTCTCCGCGGACGAGGTCGCCGAGGTCGTCGCCGCCTGGACCGGCATCCCCGTCGGCCGGCTCCTCGAGGGGGAGACCGAGAAGCTGCTGCGCATGGAGGACGTCCTCGGGCAGCGGCTCATCGGTCAGCGCACCGCCGTCCAGGCGGTGTCCGACGCCGTGCGGCGCTCCCGGGCGGGCTTGTCGGACCCCGACCGGCCCACCGGCTCCTTCCTCTTCCTCGGTCCCACCGGCGTCGGCAAGACCGAGCTGGCCAAGTCCCTCGCGGACTTCCTCTTCGACGACGAGCGCGCCATCGTCCGCATCGACATGAGCGAGTACTCCGAGAAGCACTCCGTCTCGCGGCTCGTCGGCGCCCCTCCGGGGTACGTCGGCTACGAGGAGGGCGGCCAGCTCACCGAGGCGGTGCGCCGCCGGCCCTACTCCGTCGTCCTCCTCGACGAGGTCGAGAAGGCCCACCCGGAGGTCTTCGACATCCTCCTCCAGGTGCTCGACGACGGTCGGCTCACCGACGGCCAGGGCCGCACGGTGGACTTCCGCAACGTCATCCTCGTCCTCACCTCCAACCTCGGCTCGCAGTTCCTCGTCGACCAGACGATGCCCGAGGAGGCCAAGCGCGAGGCGGTGATGAGCGCAGTGCGGGCGGCCTTCAAGCCCGAGTTCCTCAACCGGCTCGACGACGTCGTGCTCTTCGACGCGCTCACCCTCGAGGAGCTCGGCTCCATCGTCGAGCTCCAGGTCGCGCGGCTGCGTGACCGGCTCGCCGAGCGCCGCGTCACCCTGGAGGTGTCTGCGGCGGCCGCCGAGTGGCTCGCCTTCGAGGGGTACGACCCGGCCTACGGCGCGCGTCCGCTGCGCCGGCTCGTCCAGCGTGAGATCGGCGACCAGCTCGCCCGCCTCATGCTCGGCGGGCAGGTGGCCGACGGCGCGACCGTGTCCGTCGACCGCGGCCCCGAGGGCGGCCTCACCCTCACCGTGGAGGCCGACACCACCGCCGTCGCCCCCGTCTGACGGAACAGCTCAGCTCTCGCCGAGGAACCCCCCCCTCGCGGCGAGAGCTGAGTTCTTCCAGGGGCTGGGGACACCCGGTCCGTCCACAGGTGGCACCCTGGAAGGCATGAGCGCTCTCGACCAGGTGCAGCTGCCGGACTTCCCGCACGCCGTCGTCGTCACCGACGCGAGCGGGACGCGACTGACCCACGGGGAGGCCGGACAGTCCTTCCCCTGGGCGTCGGTGACCAAGCTGCTGACGACGGCGGCCACGCTCGTCGCCGTCTCCCGCCACCTCGTCGACCTCGAGGAGCCCGCCGGCCCGGAGGGGGCGACCGTGCGTCACCTGCTCGCCCACGCCTCGGGCGTGGCGATGGACTCCGACGACACCCTCAGCGCCCCCGGCCGCCGGCGGATCTACAGCAACCGCGGCATGGAGATCGTCGCGGACCACGTCGCCGAGGCGACGGGCACCGACTTCGCCGACTGGCTGGAGGACACGGTGCTCGTCCCGCTGGGCCTGAGCACCGTCGTGCTCGAGGGCTCCCCGGCCCACGGCGCTCGCGGCAGCGCCGAGGACCTCGCCGCCTTCGGCCGTGAGCTCCTCGCCCCCCAGGTCCTGGACCCCGAGCTCCTCGCCGAGGCCACCACCGTCCAGCTGCCGGGCCTGCCCGGCGTGCTGCCCGGGTTCGGGCGCCAGGACCCGAACGACTGGGGCCTGGGCTTCGAGATCCGCGGGACCAAGTCACCGCACTGGACCGGCAGCGGCAACGCACCGGAGACCTTCGGGCACTTCGGCCAGTCCGGCAGCTTCCTGTGGGTCGACCCGCGGGCCGGCCTGGCCACGGCCTTCCTCGGCGCCGAGCGCTTCGGGGAGTGGGCGGCGGGGCTGTGGCCCGGCCTGTCCGACGCCGTTCTCACCGACCTGCGCTGACGTTAACCTGCTGCCATGCCAGACGCTCCTGACGTCGTCGGCCTCGTCCTGAGCGGTGGCGGGGCACGGGCCAGCTTCCAGCTCGGCGCGCTCCGCTACCTCTACGACCGGGCGGGGATCTGCCCCTCGGTCATCACCGGCACCTCGGCGGGCTCGATCCTCGCGGCCGTGCTCGCGCAGTCGGCCGAGCAGGACGGCCAGCGCGCCGCCCTCGCCCGCCTCGAGGAGCTGTGGCGGGGGATGAGCGACTCCTCGGACATGTTCGAGGAGCTGCCGTGGTTCAGCCGGCTGCGCGAGCGCGGCCCGGTGTGGGCCGAGGCCCTCGAGCGGCGCAAGCGGCGCCAGGGCGCGCTCGGCCGCTCCTTCAAGCGGGTGGCCGTCCTGCGCGACGAGATCTCCACCGCGGCCGAGCGGGTCGTCCGCACGGCCAACGGCGAGGGGCGGCAGGCGGAGCAGCCCAGGAGCCGGAGCACGCGGACCACCCGCCGGTGGAGCACCCGCCCGTCCCGACCCCGCCGAGCCGCCTCACCCCGGGCGGCGAGCCCGCCGAGGAGCAGGCCGCGAGCACCGACCGGCACCCGACGGACGCGCCCGTCCCCGGGCCGGGCCGCTTCCTCGAGTCGATCGACATGCTCCGGACCATGGGGCGTGCGAGCGGTGACCTCGAGACGATCGTCGAGGGCGCCCGCCGCGAGCGCTCGATGTACCGCCCGGGCCCCATCGTCGACCACCTCGTCGACCCGGAGGTCTTCCGGCCCGACGCCGTCGCGGCGTCCGGCGTCACCCTGCGCGTCGCCGTCGTCGGCCTGGAGAGCGGCGAGCTGCGCTACGTCACCGAGGACGGCACCCTCGTCGACCGCGACAACCGTCCCCTCGGCGACGGTCCCGTCGACCTCGTCGAGGCGATCCGCGCGTCCTGCGCCATCCCCATGGTCTTCGCGCCGGTGCGGCTCGGGGAGGAGAACTACGTCGACGGCGGGGTGCGGGAGTCCCTGCCCGCGGACATCGCGATCCGGCACCTGGGCGTCGGCACCTGCTACGCCGTCGTCGCCGGCCCGTCCGGGCTGCGCCGCGAGGAGTCCTACGACGACCGGGACATGCTCGGCATCCTCATGCGCACGACGACGGCGATCATGACCGACGAGGTGCAGCGCGACGAGGTGGTCCAGGCCCGGGCGGCGGGCGCCGTCGTCATCGAGCCGGAGTTCGACGTCCACGACACCCTCACCATCGAGCCCGGGCTCGTCGCGATCGCCATGGACTACGGCTACCTCCGCGCCGCGGAGGCGGTCCTCGGCGCTAGCGACGAGGAGCAGGCCGTCACCCGCGAGCTCGTCCTCCTCCGCCGGCGCATCTGGCACGCCGAGGAGGACGCCTTCGGCGAGGACACGGAGGAGTCGGCCCGCCTGGAGAGGGTCGCCGAGATCGCCGGCCTCAAGTACACGCTGCGCGACCTGCTGCGCCGCGTGCCCGCCGAGCGCCTGCCCGAGGGCGCCGAGGAGTGGTGGCGCACCTGGGAGCACCACCGGACCGAGATCACCGTCGCGCCCAGCTGGGTGCCGCCGCCCGCCTGACCGCGCTCAGTCGAGGTCGACGACGACGGGCACGTGGTCGCTGGCGCCCTTGCCCTTGCGCTCGTTGCGGTCGACGTGGGCGCCCGTCACCCGGGCCGCGAGCGCCGGGGAGGCGTGGACGAGGTCGATGCGCATGCCCTCGTTGCGGGGGAAGCGCAGGCGCTGGTAGTCCCAGTAGGTGTAGGCGCCGGGGGTGTGCTCGCGCGTCACCTCGGCGAAACCCGCCTCGCCCAGGGCGGCGAGCGCCGCGCGCTCGGGCGGGGAGACGTGGGTGGCACCGACGAAGGCCGCCGGGTCCCACACGTCCTCGTCGCGCGGGGCGACGTTCCAGTCCCCGACGAGCGCGACCTGGGCGGCGGGGTCTGCCGTGAGCCAGCCGTGGGCGGCGTCGCGCAGGGCCGCGAGCCAGTCGAGCTTGTACTGGTAGTGCGGGTCGTCCAGGGTGCGGCCGTTGGGCACGTACAGGCTCCACACCCGCACGCCGTCAACGGTGGCGCCCAGCGCGCGGGCCTCCGCGGCGGCGGGCTCACCCCAGGTCGGCATGCCCGGGAAGCCGGGCTCGACGTCCTCCACGGGCAGCCGTGAGACGACGGCGACGCCGTTCCACTGGCTCAGGCCGTGGTGGGCGACGTGGTAGCCGGCGGCCTCGAAGGGCAGGAGCGGGAACTGCTCGTCGCGGCACTTGGTCTCCTGGAGGGCCAGCACGTCCGTCCCCGACCGCTCGAGGAAGGCGAGGACCCGGTCGACCCGGGTGCGGACGGAGTTGACGTTCCACGTGGCCAGACGCATGCGCTCGAGGCTACCGGCCGGCCGGTACCCTGCAGCCGTGACCTCCCCCAACGACTCCCTGCGCAGCCGGCTCGCCCAGTACGTCCGCGACCTCGCCGTCATCCGCGGCGAGGTGACGCTCGCCAGCGGCCGCACCTCCGACCACTACGTCGACATGCGGCGCGTCACCCTCCACCACGCGGCCGCGCCGCTCGTGGGGCACGTCGTGCTCGACCTCCTCGAGGAGGCCGGCCTGGGCCCCGACGAGGTCGACGCCGTCGGCGGGCTCACCATGGGCGCCGACCCGGTCGCCACCGCGGTCCTCCACGCCGCCGCCTCCCGCGGCCTCGCCCTCGACGCCTTCGTCGTCCGCAAGGAGGCCAAGGCCCACGGCCTGCAGCGCCGCGTCGAGGGACCGGACGTCGCCGGCCGCCGCGTCGTCGCCGTCGAGGACACCTCGACCACCGGGGGCAGCCTGCTCACCGCCATCGAGGCGCTGCGCGAGGCGGGCGCCGAGGTCGTCGGGGCCGCCGTCGTCGTCGACCGGGACACCGGGGCACGCGAGCGCGTCGAGGCGGCGGGGGTCCGGTACCTGGCCGCCCTCGGCCGTGAGGACCTCGGGCTCCCCTCCGCCGGCTGAGCCCTCCTTGGCAGGCGCTCCGTCCCGCGAACCGTAGCCCTTGGTCTATCCCGTCCGGCGCTCGCCCCGCGCTACGTTCCGTGCACCCACGACAGGGTGGGCCAGCGACGGAAGGGCACATCGTGAGGACGCGACAGCGGCAGACGCTCGTCACCATCATCGGCTTCGCGATCATCGGCGCGCTGAGCTTCGTCGTGGCCTGGCCCTGGTGGCAGCTCGCGCTCGTCTGCGTGGTGCCCTACGGCGTCGCGATCGTTCTCGCCGGTCGGAGCCGCGAGCCGTCGTCCAAGAGATCCGGCGGTCGGCGAGGCAACCCGGGCGCGCTGTGACAGGCTGAGCACGTGGAGATGCTCGTCGTGCTCGTCGTCCTGGCCGTGCTCGTCGTCGTCGCCGTCTGGGCGATCGCGACCTACAACGGCCTGGTCCGCCTGCGGAACCTCGTCCAGGAGGCCTGGCGGCAGATCGACGTCGAGCTCCACCGCCGCCACTCCCTCGTGCCCAACCTCGTCGAGACGGTCAAGGGCTACGCCGCCCAGGAGCGCGAGGTCTTCGACGAGGTCACCCGCGCCCGCGCGGCCGCGGCCGGCGGCGGGCTCGGGCCTGCCAAGCAGGCGGTCAGCGAGAACGCCCTCAGTGGCGCGCTGAGCCGGCTCTTCGCCGTCGCCGAGGCCTACCCGGAGCTGCGCTCCTCGGAGAACTTCGCCGACCTCCAGGCCGAGCTCACCAACACCGAGGACCGCATCGCCGCGGGCCGCCGCTTCTACAACGCCAACGTGCGCCAGCTCAACACGAAGATCGAGACCTTCCCGCCGAACATCATTGCGAACATGTTCTCCTTCCGGCGGGCGGAGTACTTCGAGGCCAACGACCCCGCCGTCCGCGCCGTCCCCTCGGTCCACTTCACGGCCGGGGAGGCGCCCGGCTCCGCCGCGCCCGTCGACGGCGGCCCCTCCTTCGGTGGTCAGCGCGGGGGCTACGACCCTCGCCGCGACGCCTGAGGTGCGCGAGGAAGAGGTCGGCGTCGGGCCCTGGCCCGGTGGGCCGGAGGCCTGGCCCCGCGACCCCCGGCTCGACCCCGAGCTGCTCGCCGAGGGGGACCGGCGCAACGTCGTCGACGAGTACCGCTACTGGCGGCTGGAGGCGATCGTCGAGGACATCGACGCCCGCCGCCACCCCCTCCACGTCGCGATCGAGAACCTCGGGCACGACTTCAACATCGGCTCGGTCGTCCGCACGGCCAACGCCTTCGCCGTCGCCGCCGTCCACATCGTCGGGCGACGGCGGTGGAACCGGCGCGGGGCGATGGTCACCGACCGCTACCAGCACCTGCACCACCACGACGACGTCGCCGGCCTCCTCGCGTGGGCGCAGGACCAGGGGCTGGCGGTCATCGGCGTCGACAACGTCCCGGGCTCACTGCCGCTCGAGCACCGGCCGCTGCCCGAGCGCGCCGTGCTGCTCTTCGGCCAGGAGTCCGGCGGGCTGTCCGCCGAGGCGCGGGCCGCCTGCACCGAGATCCTCCACATCACCCAGTACGGCTCCACCCGGTCCCTCAACGTCGGGGCCGCGGCCGCGGTGGCGATGTACGCGTGGATCCTGCAGCACGGGCCGCAGGCCGGACGTCCCGACCCGGCCGAGCCCGGGCGTGACACAATCTAGGCGTATCGCTGCGTCTATCCACAGGAGGCATTCAGTGCCCATCGCAACCCCCGAGTCCTACAACGAGATGCTCGACAGGGCGAAGGCGGGCAAGTTCGCCTACCCGGCCATCAACATCACCTCGTCCCAGACCGTGACCGCGGCGATCCGCGGCTTCGCCGAGGCCGAGAGCGACGGCATCATCCAGGTCTCCGTCGGCGGTGGCGAGTACGCCTCCGGCTCGACGATCAAGGACCGCGTCACCGGCACCCGCGCCCTGGCCGCCTACGCGCACGAGGTCGCCAAGAACTACGGCGTCACCATCGCGCTGCACACCGACCACTGCGTCAAGGAGAACCTCGACTCCTGGGTCCGGCCGCTGCTCGCCATGGAGGCCGAGGAGGTCGCCGCCGGCAAGAACCCGATGTTCCAGTCGCACATGTTCGACGGCTCCACCGTCCCGCTGGACGAGAACCTCGTCATCGCCGAGGAGCTCCTCGAGCTCTCCCAGAAGGCGCGCACGATCCTCGAGATCGAGGTCGGCGTCGTCGGTGGCGAGGAGGACGGCCACGAGGCCGAGATCAACGAGAAGCTCTACACCACCCCCGAGGACGGCCTGGCCACCGTGCGGGCGCTCGGCGCGGGCGAGAAGGGCCGGTACCTCACGGCGCTGACCTTCGGCAACGTCCACGGCGTGTACAAGCCGGGTGCGGTCAAGCTGCGCCCGGAGATCCTCGGTGAGATCCAGCGTGTCGTCGGCCAGGAGATCGGCAAGGAGTCGCCCTTCGACCTCGTCTTCCACGGCGGGTCCGGCTCCACGGCCGAGGAGATCGCCCTCGCCGTCGACAACGGTGTCATCAAGATGAACGTCGACACCGACACCCAGTACGCGTTCACCCGCCCCGTCGTCGAGCACATGTTCAAGAACTACGACGGCGTGCTCAAGATCGACGGCGACGTCGGCAACAAGAAGGCCTACGACCCCCGCGCCTGGGGCAAGGCCGCCGAGGCCGGCATGGCCGCCCGCATCGTCGAGGCCTGCCAGCAGCTGCGCTCGGCCGGGACGAAGATGGCCTGACGCACCACCCCCCGTAGTACGCCGAGAGCCGGACTCCTCCACGGAGGGGTCCGGCTCTCGGCGTATGTGAGGGTGGGCCGCTACGCGGCGTCGTCGCCCGGAGGAGGGTCGGCCGGCTCGGGGAAGCCGGGGTCCTCCTCGACGATCGTCACGACGTCGCCCAGGCGCGTGATGTCGAGCAGGAACCGGACGACGTCCGGAGGCTTGATCATCGTGAGCGGGCCGGGCGTGCGGTGGGCGAGCCGCGCGAGGAGCGCGACGCCCGAGGAGTCCATGAAGGTGACGTGGCGGGCGTCGATCTCCACGGGGTTGCGGGAGGACTCGGCCTCGGAGACCGCCTCGGTGAGCTCGCTGCTGAGAGCAACGTCGATCTCACCGGACAGGACGAGCCGGGTGCGCCCCTGTGCCACCATGAGCGACGCCGTGCCGGTCTCGGGGCCGCGGCCGCTTGTCGAACTGTCGTCGCGCACAGGCTCTCCTTCTGCTGGTCCGGCGGTTCGCGCCGGAACGTCCTCCACGGCATCCTAGGAGACTCAGGACGATCGGAGAGCCAACATGACCGGACCGGACAGCGGCGTGCCCGCACCGGTGGGCTCCCCGACCCCTCCTCACGGCACCGTCCGCATGCGCCCGGCCCGGTCCGCCGAGCCCCCGCGCGAGCTGCCCGAGGCGCTCGCCGTCCGCTCCGAGCACCTGCTCGAGGCGCTGCCCGACCCGACCTACGTCGTCGACATCGACCTGTCCACGCGCCCTGCCGGCTCCCGCGTCGTGTGGGTGAGCTCCTCGCTCGCGGAGATGACCGGCTACTCGGTCGCCGAGCTGCGCGAGTCCGCCCCCCGGCTCGTCGCCACCCACGGGCGGGACACGAGCGCGCTGCTGGAGGCGCTCGCGGCGGGGCTGCCCGTCTCCGTCGTGCGGTCCGTGCCGCGCAGTGACGGCACCTCCTACCGCGCCACCGTGTCCTTCAGCCCGCTCGGGGCAGGCGCCGGCGGCTGGCACCGCTGGCTGGTCACGGTGCGCGACGCCACCGAGGAGCTCGCCTCCGCCGTCCTCGCCGAGGAGCGCGCCGCCGCCGAGGAGCGCGCTCAGCGTGGCCTGAGCCTCGTCGCACGGGTCTCCGACATCCTCGCCGACGTCGACTCCACGACCGCGCTCACCGAGATCGGTGCCCTGCTCGTGCGGCGCATCGTCCCGTGGGCCGCCTTCTACGCCGACGGCACGCAGCTGCAGAAGGTCACCGACCTCGCCGGCATCTCCTACCACCGCCGCGACCTGCGCCGCCAGGCCCGGCTGCGCGGGGACATCCCAGACCCCGTCGTCGGGCTCTTCCTCGACACCCGCATGCAGACGGTCGTCGTCGACCCGCGCGAGCCGGCCGAGGAGGGCACCCTCACCGGGGAGCTCCTCGCGCTCGTCGCCCAGGACGACACCGCGCCCGACGACGGGCCGCTGTGGCTGCTGCCCGTCCTCGGCCGCAAGGCCGTCCTCGCCGTCCTCGCCGTCCGCCCGCCGGACCGGGAGACCGACGAGCAGGCGCTGCCGACCGGGGAGCTGACGACCGTCCTCGAGCTCGTCGCCCGCCGCGTGGGCATGGCGATGGACAACCTCCAGCTCTACGACCGCGAGCACCGCCTCGCCGAGACGCTCCAGCGCGCCATGCTCCCCGAGCAGAGCCACGTCGAGGGCGTGGACGTGTGGAGCTACTACGCGCCGAGCTCCGAGCACGCCCAGGTGGGCGGGGACTGGTACGACGTCCTCGACATGGGCGAGGGGCGTGTCGGTGTCGTCGTGGGCGACGTCGTCGGGCACGACGTCGAGGCGGCGGCGGCGATGGGCCAGCTCCGGTCCGTCGTGCGCGCCTACGCCGCCGAGTTCGTCGAGCCGGGCAAGGTCCTGGGCCGCGTCGACCGGCTGGTGGCGAGCATGCGGATCGCCCGTCCCGCCTCCTTCGTCTACGCCACCCTCCACCCCCGGCCCGGCGGGGAGACCTGGGACGTGGCCTACTCCCGCGCCGGGCACCTGCCGATCGTCCAGGTGAGCGGCGGGCGGGCCACCCCGCTCGAGGGCGCCCACGGCCCCCTCGTCGGCTTCGGCCGCCGTCCGCGGCACACCGGGCACGCGGTCGCCCGCCCCGGGGACGTCCTCGTCTTCTACGCCGACGGCCTCGTCGAGCGCCGTGACCGCTCCATGCGCGACGGTGTCGCCGCGCTCGTCGCGGCCGCCGGGAAGATCGACGCGCCCGACGCCGCCGGGATCGGGGAGGAGCTGCTCCAGGAGCTCGCCGACGCGCCCGAGGACGACATCGCCGTCGTCGTCCTCCGCGTGCCCGACCCCGCCTCCGACCCCACCCACACGTGGTCCGGGCCCCGGGAGCGGCGCTGGCAGATGCCGATGGACCCCAAGACGATCGCGCGGGCCCGGCACGCCGTGCTCCGCGCCTGCGAGGCCTGGGACATCGAGGACACCGCCGCCGCGGAGCTCGTCGCCTCCGAGCTCGTCGCCAACGCCGTCATGCACGGGTGGGGCCGGGTGGACCTGCGCCTGCGCGACACCGGCGACGGCCTGCGCATCGAGGTCGAGGACGCCAACCCCAGCCCGCCGGTGGTCCGCGAGGGCCGCGTGGGCCGGGTGGGCGGCTTCGGGCTCCACATCATCTCCCGGCTCGCCGAGTGGGGCTGGCGCCCGACCCCGGCCGGCAAGGTCGTGTGGGCGCGCGTGCGCGCCAAGGAGCCCTGGGCGCAGCGCGCCGAGGAGCAGGAGGGCTAGGAGGCCCGGCGCTCGCAGCGGTGCTCGGTGTCGATCCGGAAGCTGCCCAGCGCGCCGCAGATCTCGAGGACGAAGAGCTCGCGGTCGTCGCAGCCGCGCAGCACGGCCGCGCCGCCGCGCTTGCCCGCGGCGTCGGCGAGCGCGATGAGGAACGCCGCGCCGGTGGAGTCCATGAAGGTGACGTCGCACATGTCGATGACGAGGAGCTGGCGGCGCAGCCCGCTCACCCGGGCCGTGGCCTCGGGGAACTGGCCGCGTTCGGCAAGGTCGAGATCCCCGCTGATCGTCACCGTCGTCGTGGTCGATGACGCCGCGATCTCGATCATGCTGCTCCCTCTGGCCGCCGCTCGTGCGCGTGCGGCGGTGCCCGGTCCGTTTCCTCGTCGAGCCTAGGCGGGTGAGCCGCCGGGTGCACCCCGAACCGCCGGAGGGGCGGGTTGGGTAACCTGTCCCGGGAGCCGATCGGCGCCCGCCTCCAGCGAAAGGGATCACCATGCCAGCGGTCGTCGTCGTCGGAGCCCAGTGGGGCGACGAGGGCAAGGGGAAGGCCACCGACCAGCTCAGCTCCCAGGTCGACTACGTCGTCAAGTTCAACGGGGGCAACAACGCGGGGCACACGGTCGTCGTCGGCGAGGAGAAGTACGCCCTCCACCTGCTGCCCTCCGGCATCCTCAGCCCGGGGTGCACGCCGGTCATCGGCAACGGCGTGGTCGTCGACCTCGAGGTGCTCTTTGCCGAGCTCGAGGGGCTCAGCGCCCGTGGCGTGGACGTCTCCAGGCTCCTCGTCTCCTCCAGCGCCCACCTCATCCCGTCCTACAACCGGACGCTGGACAAGGTGACCGAGCGCTTCCTCGGCAAGCGCCAGATCGGCACCACCGGCCGCGGCATCGGCCCCACCTACGCCGACAAGATGGCGCGCGTGGGCATCCGGGTCCAGGACATCTTCGACGAGAAGATCCTGCGGCAGAAGGTCGAGGGCGCGCTGGTCCAGAAGAACCAGCTGCTCCTCAAGGTCTACAACCGCCGCGCCGTGGACGTCGACGAGGTCACCGACGAGCTGCTCGCCTACGCCGAGCGGCTACGCCCGATGGTCGCCGACACCTCCCTCGTCCTCAACCAGGCCCTCGACGAGGGCCGCACGGTGGTCTTCGAGGCCGGCCAGGCCGCGATGCTCGACGTCGACCACGGCACCTACCCCTTCGTCACCTCCTCCTCCGCCACCGCCGGTGGCGCCTGCACCGGCAGCGGCGTGGGCCCCACGCGCATCGACCGCGTCGTCGGCGTCGTCAAGGCCTACACGACCCGCGTCGGTGAGGGACCGTTCCCCACCGAGCTCCACGACGCCGCCGGCGAGCGCCTGCGCAGCGTGGGCGGGGAGTACGGCACGACGACGGGACGCCCCCGCCGCTGCGGCTGGTACGACGCCGTCGTCGCCCGCTTCGCCAGCCGGGTCAACGGGCTCACCGACCTCGTCCTCACCAAGCTCGACGTCCTCACCGGCCTGGAGAAGATCCCGGTCTGCGTGGCCTACGAGGTCGACGGCCGCCGGGTGGACGACATGCCGCCCAACCAGACCGACTTCCACCACGCCCGCCCGGTGTACGAGGAGCTCGACGGCTGGAGCGAGGACATCAGCGACGCCCGTGAGTTCTCCGACCTGCCGGACGCCGCCCAGCGCTACGTCCTCGCGCTGGAGGAGATGTCCGGGGCGCGGATCTCCTCGATCGGCGTCGGCCCCGACCGGGCCGCGACGATCGTGCGCCACTCCCTGCTCGACTGACCGCGCCGGTGCCCCCGCCCACGAACGGGCGGGGGCGTGGGCCGATGGTCCCGTAGGCACGGAGATGTCCGTGCATAACCTGGCCTCTCGCCAACGAGAGGGGACGGCCATGGCTGTCGACGACATCACGATCACGAGCCGGCCGGGGACGGGCGGGGGCTGCGCCTGCGGCGGTCACGACGACGCCACCCCGGTGCTCGACGTCCGCCAGGTCCCGCACGCCATCCGCCACGCGACGGTCTTCGGTGCGCTGACCGCGATCGCCCCGGGTTTCGCCCTGGACCTCGTCGCCCCGCACAACCCGGTGCCGCTGCTCGCGCAGATCGAGGAGCGCCAGCCCGGTGCCTTCGCGGTCACCTACCTCGTCGAGGGCCCCGAGGACTGGACGGTGCGGCTCACCCGCCAGCAGCCCTGACATGCCACAACCCGCCGACAGCTGAGTTGTTACCGGTAGTAACTCAGCTGTCGGCGGGTTGTGGGGTTCTCGCGCTGGTAGTGGGGTGCTAGCGCTGCTGGTCCTCGTCGGACTGGCTGGGCGGCTCGGGCGACGGCGCGAAGGGCGAGCCCTCCGGGCGGTCGACCGGCGTGTCCGCGGCGGCCGTCGTGAACGGGGCCGGCGCGGCCGGGGCTGCTGGCCGGGGTAGCCGGGGCCGGGGTCGGCCGGGACCTGGTCGGTCGGGCCGAGCCGCCGACCGGCTGGCCCGCACCGGGCTGCGCGGGGAAGCCGGGGCCGGGCTCGTTGGCGACCTGGCCGGGCTGGCCGCCCTGGCCGTAGGGCGCGGGGCCGGCGGGGCCACCGAAGGCGGGGTCCCCGGCGTTGCCGGACTTGCCGCCCTTCTTGCGTGAGATGAGGAAGATGAGCGCGGCGATCGCGAGGAGCGCGACGACGGCGAGGACGATCCACACCGCGGTGGACACGCCACCCGCGCTGCCACCGCCGTTGCCGGCGGCCTCGCCGGTGGCGCTGCCGCCGGCGGCGAAGGCCTCGATGCCGCTCCACGTCACGGTGTTGCCGTCGATCTCGCCGTCGGCCTCGATGACCTCACCGGGGAAGGTGACGGAGATGGCGACCTGGGGCTCCATGCCGGCCGGCATGTCCTCGAGGCTGCTCGTGTCACCCATGCCGGTCTCGTCACCGTCGAAGGAGAAGACGTAGGTGTCGTCGACCTTCTCGATGGTCATGCCCTCACCGGTCATCGAGTCGATCGGGGCGCCGGTGGCGGAGATGCGGCAGCCGATGTTGCCGTCCTCGTCCTCGATGTCCTCGACGGCGAACTCGGCCTCCTCGGGGGCGTCGCCCATCTCGGACTCCAGCTCGGAGCAGTCCATGTCCTCGCGGGTGGCCATGCCGGTGAGGTCGCCGACCTCCATGGCGACGTCGAGGGTGTCGTCCTCGTTGATCGTCAGCCCCATGTCCAGGCGGAAGCAGCCGGCCAGGACGAGCAGGAGGGGGAGGAGGAGGAGCGCCGACAGGCCGCGGCGGGCCCGTGACGTGGTGCGGTGTGATGTCATGCCGCGAACCCTACCGGTGACGCGTCACGGTGAGGTGTCCGAGCCGGGCACCGCCGATGGGGACAACTCCCCGGCCGGGTCTGGTCGGTGGACGCCTGGCGCTTCGGGCCGCCGGGGTCGGTAGGCTCCTGGCACGTGAAGATCCTCGTCGTCGGGTCCGGTGCGCGCGAGCACGCCATCACCCGCGCCCTGACCACCGAGTCCACGCCCCACGAGGTCCTCGTCGCCCCCGGGAACCCGGGAACGGCGCAGGTCGCGACCAACGTGCCGGTCGACCCGCTCGACCCGCAGGCGGTGGCGGCCCTCGCCGTCGAGCGCGGTGTCGACCTCGTCGTCGTCGGCCCCGAGGCGCCGCTCGTCGCCGGCGTCGCGGACGCCGTCCGTGCCGCCGGGGTCCCGTGCTTCGGCCCCGACGCCGCCGCGGCCCGCCTCGAGGGCTCCAAAGCCTTCGCCAAGGAGGTCATGGCCGCCGCAGAGGTCCCCACGGCGATGGCCTACGTCTGCACGACCCCCGAGGAGGTCGAGGAGGCGCTCGACGCCTTCGGCGCCCCCTACGTCGTCAAGGACGACGGCCTCGCCGCCGGAAAGGGCGTCGTCGTCACCGAGGACCGGGACGCCGCCCTCGCCCACGCCCGCGCCTGCCTCGCGCGCACGGTCACCCCCGGCGGGGAGCGTCCCGCCGTCGTCGTCGAGGAGTACCTCGACGGCCCCGAGGTCTCCCTCTTCTGCGTCTGCGACGGCACGGACGCCGTCCCGCTCGCCCCCGCCCAGGACTTCAAGCGCCTCGGCGACGGCGACGCCGGTCCCAACACCGGCGGGATGGGCGCCTACAGCCCGCTGCCGTGGGCGCCGGAGGGCCTCGTCGACGAGGTGATGGAACGCGTCGCGCGGCCGGTCGTGCACGAGATGGCCCGCCGCGGCACCCCCTTCACCGGCGTCCTCTACGTCGGCCTGGCCCTCACCTCCCGCGGCGTGCGGGTCATCGAGTTCAACGCCCGCTTCGGGGACCCCGAGACGCAGGTCGTCCTCGCGCGTCTCAACTCCTCCCTGGCCCAGCTGCTCCACGCGGCCGCCACCGGCACCCTCGCCGAGGCGCCCAGCCCCACGTGGCGCGACGCGTCGGCCGTCACCGTCGTCCTCGCCTCCCACGGCTACCCCGGGGTGTCCCGCACCGGCGACGTCGTCGAGGGCGTCGCCGCGGCCGAGGAGCTGCCCGGCGTCCACGTCCTCCAGGCCGGCTGTGCGACGTCCGAGGACGGCGCCCTCGTCAGTGCCGGCGGCCGGGTGCTTTCCGTCGTCGGGGTCGGGGCCGACCAGGAGGAGGCGCGCGCCCGCGCCTACGCGGGCGTCGAGCGCATCACCCTCGACGGCTCCCAGCACCGCACCGACATCGCGCGGGCCCGCTCGTGACCGCGCCCGTGCTGCCCGGCTGGGAGCACACCTACTCCGGCAAGGTCCGCGACCTGTACCGGCCGGCCGAGCCGCACCCGGCGGGTGACGTCGTGCTCGTCGTCGCCTCCGACCGCATCAGCGCCTACGACCACGTCCTGCCGACGCCCATCCCTGGGAAGGGGGAGGTGCTCACCCGCCTCAGCCTGTGGTGGTTCGAGCAGCTCGCCGACATCGTCCCCAACCACGTCGTCTCGCTCGACGTCCCCGAGGCCGTCGCCGGCCGGGCGATGGTGTGCCGGCGGCTGGAGATGTTCCCCGTCGAGTGCGTGGTGCGCGGGTACCTCACCGGCTCCGGCCTCGTCGAGTACCGCGAGGGCCAGGCCGTGTGCGGGGTGCCGCTGCCCGCGGGCCTGGGCGAGGCCTCCCGCCTGCCCGAGCCGATCTTCACCCCCGCCCGCAAGGCCGAGCTCGGTGACCACGACGAGAACATCAGCTTCGAGGCCGTCGCCGCCCTCCTCGGAGGGGAGCGCGCGGAGGAGCTGCGCGACCTCACGCTGCGGATCTACTCCCGCGCCGCGGACGTCGCCGCCCGCAGTGGGATCATCGTCGCTGACACCAAGCTCGAGTTCGGGCTCGGCCCGGGCGGGGAGGTCGTCCTCGGGGACGAGGTCCTCACGCCGGACTCCTCGCGCTTCTGGCCGGCGGACGGCTACGCGCCCGGGCGGGTGCAGCCGAGCTTCGACAAGCAGTTCGTCCGGGACTGGCTCACCTCCCCGGAGTCCGGCTGGGACCGCGTCTCGCCCCCGCCGCCGCTTCCCGACGACGTCGTCGAGCGCACCCGCGAGCGTTACCTCGAGGCCGCCGACCGCCTCGTCGGGTGACGTTCGACGCGAACCCTGCCGACGTGGATGATCCGTGCAAGACTGTGAGAGCAGTAACACCTCCTCCGCGACGACAGCTCGCGAATTAGTACCGAAGGCGCGAACGTATGGCAGCAGACACCAGTGTCCCCACGACGGCGCGGGGAACCGCCCGAGAGCGTCAGGTCAGTGATTTCACCGCCCTGACGAAGCGGGTCCAGGAGGCGGGCCTCATGCGGCGCGCCTACGGCTACTACTGGACCAAGCTCATCGGCTCACTGGTGCTGGGCGTCGGCCTGGCCGTGGCCTTCGTCCTCATCGGGGACACCTGGTGGCAGATGGTGACGGCCGTGGCCCTCGCCCTGCTCATGACGCAGATCGCCTTCCTCGGCCACGACGCCGCGCACCGGCAGATCTTCGTGTCGGGCAAGTGGAACGAGTGGGTCTCCCTCATCGTCATCAACCTCTTCGTGGGCATGGGCCAGGCCTGGTGGCAGCGCAAGCACACCAAGCACCACGCCGCCCCGAACACGCTCCACAAGGACCCGGACATCGACCCGGGCGTGCTCGCCTTCAGCCAGTACGCGGTCGAGCAGCGCAAGACCCGCCTCACGAAGTGGCTCGCCACCAAGCAGGGCTTCTTCTTCTACCCGCTGCTCCTGCTCGAGGGCATCAACCTCCACGTCCACGGCATCAAGCGCGCGGTGAGCCGCGAGCGCCTCAAGCGCCGCTGGGTGGAGCTCGGCTTCATCCTCGTCCGGCTCGTCAGCTTCGTCGCCCTCGTCTTCCTCGTCCTGTCCCCGGGCAAGGCGTTCGCCTTCATCGGCGTCCAGCTCGCAGTCTTCGGCCTCTACATGGGCCTGTCCTTCGCGCCCAACCACATCGGCATGCCGGTCGTGCCGTCGGACGTCAAGATCGACTTCCTGCGCCGCCAGGTCCTCATGAGCCGCAACATCTCCGGCGGGCGCGCCATGGACACCTTCATGGGCGGGCTCAACTTCCAGGTGGAGCACCACCTGTTCCCGTCGATGGCCCGGCCGAACCTGCGCAAGGTCGCGCCGATGGTCAGGGAGTACTGCCAGGACCTCGGCGTCCGGTACACCGAGACTTCCCTCGTGCAGTCCTACCGGGCCGTCTACAACTACCTCAACACGGTGGGACGCGGCGGCCTGGACGTGTGGGCCTGTCCACTGGCTGCGCAGTACCGGGTCTGACCCCGGCACCCGGGTAGACTCGACGGCGGCCCGAAAACCCCGAGCAGGAGTCACCATGGGACGCATCGTCGTCGAGGTCATGCCCAAGCCCGAGATTCTCGACCCGCAGGGCAAGGCGGTAGCCGGCGCGCTGCCCCGGCTCGGACTGGACGGTTTCGTCGCGGTCCGGCAGGGCAAGCGCTTCGAGCTGGAGGTCGAGGGCGAGGTCGACGACGCCGCGCTCGACCAGGCCCGCCGTGCCGCCGAGCTGCTGCTGTCCAACCCGGTCATCGAGGACGTCGTCCGCGTCGCCGCGGCCGACGACGCCCGGAGCGTGTGATGCACCGCCTCGACGTCCCCGAGCCCCAGCCGCGGGCCGAGGGTGCGCGCGTCGGCGTCGTCACCTTCCCCGGCTCCCTCGACGAGCGCGACGCCCAGCGGGCGGTGCGCCTGGCCGGTGGTGAGCCGGTGGCGCTGTGGCACGCCGACGAGGACCTCCGCGGGGTCGACGCCGTCGTCCTGCCCGGTGGCTTCTCCTACGGCGACTACCTGCGCTGCGGCGCGATCGCGAGCTTCGCGCCGGTCATGACGGCCGTCGTCGAGGCGGCCGGCCGCGGCCTGCCGGTGCTCGGCATCTGCAACGGCTTCCAGATCCTCTGCGAGGCGCACCTGCTGCCCGGCGCGCTCATCCGCAACGAGGCCCAGCGCTTCGTGTGCCGCGACCAGCAGCTGCGCGTGGAGAACAACGACACCGCCTGGACCACCGGTTACTCCGTGGGGCAGACGATCACCATCCCGCTGAAGAACGGGGAGGGTGGCTTCGTCGCGGACGAGCGCACCCTCGCCGAGCTCGAGGGGGAGGGGCGCGTGGTCTTCCGCTACGAGGGCCACAACCCCAACGGCTCGCTCCACGACATCGCCGGCATCAGCAACGCGGCGGGCAACGTCGTGGGCCTCATGCCGCACCCGGAGCACGCCGTCGAGCCGGGCTTCGGCCCCGACTCCGGCGGTGGCACCGACGGCCTGGCGATCTTCGCCTCCGTCCTCGGGGTCCTCGTCAGCGCCTGAGTCAGGCGAGGACCGCCTCCAGCGGGGTGTGCTCCATCCCGTGCGCCTCGGCCACCGGGGCGGAGACGAGCGCGCCGTCGTGGGTGGCCAGGCCCAGGGCCAGCGCCGGGTCGGCCCGCATCGCCTCGCGCCAGCCGCTGTTCGCCAGCGCGAGCGCGTAGGGGACGGTGACGTTGGTCAGCGCGTAGGTGGAGGTGTGGGACACGGCGCCGGGCATGTTGCTCACGCAGTAGAACAGCGTGTCGTGCACCCGGTAGGTCGGGTCGGAGTGGGTGGTGGGCCGGGAGTCGGCGAAGCAGCCGCCCTGGTCCACGGAGATGTCGACGACGACGGAGCCCGGCTTCATCAGCGCGATCTGCTCGTTCGTCACGAGGCGGGGCGTGCGCGCCCCGGGGAGCAGCACGGCGCCGATGACGAGGTCCGCCTCGGTGATGGCCCGCTCGATCTCGTAGGCGTTGGACATCACGGTCTGGCAGCGGCCCCGGTACAGGGCGTCGGCCTGCCGCAGCCGGCTCACGTCGCGGTCCATGAGGACGACGTCCGCGTGCATCCCCACCGCCATCGCGGCGGCGTTCATCCCGGCCACGCCGGCGCCGATGACGACGACCCGCGCCGAGTACACCCCTGACACCCCGCCCAACAGCACCCCGCGGCCGCCCTGGGCGCTCATCAGGCTGTGGGCGCCCACCTGCGGCGCGAGCCGGCCGGCGATCTCGCTCATCGGCGCGAGGAGGGGCAGGGAGCGGTCGGGCAGCTCGACGGTCTCGTAGGCGACGGACGTGACTCGGCGGCGCACGAGCTCCTCGGTGAGCGGCCGGTCGGCCGCGAGGTGGAGGTAGGTGAACAGCGTCTGCCCCTCGCGGAGCAGCGGGTACTCCTCGGGGACCGGCTCCTTGACCTTGAGCACGAGCTCGCCGAAGTCCCACGTGGCGGCGGCGTCGGGGAGCACCGTGGCGCCCGCCGCGGTGAAGTCGGCGTCGGCGATGGACGCGGACGTCCCGGCGCCTGTCTCCACGCCCACCTCGTGGCCGTGACGGACCAGCTCGTGCACCCCCGAGGGGGTGATGGCCACGCGGCCCTCGGAGTCCATGACCTCTCGCGGCACTGCGATCCTCATACGGGCATCCTCGCAGGTCCGCCGCGGACGGGCGCCTGTTCACCCCGCGGTCATCCGGCGGCCATCTGTCCACAGGTTGTGTCCACAGGGTTGTGCACATACACACAGGGAGCGCCCGCGGCCTGTGGACGGAGCTGTGGAGGCTCCTTCGAGGGCGGGCCGCGCCGTGTGAGAGACTTGTCCCGACAACTTCACAGCCTTCGACTCGCGGCGGGAGAGACCCGCGCAAGCGGGCGCCGAAGGAGCAACCTCCCCGGAAACTCTCAGGCCCCCATACCGCCACGGCGAGGCACCTCTGGAAAGCAGCCCTCAGGGGCTCACCGACGGGGAAGTGCGGGCACCACGCCCGCAGAAAACTCTCAGGTCCGATGACAGAGCGGGGAACGGTCCCTGCTCACGCGCGCCCACGCGCGCCCGTCATCCCGAGGAGTCCCGTTGGCCCTGGCTGTCGACACCCCCGGCGCGCCCCCGCACCCGCGCCCCGCCCCGCCGTCCCGCGGATGCGCCGCCGGCTCGGCATCATCGCGATCATCGCCTCGGCCACCGCCATGGGTCTGGCCGGCGTCTTCGGGCGGCTCTCCTCCCCGCCCGGGGCGGTCATCGGCGAGACGCTCACGCTCGGGCGGATGGCCGTGGGCGCCCTGGGGATGGTCGTCATCCTCGCCGCGGGCCGCCGCCTGTCGGTGCTGCGCCGCACCCGCGTCTCGTGGTCGGTGGTCCTCGGCGGCGTCTTCCTCGGCCTGTCCCTGGCCACCTACCTGTCGGCGACGGTCCTCACCGTGCTCTCCCGCGCCGTCGCCCTCCACTACCTGGGCCCGGTCATCGCGACCGTCCTCGCGCGCGTCATCCTCAAGGAGCGGGCGCGGGGCGTCGAGCTCGCCTCCCTGGGCCTCAGCTTCGCCGGGATGATGCTCGCCACCGGCCTGGTCGACGCCCCCGCCGCCCCCACGGGCGACCAGCTCCTCGGCGACGTCCTCGCCGCCGTCTCCGGCGTGCTCTACGGCGCCGCGCTGCTGTGCTACCGCTACCGGGCGGACATGCCGGCGGACGTGCGCAACTTCTGGAACTTCACCTTCGGCGCCCTCGGCGCCGCCGGGATGGTCGCCGTCACGCGCCCGGACATGTCGGGGATGACGGCGGAGAACTGGGTCTGGGCCGGCATCTTCTTCGTCGTGTGCGGCTTCCTCGCGCTCGGGCTGCTCGTCGTCGCGGGCATGCACCTGCGCTCGGTGGAGCTCTCGGCGCTGTCCTACTGGGAGGTCGTCGTCGCCATGCTCCTGGGGGCCGCGGTCTACGGCGAGGCGGTCTCACCGGTCGCGTGGGCCGGCGCGGGCTTCATCCTCGTCGCGATGGTCGTCGCGCTCGGGCGGCGCCGGCCGGCAGGGACCGGCGCCGCACCGTCAGGTGCGCGGGGTGACCGTCCCGCTGAGGTGGAGGCGGCCTGATTTCGGGTGGTGACCGGCGTAGCGCACGCCGTCACCCGCCGGGTCGACGCTCAGCGCGACCTTCCCCGGCAGCAGTACCGGCCCCGCGAACTCGACCTCCCAGGTGAAGGCGTCCCCGCGGAAGCGGGCGAGCTGGGCCAGCGCCCGGGAGGCGGTGTACATCCCGTGCGCGATGGGCCGCGGGAAGCCGAAGGCCCTCGCCCCGAGCCGGGACACGTGGATGGGGTTGCGGTCGCCGGACACCTCGGCGTAGCGCCTGCGGGTGTCCGCCCCCAGCGACCACACCGCGACGACGTCACCTCCCGGCTCCTCGTCCGCCGAGGACGACGACGGCGCCTCTTCCACCGCTCCCGGCAGCCGGGTGCCGCGGGCCAGGTAGGTCGACACGCCCTCCCACACCATCTCCCCGCCGGCCTCGACCGTGACGGCGAGGTCGACGAGCGTGCCCTTGCGGTGCGCCCGCGGGGAGCGCGCCTCGGCCCGTGCGCTCAGCTGCTCGCCGAGCAGCACCGGCCGGTGCTGGACCACCCGGTTGGCCGTGTGGACCATGCCGAGCACGGGCAGCGGGAAGTCGGGCCGGACCATGAGCGCCATGGCGAGCGGGAAGGCGAGCACGTGGACGTAGCCCGCGGGCAGCTCGTCGGTGCCCGGCTCCCCGAGGAGCTCCTGGTAGGCCGAGAGGGTGGCGGGGTCGGCGCGCAGGCCGCCGGCGACGTAGGCGACGTCGGGGAGGCGGTCGGCCACCGGGCCGCGGCGCATCGTCGTGCGCGCCGTGGCCGCCAGCGCCCGCGAGTACAGCGAGCCGAGGCTGGGGACCGGCTCGAGGCGCTGCTCGCGCATCACTGCCCCACCAGGTTCTGGCCGCACACCCGCAGCGTCTGCCCGTTGACCCCGCCGGCCTGCGGGGAGGCGAGGAAGGCGATGGCCTCGGCGACGTCCACCGGCTGGCCGCCCTGCTGGAGCGAGTTCGCCCGGCGGGCCACCTGTCGGGGGACCGGCGGGATCTTCGCCGTCATGTCGGTCTCGATGAACCCGGGAGCGACGGCGTTGGCCGTGGCGCCGCTCGCGGCGACGACCGGCGCGAGCGCCCGCGTCATCCCGATGATCCCGGCCTTGGCCGCCGCGTAGTTCGTCTGCCCGCGGTTGCCGGCGATCCCGGAGGTCGAGGCGAGGGAGATGATCCGCCCGCCCGCGCCGAGCTCCCCGGCAAAGGTCTCGTTCATCCGCAGCGGGGCGAGGACGTTGACAGTGAGGAGGTCGTTCCAGCGGTCGTCGGTCATGTTGGCGAGCAGCTTGTCGCGCAGGATGCCGGCGTTGTGGACGACGACGTCGAGGCGTCCGTAGCGCTCCCGCACGTGCGCGAGGATCCGCTCGGCGGCGTCCTCCGCGGTGATGTCGAGCTGCAGCGCACTGCCGCGGACCTCGTTCATCACCCGGCTCAGCGCCTCGCCGGCGGCCGGCACGTCCACGCCGACGACGCGGGCGCCGTCCCGGGCGAGGACCGAGACGATCGCCGCGCCGATGCCGCGGGCGGCGCCGGTGACGACGGCGACCATCCCCTCGAGGGGACGGGTCCAGTCGGCCGGGGCGACGCCGTCGGCGGAGGAGACGTGGAGCAGCTGCCCGTCGACGAAGGCCGAGCGGGCGGAGAGGAGGAAGCGCACGGCACCGACGGCCGACGGCGCGCCCACCGGCACGTCCTGGCCCAGGACGACACCGTTGGCGGTCGCCCCGGCGCGCAGCTCCTTGGCGAGGGAGCGCAGGAAGCCGTCCACGCCCTGCCGGACGGCGACGACGGCGGGCTCGCTCGCGTCGTCGGCGCGGCGGGACACGGTGACGGCCCGGCCCCCGGGGGCGAGGCGGCGCAGCACGCCGCCGAGCGCGAGGACGGGGCCGGCGAGCGCCGCCGGCGAGGCCGCCTCGGTGAGGACGAGGACGACGGCGCCCCAGCGCCGGCCCTTGGCCAGCTCCTGCGGGTCGCGCCGGACGTCGAGGTCCCAGCCGAGAAGGGTCTCGGCGAGCTCGTCGGCGGCGGGCAGCGAGGCGCCGTCGTCGAGGACGAGCACGGGGCCCGGCACGAGCGGCTGGTCGACGCTGCCGGGGTCGGTGCGGCGCAGGCGGACGGGCTGGGGCAGCCCGAGCTTCTTGGCCGCGGACTTGCCAGGGCCGCCGGAGACGAGGTCGAGGTAGCGGTCGCTCATCACGCCTCCAGGATCATCGCGGTGGCCTGCCCGCCGGCGGCGCAGACGGAGATGAGGCCGCGGACGGGGGCGCCGGTCGCGGCCTTCCTCTCCGCGAGGAGCTTGGCCAGCGTGCCGACGATCCGCCCGCCCGTGGCGCCGAAGGGGTGCCCGGCGGCGAGGGAGGAGCCGGTGACGTTGAGGCGGTCCGGTGCGACGGTGCCGAGCGGCCCGCGGCCGAGGCGCTCGCGGCAGAACTCGGCGTCGTTCCACGCGGCGAGCGTGGAGAGCACGGTACTGGCGAAGGCCTCGTGGATCTCGACGACGTCGAAGTCCTCGAGCGTGAGGCCGTGGCGCTCGAGCAGGCGCGGCACGGCGTAGCAGCCGCCCATGAGGAGGCCCTCGGCGCCGCTGGTGAAGTCGACCGCCGCCGTCTGGGCGTCGACGACGCGGGCCAGGGCGGGCAGGCCGCGCTCGGCGGCCCACTCCTCTGTGGCGAGCAGCACGGCGGAGGCGCCGTCGGACAGCGGCGTGGAGTTGCCCGCCGTCATCGTCGGGTTGTCGCTGCCCGGGGCGGTGAAGGCGGTGCGGAGCTTGCCGAGCTTCTCCATCGAGGTGTCGGCGCGGAGGAACTCGTCGCGGGTGACGCCGCGGTAGGGGGTGAGGAGGTCGTCGAAGAAGCCGCGGTCGTAGGCGGCGGCGAGGTTCTGGTGGGAGCGCAGCGCGAGCTCGTCCTGCTGCTCGCGGGTGATGCCCCAGCGCTCGGTGGTGATGGCCTGGTGCTGGCCCATGCTCAGGCCGGTGCGCGGCTCGGCGGTGTCGGGGGCCACCGGCGCGAGGTCACCCGGCCGGATCCCGGCGAGGACCTTGAGGCGCTCGGGCAGGCTCTTGGCGCGGGAGGCGCGCAGGATGGTGCGGCGCAGGCGGTCGGAGACGACGATCGGGGCGTCGGAGGCGGAGTCGACGCCACCGCCGACACCCACCTCGACCTGGCCGAGGGCGATCTTGTTGCTCACCCCGACGATCGCCTCCAGGCCCGTGGCGCAGGCGCGCTGGACGTCGTAGGCGGGGGTGTGGGGGTCGAGGGAGGAGCCGAGCACGACCTCGCGGGCGAGGTTGAAGTCGCGCGAGTGCTTGAGGACGGCGCCCGCGCTCACCTCGTCGAGGCGCTCACCGGCGAGGCCGAAGCGCGCGACGAGGCCCTCGAGGGCGGCGGTGAGCATGTCCTTGTTGGACGACGCGGCGTAGCGGCCACCGGCGCGGGCGAAGGGGATGCGGTTCGCCCCGACGACGACTGCCGGGCGGATGGATGAGGTCACGGCGTTGTTCCTTCGGATCGATTGGGGACGAAGGTCCCTGGCCATCGTGAAACTCAGAGTACCTGATACTCTCGGTTTCGTGATGCCGAGCACACCTGCCGAGGACCGCGTGGACGGTCGTGACGCCCGCTGGGCCGAGCACCGCACCTCGCGGCGCGCCGAGCTCGTGCGCGCCGCCCGCCGGGCGGTCCACCACCGCGGCCCGGACCTGTCGATGGACGACCTCGCCGCGGAGATCGGCACCTCGAAGTCGATCATCTACCGCTACTTCAGCGACAAGTCCGGCCTGCAGGGCGCCGTGGGTGCCGCCGTCATCGAGGACCTCCGCGGCGCGCTGGGTGAGGTGAGCGAGCGGGTGACCCGCCCGCGGGACCGCATCGCCGCGATGGTCGACGTCTACCTCGGCATCGTCGAGTCCTCCGCCGGCGTCTACGCCTTCGTCACCCAGGCGGAGGCCACAGCCACCGCGGGCGCCCTGCGCGGCTTCGTCGCGGAGATCGAGGACATCGTCGCCGAGGCGCTGCTGCCCGTGCTCCGGCACGGCGGCGGGGCGGCGCCGGAGGACCACGCGCTTGCCGCCCTGTGGGGAGCGGGCGTCGTCGGCCACGTCCGCAGCGTTGCCGAACGCTGGATCGCCGCCCGCGGCCTCACCCCCGAGAGCCCCGACTCCCGGGCCGTTGCCGACGACGGCGCCCCCGCCGTCGAGGGCGGCATCGCCACCCTGGACCGCGCGGCGCTCGCGGCCCACATCACCGACTGGCTGTGGACGGGGGCGATGGGCGTCGCCCGGCGCTCCCGCAACGCCAGCACCCGCACCGAGACCGACGACGCGATCGGAGACCCGTCATGACCACCACGACCACCCACCGCGAGGACGACGCCGCCCACCGCGAGCGCTCCGCCCGCCCGGTGGCACCCGACCTGCCCGACGAGTCCGACGCCGCCCAGCCGGTGTCCGTCGCCACCGCGACGTCGGCGATGAGCCCGGACACCGCCGTCGCCCCCGGCGAGGCCTTCGACCGGCGAGCGGTCGCCGACGCGCTCGACGGCCGCTGGCGCGAGCAGCGCCGCGCCTCGCGCGACCTCGCCCTCGATGCGGACTTCCAGCGCCTGCCCGACCAGACGGTCGCCGAGCACCGCGAGCGGGTGATGTGGCAGCTGCGCGAGCTCGTGGGCCGCAGCGAGGTGCTGCGCGGCTTCCCGGAGGAGCTCGGGGGCGGGGGAGACCCGGGCGGCAACCTCGCCGGCTTCGAGGAGCTCTTCCTGTCCGACCCCTCCCTCCAGATCAAGGGCGGCGTGCAGTGGGGGCTGTTCGGCTCGGCCGTCCAGCACCTCGGCGTGCCCGAGCAGCACGCGCGGCTGCTGCCGCCGATCATGCAGCTCGAGGTGCCCGGCTGCTTCGCGATGACCGAGGTGGGGCACGGCTCGGACGTCGCCTCGATCGCCACGACGGCCACCTACGACCCCGCCAGCGAGGAGTTCGTCCTCCACACGCCGTTCCCCTCGGCGCGCAAGGAGTACATCGGCAACGCCGCGGTGCACGGCGTCGCCGCCGTCGTCTTCGCCCAGCTCTACACGCAGGGCCGCAACCACGGCGTCCACGCCTTCTACGTGCCCCTCCGCGAGCGCGACGAGGACGGCGAGCTGCGCTTCCTGCCGGGGATCGGTGGCAAGGACGACGGCCCCAAGGGCGGGCTCAACGGTGTCGACAACGGCCAGCTGTGGTTCGAGCACGTCCGCGTCCCCCGCGACAACCTCCTGCGCCGCTACGGCGACGTCGCCGCGGACGGCACCTACTCCTCGCCGATCGAGAGCAAGGGGCGCCGCTTCTTCACGATGCTCGGGACCCTCGTCCAGGGGCGCGTCTCCCTCGGCGGGGCCGCCGTGGGCGTGAGCAAGGCGGCGCTGTCGATCGCGGTCCGCTACGGCGACGAGCGGCGCCAGTTCACCGGCGCCGACGAGCACCGCGAGGTCACCCTCCTCGACTACCAGCGCCACCAGCGCCGTCTCCTCCCGCTCCTCGCGCGCACCTACGCCGCAGCCTTCTCCCAGGGCGTCCTCCTCGAGCGCTTCCACCAGGTCTTCAACGGCGAGCACGACGACGACGAGTCGCGCCAGGACCTCGAGACGCTCGCCGCCGCCTTCAAGCCGACGTCGACGTGGCTGGCGCTCGAGGCGATCCAGGAGTCCCGGGAGGCCTGCGGAGGCGCCGGGTACATGGCCGAGAACCGGCTCGTCACCTGGCGGCAGGACTTCGACGTCTACGCGACCTTCGAGGGGGACAACAACGTCCTGCTCCAGCTCGTGGGCAAGCGGCTCCTCACCGACTACGGCCGGTCGATGGCGAAGATCGACATCGCGGGGGCCGCCCGCTTCGTCGCCGCCCGGGCGGGTGACATGGCCCTGCACCGCACCCCGCTGCGGCGGGCCGCGCAGTCGGTGCTCGACTCGGGCTCCAAGGCCCGGTCCGCCGGCCAGCTGCGTGACCCGGAGGCGCAGCGCGAGCTGCTCGAGGACCGCGTCGAGACGATGATCGCCGAGATCGCCGGCGCGCTGCGCGAGGTCAAGGACGCGCCCCCGGAGAAGGCCGCCGTCGTCTTCAACGAGCACCAGGACGCCCTCATCGGCGCGGCCCGCGCCCACGCGGAGCTGCTCCAGTGGGAGGCCTTCACCGCGGCGCTCGAGCAGGTGCCCGCCGGCACCACGCGTCAGGTGCTCACCTGGCTGCGGGACCTCTACGGCCTGGAGCGCATCGAGCGGAACCTCGCCTGGTACCTCGTCAACGGGCGGATCACCGCCCAGCGCGCCCGGGTGGTGACCGGCTACATCAACCGGCTGCTCACCCGGCTGCGGCCCCACGCCGTCGACCTCGTCGACGCCTTCGGCTACACCCCCGAGCACCTGCGCGCCCCGATCGCCTCGGGCGTCGAGCGTGCCCGCCAGGAGGAGGCCGAGGTGCTCCAGCGCCGCCGCCGGGCCCTCCCGGAGCGGCTCGGCTGAGGCTGGCCGCCCGCGCCCGCACCGTGGTTCGCTGCGCGCCCCCGACCGGGCGCGCAGCGGACCGCCGGTGACGGAGGGCGCGGACGGCCGGGCAGCGCGGGGCACGGCCCTCACCCCGCGTGCGGGAGCTGCGGCGGGCGTGAGTCGTAGACGTGACCGGTGGGCGTGCGGGTGCGGATGACCGGCCCGGCCCGCGGAGCGCCCGGACTGCCTCGGCCGAGGGGGACCGAGCTCCAGCCCGGCGCCGCCTTGTCCTGGTTGCACCGCTCGCACCGGCCGCCGAGGTTCTCCTCGTCCGTGGCCCCTCCCTTGGAGTGGTCGACGACGTGGTCGATGTGGCGCACCGGCGCGTCGCAGTGCGGGGTGCGGCACCGGCCGGCGTCCCGGGTGGCGATGTAGTGCGCCAGCCCGGGCGGTGCGTGCCGGCCGCGGGACTCCATGGCGACGAGGTGGCCGGCCGGGTCGGTGAAGAGGCGACGAACCCACACCCCGCAGCCGCCCTCGTCGGCCAGCGCCCGGCGCAGGAGCTCCCGGGCCCAGCCGGCGGGGACGGTGCCGTGCTCGGGCACGGAGGCGGGCACGTCGCCGCCCGCCAGCGACTCGTCCGTCATGACGAGCTGGAGCTGCACCTGAGCGGGCACCTCGGCGTCGCTGCCGGTGAGCCGCGCGACGAGGGTGTCGGCCATGACCTGCCCCCGACTGCGCTCGTCCCCGGCGGCCCGCGCCGAGTCCGCCGCCGCGCGCAGGGACGCGTGGGCGGCGACCGCCTGGGCGACCGGCAGGAGCGCCGTGAGGTAGGCCATCGTGTCCGGGGCGGGACGGATGCCGACGAAGCGTTCGCGCTCGGCCCGGGCCGCGCGGTCGACGACGCTGTGCGGGTCGAGCCGGTAGGCGACGCGCTTGGCCGCGGCGACGAGCTGGCGGTCGCCCATGCCGGCGACGCGGTCCGGGTCCCGCCACAGCTCGGCGTCCAGCGCGCGGCGCTCCTCGACCCCGAGGCAGATGGTCTCCCGCACGAGGAGGGTGGCCCGCCACTCACTGAGCTCGCCCCGGCGCAGCGCCGCGAGGGTGCAGGGCATGTCCTCCCGCAGCGCCCGCGCCATGCCGAGGTGCCGGCCGCCCTGGTGCGGGGAGAGGCGGCGGGCGAGGGCGACCTCGCTGCCCAGGCCCCGGCCCCGCCGCTCGGCCGGGACCCCGGCGGCCTGCTCAGCGTCCAGCCGCAGCCGCGACAGGTGGGCCGTGACCGCCGCCTGTGCCCCGGCTGCCGCGGCCTTGAGGTCCTCCAGCTCGCGCAGGAGGTCGATGCACTCGGCCTCGGTGAGGCCGGGCCGCCGGCCGCCGGCCTGGGCGGTGCCGGGGCGCCGGCCGTCCGCCGCAGCGGTGCCGGAGCACCGGCCGTCGGCCTCGGTGGTGCCGGGGCGCCGGCCGTGCGCCTCACCGAGACCCGGGCGCCCGCCGTCGGCCTCCTCCGGCACGCGCAGCCCAGGGTCCAGCCGCTCGAGCAGGCGCCTCATCGCGCCGACGTCGGCCGCGCTCAGCGCCACCGCGGGCGGTGCGCCGGGGCCGGACGGGTCGGTGCTGGACATGGTTCCAGGCTAGGTGCGACCACCGACATTCCCGCGACATAGCAGCGAAAAGTGCCCCTCAAACTGTGGACGGGACGACCTCGAGTCAAGCCTGTGGACCAACCCGTCCCCCGTCCACACCGACAGGTCCGCCTGGTGGCCACCTGAGCCGCGCACCCGGAGGGGCTGTAGATTGTCCGCCGTGCATGCCTTTACCGTCCTATTACGGGGCACCGATGTCTGACGAGCAGCGGTCCGACACCGTCGCGCACGCCGCGGCCACGCCGGACGTCACCCTTCCCTACCGGGACCTGGGCCTGAAGGACGACGAGTACGCGGGGATCGTCGAGATCCTCGGTCGTCGTCCCACGGCAGCCGAGCTCGCGATGTACTCGGTCATGTGGTCCGAGCACTGCTCGTACAAGTCCTCCAAGACCCACCTGCGCCAGTTCGGTGAGAAGACCACCGAGGCGATGCGCGAGCACCTGCTCGTCGGGATCGGCGAGAACGCCGGCGTCGTCGACATCGGCGACGGCTGGGCGGTGACCTTCAAGGTCGAGTCGCACAACCACCCGAGCTTCGTCGAGCCGCACCAGGGCGCCGCGACCGGCGTCGGCGGCATCGTCCGCGACATCATCTCGATGGGGGCGCGGCCCGTGGCCGTCATGGACCAGCTGCGCTTCGGGGCGGTCGACCACCCCGACACCGCGCGCGTCGTCCACGGCGTCGTCTCCGGCATCAGCTTCTACGGCAACTGCCTGGGCCTGCCCAACATCGGCGGCGAGACCGAGTTCGACGCCTCCTACCAGACCAACCCGCTCGTCAACGCCCTGGCCGTGGGCGTGCTGCGCCACGAGGACATCCACCTCGCCAACGCCTCCGGCGTCGGCAACCAGGTGATCCTCTTCGGCGCCCGCACCGGCGGCGACGGCATCGGCGGCGCCTCGATCCTCGCGAGCGAGACCTTCACCGGCGAGGGCCCCACGAAGCGGCCCGCCGTCCAGGTCGGGGACCCCTTCATGGAGAAGGTCCTCATCGAGTGCTGCCTCGAGCTCTTCGCGGCCGGCGTCGTCGAGGGCATCCAGGACCTCGGCGCGGCCGGCATCTCCTGCGCCACCTCCGAGCTCGCCTCCAACGGCGAGGGCGGCATGCACGTCCACCTCGAGAACGTCCTGCTCCGCGAGGAGCTGACGGCCGGGGAGATCCTCATGTCGGAGTCCCAGGAGCGGATGATGGCCGTCGTGCGGCCCGACCGCCTCGAGGAGTTCCTCGCGATCACCGGCCGCTGGAACGTCGAGGCCTCGGTCATCGGCGAGGTGACGGACACCGGCCGCCTCGTCATCGACCACCACGGCGAGCGGATCGTCGACGTCGACCCGCGCACCGTCGCTCACGAGGGCCCCGTCTACGACCGCCCGTACGCGCGCCCCTCCTGGCAGGACGCGCTCAACGCCGACGACGCCGAGCGGCTGCCCCGCCCCGGCACGCCCGAGGAGCTGCGCGAGCAGGCCCTGCGCCTGGTCGCCTCCCCGAACCTCGCGAGCAAGTCGTGGGTCACCGACCAGTACGACCGCTACGTCCAGGGCAACACCGCCCTGGCCCAGCCCGACGACGCCGGCGTGGTCCGCGTCGACGAGGCCACCGGCCTGGGCGTGGCGATCAGCACCGACGCCAACGGCCGCTTCACCAAGCTCGACCCCTACACCGGGGCCCAGCAGGCGCTCGCCGAGGCCTACCGAAACGTCGCGACCGTGGGCGCCCAGCCCACCGCCGTCACCGACTGCCTCAACTTCGGCTCCCCCGAGGACCCGGACGCCATGTGGCAGCTCGTCCAGGCCATCACCGGCCTGGCCGACGCCTGCCGGGAGCTCGGCGTGCCCGTCACCGGCGGCAACGTCTCCCTCTACAACGGCACGGGCGAGCCCGGACTCGTCGACTCCTCGATCAACCCGACCCCCGTCGTCGGGGTCCTCGGCGTGATCGACGACGTCACCCGCGCCACCCGCTCCGGCTGGACGGCGCCCGGGCGCGCCGTCTACGTGCTCGGAGCCACGGCCGAGGAGCTGTCCGGCTCCGCGTGGGCCGACGTCGTCCACGGCCACCTCGGTGGGCGGCCCCCCGCCGTCGACCTCGCGGCCGAGCGCCGGCTCGCGGAGGTGCTCGTCAACGCCTCCCGCGACCGCATCGTCGAGTCCGCGCACGACCTTTCGGCCGGTGGCCTGCTCCAGGCGCTCGTCGACTCGTGCCTGCGCTTCGACGTCGGCGCCCGTGTCGACCTCACCGCGCTGTGCGAGCGCGACGGCGTCGACCTCGCCACCGCCCTGTTCTCCGAGAGCGGGGCACGCGCCGTCGTCTCCGTCCCGCGCAGCCAGGAGGTCCACCTCCAGGACCTGTGCACCGCCCGCGGCGTCGCGCTCCTGCGCATCGGCACCACCGACGACACCGGCCCCGAGTCCCACGAGGGCCGTCCCGTGCTCGACATCGAGGGTGTCGGCACGCTGCCGCTCAACGAGCTGCGGGAGGCCGCCACGGCCACCCTGCCCGCCTACTTCGGCTGAGCACCACCCCCGGCGCCCCCGCCGGGCCCTGTACGTCCAGATGAAGGAGTGGTCCATGGAACAGCAGCTCGAGCACGCCTACGAGGAGGTGCTTCGCCGCAACCCCGGCGAGGCCGAGTTCCACCAGGCCGTCCGCGAGGTCTTCGACTCCCTGGGTCCGGTCCTCCGCAAGAACCCGCGCTACGTCGACGCGGCCGTGCTCGAGCGTCTGTGCGAGCCCGAGCGGCAGATCATCTTCCGCGTCCCGTGGGTCGACGACGCCGGCCGCGTGCGCATCAACCGCGGCTTCCGCGTGGAGTACAACTCCGCCCTCGGCCCGTACAAGGGCGGCCTGCGCTTCCACCCCTCGGTGTACCTCGGCATCGTCAAGTTCCTCGGTTTCGAGCAGATCTTCAAGAACGCCCTGTCCGGCATGCCGATCGGCGGCGGCAAGGGTGGTTCGGACTTCGACCCCCGTGGCCGCAGCCAGCACGAGATCATGCGCTTCTGCCAGTCGTTCATGACCGAGCTCTACCGCCACCTGGGGGAGTACACCGACGTCCCCGCGGGTGACATCGGTGTGGGCCAGCGCGAGATCGGCTACCTCTTCGGCCAGTACAAGCGGATCACCAACCGCTACGAGTCCGGCGTCCTCACCGGCAAGGGCATCAGCTGGGGCGGGTCCCTCGTGCGGACCGAGGCCACCGGCTACGGCACCGTCCTGTTCGCCAACGAGATGCTCGCGACGAAGGGCCAGAGCCTCGACGGCCGCAAGGTCACCGTCTCCGGCTCCGGCAACGTCGCGATCTTCGCCATCGAGAAGGCCACCCAGCTCGGCGCCACGGCGATCGCCTTCTCCGACTCCTCCGGCTACGTCGTCGACGAGGCGGGCATCGACCTCGAGCTCCTCAAGGAGGTCAAGCTCGTCGACCGCGGCCGCGCCAAGGACTACGTCGACCGCCGCCCCGGCGCCCGCCTCGTCACCGACGGCTCCATCTGGGACGTCCCCGCCGATGTCGCGCTGCCCTGCGCCACCCAGAACGAGCTCGACGAGAACGACGCGCGCACGCTGCTGAAGAACGGCGTCGTCGCCGTCGCCGAGGGCGCGAACATGCCCACCACCCCCGAGGCGCTGCGGCTCTTCCAGGAAGCCGGCACGCTCTTCGCGCCGGGCAAGGCGGCCAACGCGGGCGGCGTCGCGACGTCCGCGCTCGAGATGCAGCAGAACGCCAGCCGGGACTCGTGGACCTTCGAGTACACCGAGGAGCGGCTCGCCGACATCATGCGTGACGTCCACGCGCGCTGCGCCGCCACCGCCGACGAGTACGGCCGCCCCGGTGACTACGTCGTCGGCGCGAACATCGCCGGCTTCATCAAGGTCGCCGACGCCATGCTCGCCCAGGGCGTCATCTGACCCAGCCCGTCACCGGACCGCGGGAACACCTTCGGGGTTCCCGCGGTTCGGTCTGTCATGAGCTTCGACGACGTGAGGGACCACCTCGACCGCACCGAGGTCGTGGCCGTGGTGACGACGAGGGCCGGTGGTCAGCAGGTCGCGACGCCGATCTGGGCGATGGTCGTCGACGGCGTGCCGTACCTGCGGTCGGCCTTCGGCGCCGGCTCGTGGTGGTACCGGCACGCGGTGTCCGGCCGCCCCGTGGCGATCGCCCTGGGTGACGGCGCCGTCGCGGAGCGCGACCGGGACGCCGCGCTGGCCCTGCCGCGCGAGACGGTCCGCGTCACCCACGTCCCGGCGGACGACCCGGTCCAGGACCGCGTCGACGAGGAGCTCGAGCGCAAGTACGCCCACGAGCCGCGCTCCTCGATCGACCCCACGCGCAGCGAGGAGGCCCGCGCCGCCACGCTCCGCGTCGAGCCGGCCGGCGCGTGAGCCCGCGCTGAGGCCGCCGTCACGCCGGACGCGTGCGGCGCCCGCCCGCCGCATGCGGGATCGTTGACGCATGGGTGAGCTGCAGCTGGAGGTCGCGGTCCAGGACGCGAGCGGGGCCGCGCTGGCGCGGGACACGGGCGCGGACCGCGTCGAGCTGTGCTCGGCGCTCGACGTCGGTGGGCTCACCCCCAGCATCGCCATGGTCGAGGCGGTGGTCGCCACCGGCGTCCCCGTGCACGTCCTCGTCCGCCCCCGCCCCGGGGGCTTCCGGTACTCGGCGACCGAGGTCTCCCTCATGGTGCGGGACATCGAGGCCCTCGTCGACGCCGGTGCCGCGGGCGTCGTCGTCGGCGCCCTCACAGCCAGGGACACGCTCGACCGGCACGCCCTCGAGGCGCTCCAGTACGCCGCCGAGGGTCTCGAGGTGACCGCCCACCGCTGCGTCGACGTGCTCGCCGACCCGGTCGCCGCCCTCGACGACCTCGCCCGGCTCGGGTTCACGCGCGTGCTCACCTCCGGTGGCGCGCCGACCGTGGCCGACGGCGTCCCCACGCTGCGCCGGATGGTCGAGGCGGCCGGCGGGCGCGTGCAGGTGATGGCGGGCGGTGGCCTGCGACCCGAGGACGTGCCCGCGCTCGCGGACGCCGCGATCGACGCGGTCCACCTCTCGGCACGGCGGCACGTCCCCGACGGCGGCCCCTCCGGCCCGGGAGGCGGGCACCCCGGGTACGACGTCACCGACCGGGACACCCTCGAGGCCGTCAGGGTTGCGCTCGCCGGCCGCTGATCCCCGGTTACGGTGTCCCGGTGGCACGACGACGCATCGACCCCGGCGAGGGGATGGCGGCACTGCGGCAGTGGCGCGCCGCCGAGGACGCCGGGGAGCAGGTGCCGGCCGCCGTCGTCCGCACGGCCGTCCGCTTCACCCTCGAGGAGCTCGCGGTGGGCTCGCCCGGCAACTCCGTCGAGGTGCGGGTGCCGCCCGCCGCGGCCGTCCAGGCCATCGCCGGACCGCGGCACACCCGCGGCACCCCGCCCAACGTCGTGGAGACCGACATGCAGACGTGGTTGCGCATGGCGACCGGCCGCCTCTCCTGGGACGAGGCGCGCAGGTCCGGCGCCGTGACGGCCTCCGGGATCCGCGCCGACCTCTCCGGCGTGCTCCCGCTCATCACTCGGTAGCGCGCGGGAGAGCGCGCGCGGGCTGCGGGGTACGTTTGACCGCGTGAGCACGCCCGACCCCGCAGCACCGCCCGCCGACGCCGCACCTCCCGCGGACGCCGCGCCTCCCGACGACGCCGCGCCTCCCGCGGACGCCGCGCCTCCCGACGACGTCGCGCCTCCCGCGGACGCCGCGCCTCCGGCCGACGCCGCGGACACCGCCCCGCCCGCCGGACCGCCGGCCGAGGACGCTCCCGTTGCCCGGGCGGTCGACGTCGCCGACCCGAGCCGGGTGCGGCGCGCCCCCCGCTACGGACGGTTCGGCTTCCTCGGCTTCGTCCTCGGTGCGCTCCTCTCCTTCGCCCTCACCTTCCTCCCGGTGGGCGGGTCGGGTCTCTCGCGGGGCACCCTCTTCCTTCTCCTGCTCCTGGCCCTCGGTACCGCGGGCGTCTTCGCCGGCCTCACCTGTGCGCTCGTCGCCGACCGCCGATCCCTGCGCCGCCGTGGCCGGGACTGAGCGCGGCGTGCGCACCCGCCAGCTCCACCTGCCGGCCCCGCCCGCGCGCGTCGCGCAGTCCCTCGACCAGCTCCGCGCCGAGCTCGAGATCCCCGTCGACCTCCCGCCCGCGGCGCTGGCCGAGGCGCAGGAGGCCGCCCGGCGCCCGCTGCCGGCCCTGCCGGACGCGCGCGACTTGCCCCTCGTCACCGTCGACCCGCCCGGCTCCCGCGACCTCGACCAGGCCGTCCACCTCGAGGAGGACGGCGAGGGCTTCCTCGTCCACTACGCCATCGCCGACCTCGCCTCCTTCGTCACCCCCGGCGGCGCCCTCGACACCGCCGTCCACGAGCGGGGCGTCACCGTCTACGGCCCCACCGGCTCCACACCGCTGCACCCCGAGGTCCTCAGCGCCGGCGCCGCCAGCCTCCTGCCCGGCCAGGACCGCCCCGCCTACCTGTGGCGCATCGCGCTCGACGCCGACGGCGCGGTGCGCGAGGCCTCCGTCCGCCGGGCCCTGGTCCGCAGCCGCGCGCAGCTCACCTACGGGCAGGTCCAGGACGCCGTCGACGGCGGCAGCGACCCGGACGTCCCGCCCACCCTGCCCGGGCTGCTGCGCCGGGTCGGCGAGCTGCGCCTCGCCCAGGAGCGGGCCCGCGGCGGCGTCTCCCTCGAGATCCCCGAGCAGGAGGTGGTGGCCCGCGACGGCGGCTACGCCCTCGCCTTCCGCGCCACCCTGCCCGTGGAGGAGTGGAACGCCCAGATCTCCTCCTCACCGGCATCGGCGCCGCCGAGCTCATGCGCGGCGCCGGCGTGGGCATCCTGCGCACCCTGCCGCCCGCCGACCCGCGCGACCTCGCCCGCCTCCGCCGCACCGCGCGCGGCCTCGGCATCCCGTGGCCCGAGGACGTCTCCTACCAGGACCTCCTCCCCACCCTCGACTCCGCCGTCCCCGCCCACGCCGCCTTCCTCACCGAGGCGACCACCCTCTTCCGCGGCGCCGGATACGCCGTGCTCGGCCAGGACGACGACGGCGACACCCGCCACGCCGCTATCGCCGCCCACTACGCGCACGTCACCGCACCGCTGCGCCGCCTCGTCGACCGCGCCGGCCTCGAGGTCTGCCGGGCCGTCTGCGCCGGGGAGCCCGTCCCCGGGTGGGTGCACGACGCGCTGCCCGAGCTGCCCCGCGTCATGGCCCGCACCACCCAGCGGGCCGGGCGCTACGAGCGCGGCGCCGTCGACGCCGTCGAGGCGCTCGTCCTCGAGGGCAGGGTCGGGGAGGAGTTCCGTGGCGTCGTCGTCGAGGTCGACGAGGACGACGACGGCGTGCGCGGCACCGTCGTCATCGCCGAGCCCGCCGTGGAGGCGTCCGTCCGGGCGCCGGAGCTGCCGCTCGGCGAGCAGGTGACCGTGCGGCTGGACGAGGTGGACGTCCCCGGGCGGACGGTGCGCTTCTCACCTGTCTGACTGCACCCGCCGCCCCGCGCGCGGGTGTGGGACCATGCACACGTGCGACGCGGAGACGGACGGCTGAGTCACGACCTGCTCCCGGGGGAAGCCCCTCCCCAGGACGAGTGCGGGGTCTTCGGCGTGTGGGCGCCCGGTGAGGAGGTCTCCCGCCTCACCTACTTCGGCATCTACGCGCTGCAGCACCGCGGCCAGGAGTCGGCCGGCATCGCCACGAGCAACGGCGAGCAGCTCCTCGTCTACAAGGACATGGGCCTGGTCTCCCAGGTCTTCGACGACCGGACGCTGTCCGCGCTGCAGGGGCACATCGCCGTCGGGCACGTGCGCTACGCGACGACGGGCGCCAGCGCGTGGGAGAACGCCCAGCCCACCCTCGGCCCGGCGGGCAGCGGCACGGTCGCCCTCGGCCACAACGGCAACCTCACCAACACGCGCCGGCTCATGGAGCTCGTGCGCGAGCAGTCGGGCACGGACCTGTCCGGCGAGCTCGGGCGGGGCAGCTCCACCGACACCGCCGTCATCACCGCCCTGCTGTCCGGGACCGCCGGTGAGGGCACCGGGTCCCTCGAGGCGACGGCGATGAGCGTGCTGCCGCTCCTGGAGGGCGCCTTCTCGCTCGTCTTCATGGACGAGCACTCCCTCTACGCCGCCCGCGACCCCCACGGCTTCCGGCCCCTCGTCCTCGGCCGGCTGCAGCGCGGCTGGGCCATCGCCTCGGAGACCGCGGCCCTCGACATCGTCGGCGCCACCTTCGTCCGGGAGATCGAGCCCGGCGAGCTCGTCGTCGTCGACGAGGACGGGCTGCGCTCGCAGCACTTCGCCGAGCCCAGCCCGCGCGGCTGCGTCTTCGAGTACGTCTACCTCGCCCGGCCGGACACGCAGATCGCGGGCCGCTCGGTCAACGCGGCGCGCAGCGAGATGGGCCGCGTGCTGGCGCGCGAGCACCCCGTCGACGCCGACCTCGTCATCCCCACGCCCGACTCCGGGACGCCCGCCGCGATCGGGTACGCCCAGGAGTCCGGGATCCCCTTCGCGCAGGGGCTGGTGAAGAACGCCTACGTCGGGCGTACCTTCATCCAGCCGACCGACACGATCCGCCAGCTCGGCATCAAGCTCAAGCTCAACCCGCTGCGCGAGGTCATCGCCGGCAAGCGGCTCGTCGTCGTGGACGACTCCATCGTCCGCGGCAACACCCAGCGCGCTCTCGTCCGCATGCTGCGTGAGGCCGGTGCCGCGGAGATCCACGTCCGCATCTCCTCCCCGCCGGTCAAGTGGCCGTGCTTCTACGGCATCGACTTCGCCACCCGGGCCGAGCTCATCGCCAACGGCATGAGCATCGAGGAGATCCGCGCCTCCCTCGGCGCCGACAGCCTCGGGTACATCTCCACCGACGGGATGATCGAGGCCACCGCCGTGCCCCGCACGCGGCTGTGCACCGCGTGCTTCACCGGCGAGTACCCCGTGCCCGTCGAGGACGCCGAGGCCTCGGCCGAGCGGCGTGACTACCAGGTCCTCCCGCCCCGGCACCCGGGGTCCCTGACGATCGCTGGAGCGTAGTGAGCACCGAGAACCGCACCCCCATCAGCTACGCCGCGGCCGGCGTCGACACGGAGGCGGGTGACCGCGCCGTCGAGCTCATGAAGGGTGCGCTGCGCGCCACCCACGGGCCCGAGGTCGTCGGCGGCGCCGGCGGTTTCGCCGGTCTCTACGACGCCTCCGCGCTGCGCGAGTACCGCCGTCCACTCCTCGCCACCTCCACCGACGGCGTCGGCACCAAGGTCGCCATCGCCCAGGCGATGGACGTCCACGACACCATCGGCCACGACCTCGTCGGCATGGTCGTCGACGACATCGTCGTCGTGGGGGCGCGGCCGCTCGTCATGACGGACTACATCGCCTGCGGGCGGGTCGTGCCCGAGCGGATCGCCGACATCGTCCGCGGCATCGCCGAGGCCTGCGCCCTCACCGGCACCGCCCTCGTGGGCGGGGAGACGGCCGAGCACCCCGGCCTCCTGGGCCCCGACGAGTACGACGTCGCGGGCGCCGCCACGGGCGTCGTCGAGGCCGACCGCGTGCTCGGCCCCGAGCGGGTGGCCGAGGGCGACGTCCTCGTCGCGCTCGCCTCCTCCGGGCTGCACGCCAACGGCTACTCCCTCGTCCGCCGGGTCCTCGAGGTGAGCGGCTGGTCGCTGGAGCGGGACGTCGCCGAGCTGGGGCGCACCGTCGGGGAAGAGCTCCTCGAGCCCACCCGCCTGTACACGCGGCTGTGCCTGGAGCTCGCGGAGGACGACGGGCTGCACGCCCTCTCGCACGTCACCGGTGGCGGGCTCGCGGCGAACCTCGCCCGCGTGCTGCCCGCCGGGCTCGTCGGCCACGTCGAGCGTGGCTCCTGGCAGGTGCCGGCGGTCTTCGACGTCGTGCGTCGCCTCGGTCCGGTCGAGTGGGCCGACCTCGAGCAGACGCTCAACCTCGGCGTCGGCATGGTGGCGGTGCTCGCCCCGTCCGCGGCGGAGCAGGCGGTCCGGACGGCGTGCGCGGCCGGCATCGACGCGTGGCAGCTGGGCACGGTGGAGCGCCTCACCGACAGCGACGGCGACGTCGTCACCGGCACCAAGGGCATGCGTGGGGGAGCCGTGCGCATGCACGGCAGCTACCGCAGCTGAGAGCCGCGATCAGCTCAGGTCGCCGCGTCCCCGTGGGGGAGCGGCGACCTGAGGATCGCTGTCACGCCGTCGCCGTGGGCGACGGTGAACCTAGTCCGAGCGGAGACGCCAGTCGTCGTCATCCTCTGCGGAGGGGATCTCGAAGTCGTGCATGTCCCGGTCATGGCTCTGAGACGCCAGCTCTCTCTCGAGAGCCTGGTAGTCGGTCTCCGGGCTGTAGTACTTCAGCCGGCGAGCGACCTTCGTCTGCTTGGCCTTCTGACGGCCGCGCCCCATGGCGTCGACCCCCTCCAACGTAGAAGAGGGGCAGGCACCGACGGTGTCAGTGCGGCCCCATTTATGTGGTCATGGTTCGTGGTGCCCACGGTACATGGTCGAGCGTGGGTTCGACCATCCAGCGCACGTGCGGCCGCTCACTCTGCCGGCCCGGCGGGGACCCGAGCGCCGTGGGGGCCATGGGACCTTCGTCCGCTTTTCGCCCGAATCGGGCGAGTTAGCGTGAGTCATCTGGCGGGTGAGCCGGCCCGGGCCGTGACGGAACTGAGGTGCACCATGGACGAGAATCATCGCGAGGAGACACTGCTGACCCCCGGTGAGGTGGCTGCCCGGTTCCGGGTGGACCCCAAGACGGTGACCCGGTGGGCGAACGCCGGCAAGCTCACCGCGGTCCGCACCCTGGGCGGGCACCGCCGCTACCGCCGTAGCGAGGTCGACGAGCTGCTCGTCGCGAACGGGATGGGCGCGCAGCGCCCCACGGGCTGAGCAGAACGCGCGCAGGGCCTCCAGGGCCCTGCGCGCGTCGTGTGCGTGGCTCAGCGGGAGCGGCGTGCGACCACCGTGACGACGAGGGCGAGCGCGGCCGCGCCCGCACCGACGATGCCGATGGCCTTGGGGTCCCCGCCCTTGGCGTCGTCCAGGAGGGACTGGGCCTTCGCCTCGGCGCCCTTCGCCGCGTGCCGGGCGGACTCGCCCGTGCGGCCGAGGGCGGCCTTGAGGCTCGACCTCGCCTCCTTGATCTGCTCGCGCGGGTCGAGCATCGTGCTCAGCTCGTCGACCGAGCCGGCCAGCTCCTGCCGCGTGCGGGCGAGGTCGGCCTGGATCTGCTCGGGGGTGCGCTTGTCGTCGCTCATGAGCTGAGGCCCTTCTTGACGGCGTCGAGGTCGGCCTTGAGGTTGGCCTTGGTCTCCTCCGCGGAGGGCGCCTCGCCCGACTGCAGCATCTTCTTGCCGACGAGGGCGATGATGCCAGCGATGACGAGCAGGACGACGGCGACGATGAGGGCGGACAGCCACGCCGGGAGCGCCTCGGCCAGGCCCAGCACCGCGGTGGTGATGAGGAGGGCGAGGGCGAAGAAGCCGAGGAGGCCGGCGACGGCGAACATCGCGGCGCCCGCGCCCACCTTCTTCGCCTTGGCCGCCGCCTTGACCTGGATGAGCTCGAGCTCGCCGCGCAGGATGCGCGAGAACTGGTCGGAGATCCTCGCCACCAGCTCGCCGATGGACGGGCGTCCGGGCGGCTGCTGGCCGGTCCCGAGGTGCTGCGGTGCGGCAGTACTCACGCGTCTCCCTCTTCTCCGCGCCGAAGCGCCGTCGTCGTGCAGTCGTCGTTGCTGCCCCATGATCGCGGGGATCGGCGCGCCGTGCACGTCCTTGCGCCGCGAGCCGCTCACGGCGCGGCGCGGACGGGCGCGCCACGGGGCGGTGACTCGGCGGTGACGGGGCGGTGAACGGCCGGTGTCTCGCAGAGTGAGACGTTGACGAGGACGTGGCCCGTGCCACATGATGAGCGGGCCTACCCCTCCACTGCGCGCGTCGTCGCGCGCACGAAGCACCCGGCCGGGCGGCCGGAGAAGGAGCACCCGTGAGCCGAGTTCCCCGTAGGTCCACCACTCGTGGCAGAGGGGGTGTGGCCGCGGTCGGAGTCGCCTCCCTCATCCTCACCCCGCTCGTCGCCGTCGCCCCCGCGGCCGCGCTCATGAGCACGGGACCCGTGTTCATCAGCGAGATCCACTACGACAACGACGGCGCCGACGTCGGTGAGGCGATCGAGATCCAGGCCCCGGTCGGCACCGACCTCGCCGGGTGGCAGGTGGTCCTCTACAACGGCAGCACCAACACCGCGTACAGCACGACGGAGATCGAGGAGACGGTGCCCGAGGCCGGCGTCGTCGTCCTCGACTACCCGGCCAACGGCGTCCAGAACGGCGCCCCCGACGGCGTGGCCCTGGTCGACGCCGAGGGCACCGTCGTCGAGTTCCTCTCCTACGAGGGCGTGATGACCGCATCGGGCGGCGCCGCCGACGGTGTGGAGAGCACCGACATCGGCGTCTCCCAGCCGGGCGACACGCCGGCGGGGCAGTCCCTCCAGCGCGTCGACGGCGAGTGGACCGGTCCGGTCGCGAGCAGCTTCGGCGCCCTCAACAGCGCCGCCGAGGAGCCCGACCCGGACCCGGACCCCGAGCCGGGTGAGGTGACGCCGATCGCCGAGATCCAGGGCACCGGCGACGCGACCCCGCTGCTGGACCAGACCGTCACGACCCGGGGCATCGTCACCGGCGTCTACGCCGACGGCGGCTTCAACGGCGCCTTCATCCAGACGCCCGGCACGGGCGCGGACCTCGAGGGCCACGACGCCTCGCACGGCATCTTCGTCTTCGGCGGTGGCACGCAGCTCGCCAGTGACGTCGAGGTCGGCGACCTCGTCGAGGTGACTGGCACCGCCGGCGAGTACTTCGGCCTCACCCAGATCGCCGCAGCGAGCCACAGCGTCCTCGACGAGCCCGCCGCCGACATCGTCGCGGCGCAGGTCCCCCTGCCCGCGGTCGACGAGCGCGAGGCCCTCGAGGGCATGCTGCTCGCCCCGCAGGGCGACTTCACGGTGACCGACACGTACCACACCAACCGCTTCGGCTGGGTGGGCCTGGCCGCCGGCGACGAGCCCCTGCGCCAGCCGACCGACGTCGTGCGCCCCGGCACCGAGGCCTACACCGACCTCGTCGCCGCGAACGCCGACCGCGAGATCCGGATGGACGACGGCTCCAGCCACGACTGGACCAACTTCTCCTTCGACGACCACGAGACCCCGGTCGCCTACCTCACGCCGGACAACCCGGTCCGGGTCGGCGCGCCGGTCGAGTTCGAGGGCCCCGTCATCCTCGACTTCCGGCGCACCATCGCAGGCGAGGACGCCACCTGGAACTTCCAGCCGCAGAGCCGTCTCACCGGCGCCAACGCCGCCGAGGTCCAGCCCATCAGCTGGGAGAACACCCGTCCGGAGGCCCCCGAGGAGGTCGGCGGCGACGTCAGGGTCGCCACCTTCAACGTCCTCAACTACTTCACCAGCCTCGGCGACGAGGAGGCCGGCTGCGGCTTCTTCGGTGACCGCCTGGGAGGCCCGACGACGGCCCGCAACTGCGACGTCCGCGGTGCCTACGACGCGGCGAACCTCGCCCGTCAGACCGAGAAGATCGTCAGCGCGATCAACGCCCTGGACGCCGACGTCGTCGCCCTCCAGGAGATCGAGAACTCGCTGCCCTTCGTCCCGGGCAACACCGCCGCCGACCGTGACCACGCCCTGTCCGACCTCGTCGACGCCCTCAACGCGGGCGCGGGCGAGGAGCGGTGGGAGTACGTCGTGTCCGCCGAGCAGTTCCCCGCGGCCGAGGACGTCATCCGCAACGCGTTCATCTACCAGGTCGACGCCGTCACCCCTGTCGGCGGCACCGAGATCCTGCTCGACAGCGCCGCGTTCGGCAACGCCCGCGAGCCGATGGCCCAGGAGTTCGCGCCGGTCGACGAGAACGGCGACATCCTCGCGGACGCCGACTCCTTCGTCGTCATCAACAACCACTTCAAGTCCAAGGGCTCCGGCTCAGGGGAGAACGCCGACCAGGGCGACGGCCAGGGGGCCTCGAACCCCGACCGCGTCCGCCAGGCCGAGGCGCTCGTCGCCTTCGCCGACGAGGTCGCGGCCGACGCCGGCACGGAGCTGGTGCTCCTCGCCGGTGACTTCAACTCCTACACGCAGGAAGACCCGATGCAGGTCTTCTACGAGAACGGCTACACGGACCTCGGCGACGAGCTCACCGAGAAGTCGACGTACTCCTTCGGCTCGATGGTCGGCTCGCTCGACCACGTCCTTGCGAGCGAGGCGGCCACCGCAGCGGTGACCGGCGCCGACATCTGGAACATCAACGCCTACGAGTCCATCGCCTTCGAGTACAGCCGGTACAACTACAACGTCACCGACTTCCACGACGCGTCGCCGTACCGGTCCAGCGACCACGACCCGATCATCGTCGGGCTCGACCTCGTCGCGGACGAGCCCGAGCCCACGGTCGACATCAACCTGCTGGCCTTCAACGACTTCCACGGCCGGCTGAACGATTACGTCACCAACCGGCAGACCGGCGTCGTCACCAACGCGACCCTCTCCTTCGCGGGCACGATCGAGGAGCTGCGCGCCGAGGGCGGGGAGGACAACACGCTCCTCCTGTCCTCCGGCGACAACATCGGCGCCTCGCTGTTCACCTCCTCCGTGCAGGAGGACAAGCCCACCATCGACGTCCTCAACGCCCTGGACGTCGCGGTGTCGAACGTCGGGAACCACGAGTTCGACGCCGGCTTCGACAACCTCACCGGCCAGGTCACCGACTGGGCCGACTTCGAGCACCTCGGGGCCAACGTCTACGGCGCGGACGGTGAGCCGGCCCTGCCGGAGTACGACACCTTCGAGGTCGACGGCGTGACCGTGGCGGTCATCGGCGTCGTCACCCAGGAGACCCCGACCCTCGTCACCCCCGGCGGCATCGAGGGCCTCACGTTCGGCAACCCGGTCGAGGCGGTCAACCGCGTCGCCGACGAGCTGAGCGACAGCGGCGCGGCCGACGTCATCGTCGCGTCCTTCCACGAGGGGGCACCGGCCGGCTCGGGCTCGACGCTCGAGGAGCAGATCGCCACGAGCGAGGTCTTCGCCGGGATCGTCAACGACACCAGCGCGGACGTGGACGCGATCTTCAACGGCCACACGCACGAGGTCTACGCCTGGGACGGCCCGGTCCCCGGGACCGGCGGCGCCGCCCTGCGGCCCGTCATCCAGGGCGAGAGCTACGGCACCTACGTCTCGCAGGTCGTCCTCACCGTCGACCGCGAGAGCAGCGAGGTCGTGGACTACGAGCAGCGGAACGTGCCCATGACGACGGCGCCCTTCGAGGAGCTCGTCGAGACCTACCCGCGCGTCGCGGAGGTCAGGACGATCCTCGACGCCGCGCTCGCCGAGGCCCGCGAGATCGGCAGCGTCGTCGTCGGCGAGGTGAGCGCCGACATCACGACGGCGCACACGACCAACGCCGCCGGTGACCTCGTGCGGGACGACCGCACGAGGGAGTCCACGCTGGGCAACCTCGTCGCCAACGTCCTGCGCGACAAGCTGAGCGAGGAGCGCCTGGGCGCCGCGGAGATCGGCGTGGTCAACCCCGGTGGGCTGCGCGCCGAGCTGCTGCGGGGCGAGAACGGTGAGATCACCTTCGCCGAGGCCAACGCCGTGCTGCCCTTCGTCAACAACCTGTGGACGGTGACCCTCACGGGCGAACAGTTCGTCACGATGCTCGAGCAGCAGTGGCAGCCCTCGACCGCCTCCAACCCCTTCCTGCACCTGGGTCTGTCGGACAACGTGTCCTACACGCTGGACCCGGAGGCCGAGAGCGGGGAGCGGATCACCTCGGTGACGGTCGACGGCGCCCCGATCGACCCGGCCGCCGAGTACCGGATCGGGACCTTCTCCTTCCTGGCCCAGGGCGGTGACAACTTCTCGGTCTTCCGCGGCGCCACGGACGTCCAGGACACCGGCCTGGTCGACCGCGACGCGTGGATCGAGTACATCGGGGAGAGCTCCCCGCTGTCGCCGGACTTCGCGCGTCGGTCCACGGTGGTCACGCCGCTGCCGAGCGAGCTCGTCGCCGGTGAGGCGGTCTCCTTCGAGGTCAGCAGGCTCGACCTCACCTCGCTCGGCAGCCCGGACAACACCGAGCTGGCCGTCTACCTCGTCGGCGAGGACGGCGAGCGCGGCGAGGCCGTGCACACCGCCCCCGTCACCGACGGCGCGGCCACGGTCACCTTCACCGTGCCGGCCGACCTGGACGGCGAGTACACCCTCGAGATGGAGGCCGCCCCCAGCGGCACGACCATCCGGGTGCCGGTGACGGTCGAGGGTGCGGACGAGCCGCAGCCCCCGGCGCAGCGGTTCGGCTTCTTCCTGTCCAACGACTGGTCGGGCACCGCGCACTACGCCTTCCAGTACGGCCGGCGCACCGACGAGGTGCTCATCGGCGACTGGGACGGGAACGGCACGGACACCATCACCGTGCGCCGCGGGAAGCAGTACTTCGTCAACGACGCGCCGCAGGGCGGGCCGGCGAGCACCGTGTTCACCTACGGGCGTGCGGACGACGTCGTGCTCGTGGGTGACTGGGACCGCGACGGTGTCGACACGCTGGCGGTCCGCCGCGGCGCGGAGTACCACGTGAAGAACTCGCTGCGGGGCGGCGACGCCGACCACGTCATCACCTACGGCCGCGCGAACGACGAGGTCATGGTGGGCGACTGGGACGGCAACGGCTCGGACACCTTCGCGGTGCGTCGCGGTGCGACGTACCACGTGAAGAACCGCATCGCCGGCGGCGACGCCGACGTCGTGTTCACCTACGGCCGCCCGGACGACGTCACCCTCGCCGGTGACTGGGACGGCAACGGCACGGACACCTTCGCGATCCGGCGCGACCGGGAGTTCCACGTGAAGAACTCCCTGCGTGGCGGTCCGGCCGACTTCGCCATCGTCTACGGCCGCTCCGGTGACGAGGTGTACGTCGGTGACTGGAACGGCGACGGGAAGGACACGCTGGGCGTGCGTCGTCCCCCGGCCTCCTGACCGGGTAGCGCACGAGCGAGGGCCTCGCACCGACCAGGTGCGGGGCCCTCGCCCGTCCCGGCCACTGCGCCGGGGGCGGAAAAGGAAGAACCCCCGCACGAGGCGGGGGTTCTTCGGTGTGGCTCCGACCGGCGTCGATCCGGTGACCTTTCGATTTTCAGTCGAACGCTCTACCAACTGAGCTACAGAGCCTGGTGAGCGAAGGCCCGGTCAGATCTCTGACCGGGCCTTCCGCCGCGACCCCGACGGGACTTGAACCCGCGACCTCCGCCGTGACAGGGCGGCGCGCTAACCAACTGCGCTACGGGGCCTTGTGGTAAGGCTTCCTGCTGTACTACTTGTCGTGCTGGTTCGTACCCCCAACGGGATTCGAACCCGTGCTACCGCCGTGAAAGGGCGGGGTCCTAGGCCGCTAGACGATGGGGGCCCGTTCAGGACGCCCGTGACGCCGAGGCGCCCCAAGACCTCCATAAGCATAGGGGGAAGAACGGCGTAGGAGCAAAACGCCTGGGTGTGGTCTGCGGCACGTCGCCGGAACGCCTGCCGGGGCGTCGGTGGCCTGGGTGATGATGGGGCCATGGTCGAGATGTCCCGCGCGGAGTTCGAGGAGGCCGTCAGTGACGGCCTGGACCTCGTGCCCCCCGAGCTGACGGCGCAGATGGACAACGTCGTCGTGCTCGTCGAGGACGAGCCGTCGGCCGACGCGGGTGACCCCGACCTGCTCGGGCTGTACGAGGGCACGCCGCTCACCGAGCGGGACTCCTGGTGGGCGGCCGGCTCCCTGCCCGACCGCATCACGATCTTCCGGGGTCCCACGCTGCGCATGTGCGAGAGCGTCGAGGAGGTGGTCGAGGAGGTCGCCGTGACGGTCGTCCACGAGATCGCCCACCACTTCGGCATCGACGACGAGCGCCTCCACGAGCTCGGCTGGGGCTGACGTGCCTCACGACCACCACCACACGGCCGCCGCGGCGCACCGCTCGCGGCTCCTCGCGGCCTTCCTCGTCACCGCCACCGTCATGGTGGTCGAGGCCGTCGGCGGGTGGCTGTCCGGCTCGCTCGCCCTGCTGGCCGACGCCGGGCACATGCTCTCCGACACGGCCGCGCTCGGCCTGGCGCTCGCGGCCACGTGGATCGCCTCCCGTCCCGCGCGGGGGAGGTGGACCTTCGGCTGGCAGCGGGCGGAGATCCTCGCGGCGCTCGTCAACGGCGTCATCCTCCTCGTCGTCGGCGTGGTCGTCATCGTCGAGGGAGTGGGGCGGTTCGGGACCGAGCCTGAGATCCGCACCGGCCTCATGGTGCTCGTCGGCACGGTCGGACTGGTCGCCAACCTCGTGTCGCTGTGGCTGCTCAGCGGTGGGCGCGGGGAGAGCCTCAACGTCCGGGGCGCCTACCTCGAGGTGCTCGGGGACCTGCTCGGCTCGGTGGCGGTCCTCCTCGCCGCGGCCGTCATCGCGGTCACCGGCTGGACGCAGGCCGACGCCGTCGCCTCCGTGGCGCTCGGCGCGTTCATCGTCCCGCGCGCGCTGCTCCTCCTGCGTGACGTCGCCCGCGTCCTGCTCGAGGGGGCGCCGGAGGACATGTCGCTCGCCGAGCTGCGCGAGCACATGTGCGAGGTGGACGGCGTCGTCACGGTCCACGACCTCCACGCCTGGACGATCACCTCCGGCGTGCCGGTGGTCTCCGCGCACGTCGTCGTCGAGGACGAGGTCCTCCACCCGGAGCGCTTCTGCGTCGTCCTCGACGCGCTGCAGCACTGCCTCGAGGGCCACTTCGACGTCGAGCACTCCACGCTCCAGCTGGAGCCGCGCGGCCACAAGGCGACCGAGGTGCGGCTCCACGACTGACCGTGTCAACGGCCCTTGACACGTGATGTCAAGAGCCCTTGACGTTCGATGTCAAGGGCTCTTAACATCGAGCCATGAGCCCACGAGCAGTCGCCGCGAGTGCCACGGACAACCCGGTCCGCCGGCGCCGGCGCGAGCAGCGCCTGACGCAGGCCGAGCTCGCCACGGCCGTCGGTGTCAGCCGGCAGACGGTCATCGCCGTCGAGCAGGGCGACTACGCGCCGTCGGTCCACCTCGCGCTGCGGGTGGCCCGCGCGCTCGGCTCCACCGTCGAGGAGCTGTTCGGCCAGGACGAGGACACCACCACAGGAGAGGCACGACGATGACGAGCACCTACGGAGCCCGGGACCGGGCGGCCGACCGCCTCATGCGGCTGGACAGCGCGAGCTACGGCGACGAGCGTGAGCGCGCCGTCTTCACGGAGGCCGCCACCTTCGGCTACACGCTGACGATCTACGTCTCGATCGGCATCGCGGTCGTCACGGCCCTGCTCGGGCAGCTGCTGCTCCCGGTGCTGCTGCTGCTCCTCGCCGGCCTGCAGAGCTGGGCGACGATCTGGTACGCCGGCCGGCGCGGGGTGGACGTCAGCGAGCTCGCCTTCCGTGCCGAGCCGGCGATGAAGCGCACCACCGGCGCCATCGTGTTCGGCGGCTTCGCCGTCGTCCTCGGGGCGCTCGCCTACACGGTCTTCGCGGGCCACGGTCTCCTCGACCTGCCCGCCGTCGACCTCGAGTCGGGAGTGGTCGGCTCGATGGTCAAGGGCGGTGTCGTCGGTGGCGGCGGCGGGCTGCTCGTCGGCGCCGTCGCCATGGGCGTGAAGAACCGCCGTGCGCGGACCGGCGAGCCGGTCGAGGACGAGGGGCCCGAGGAGGACTGAGGGTCACCCCGGGCGGGGGCTCAGCGCGTCGCTGAGCCCTCGACCTGCTCCTCGCTGATCTCCCCGCTCGGCAGGTCGTCGTTGGAGCTCATCACCGTCCCCGAGCCGACGTCCACCGCCACCGGCGCCTCGCCGCGCCCGGTGAAGGTCGGCAGCTCGGTGTCCCCGGGATCGTCGTAAGGGGCGGTGAGGAGCGTCGCGGTGGCCCACCCGCGGCTGAGAAGGTGGTGGTCGGAGCCCGGCTCGTCCTCGGCGTCCACGCCCGAGTAGGTGAGCATGACGTAGTTCTTGCCCTTCTCCTTGACCCGGGCCTGGACGGCACCGAAGCTGGCCAGGCGGGCCGCGCGCAGGCCGCGCAGCTGCTCGGCCGGGATGTCGGGCACGTTGATGTTGAGCACGCGCTCCTCGTCGCTCGGCTGGTCGCGGAGCCAGGCGAAGGCGTGGCCGGTCACCAGGCGGGCGGTGTCCCAGTGCTGGGGGTCGGCCGAGGCGATGGAGACCGCCAGGGCGGGGATCCCCTGGGTCGCCGCGGACAGCGCGGCCCCCACCGTCCCCGAGTGGAGGGTGGCACGGCCGGTGTTCGCCCCGAGGTTCACCCCGGACAGCACGAGGTCGGGCCGCTGCCCGAAGGCGCCGTAGGCGGCGACGAAGGCGATGAGGGCGGGAGCCGCCTTGACGCCGAAGGAGGGCACGCCGTCGGGCAGGCCGGGAGGGCGGGCGTCGACGAGCGCGAGACGCCCGTCGACCTCCTGTGCGGTGAGGGAGGCGCTCGCTCCCGAGTACTGGCGGTGCGGGGCGGCAACGACGACGTCGCAGCCCGCCTCGAGCGCGACGCGTGCGAGCACGACGAGCCCGGGTGACCGGATGCCGTCGTCGTTGGTGACGAGGACCCTCACGTCCCAGCCCTCCCGCCGTCGTCGCGGGGGACGACCTCGATGCCGATGCGGTCCGCGAAGCGCTCGATCTGCTCGCGCCGGCCCGTGCCCAGCCCGCGGCGCGTGACGTTGAGGGCGCCGGCCGCGGCTCCCAGGCGGGCGGCCTCGCCGACGCTCGCGCCGCGCCCCAGCGCGACCGCCACCCCGGCCGTCATCGAGTCACCGGCGCCGCGGTGGTCCAGCGGCGTGACGACGGGCCCGACGAGCAGCCGGGTCGACTCGGCCGTCACGAGGAGCGTCGGCTCCCCGGCACGGGAGATGAGCATCGCCTCGACGCCCTGCTCGACGAGCCGCCGGCCCGCCGCCTGGAGCTCCTCGACGGAGTCGCCGCCGGTGAGGCCGGCGCCCTGCAGCTCCTCGTGGCTCATCTTGAGGACCGTGGGCCCCTCGCGGGCGGCGGCCTTCGCGGCGTCGCCCGAGAGGTCCGCCACGATCGGCTTGTCCACGCTGCGCACGTCCCGCACGAGGCGGGAGAAGAAGCCCGCCGGCAGCACCCGGTCCGGCTCCGCGCCGGTGAGGACGAGGACGTCGGACTCGAGCGCCTCGACGAGGACCGTGCCGTAGAGGTCGTCGAGCTCATGACGGGTCAGCTGCGGGGGGACCATGTGCGCGAGCGTGGCGCGGTCCCCGCCCCGGCGGTCGTGGACGTAGGCGCCGTTGCCCGCGTTGTAGGGCACGGCCCGCACGGTGAGCTTCTCCTCCGAGAGCATGTGGGCGAGCACGGCGCCCACCTCGCCGCCGAACGGCCCGCACACGGTGACCTCCGCGCCGAGGGAGATCGCCATCCGCGCCACCCACAGGCCCTGGCCGCCGGGGTGGAGGTGGAGGTCGGCGGAGTGCTCGTAGTCCTCGTCCTCACCCGGCTCGACCTCGACCATGAGGAGGGGCGTGGGCGCGAGGACGCACAGCCTGGGCCGGTGCGCCGACTGCTGCTCCATGGCGCGAGCCTAGGACCGCGCGAGACAGGGCGCAGGGGGAAGGTGCACACTGTGCCGATGGAGGCAACGGCAGGCCGCGCACGCCGCGCCACGGGGGCGCCACCGGTGCGGGTCCTGGAGGGCCAGGCCGGCAGCGACGCCGCGGCGCACGCGATGCGCGCCTACCTCGCCGAGCTCAGCGACCGCCTCGACATCGACCCGTCCTTTGCGGACGCCGCCGACCCCGCCGAGGTCACCCCGCCGCGCGGGGACTTCATGCTGGTCAGCGAGATCGGCTCCGGCGCGGTCATCGGCTTCGGGGCGGTGCACGTGCTCGAGCAGGGGCTCGTGGAGATCCGGCGGATGTGGCTCAAGCCGGACGTCCGCGGCCGCGGGCTGGGCAGGTTCCTCCTCGGCTCCCTGGAGAACCGCGCCCGCTCCCTCGGCGGGCGGCGCGTCCTCCTCGGCGTCAACGAGTCCCTCGTCGAGGCGTGCGGGCTCTACCGGGCCAGCGGCTACGAGCCGGTCGAGCGTGACGGGGGCAACCCGTACGTGACGCACGTCTTCGGCAAGGTGCTCGTCGGGTCACACCCGGACGCCTCGACGTGACTTCCCGGCCGAGCGAGGCGCAAGATGGGGACATGAGCACCGAGAACCAGCGCGTGGCGTTCACCCAGGTCGCCCTGAGCGAGGACGAGTGGCGCGAGCGCCTCTCGCCCAAGGAGTACCACGTCCTGCGCGAGGCAGGCACGGAGCGGCCGGGCACCGGCGAGCTCCTCCACGAGAACCGCGAGGGCGTCTACAGCTGCCGCGGCTGCGGGGCGGAGCTGTTCCGCTCCACCACGAAGTTCGACGCCCACTGCGGCTGGCCGAGCTTCTTCTCCCCGCAGGACTCCGACGCGGTCACCCTCCTCGAGGACCGCACCCTGGGCATGGTCCGCACCGAGGTGCGCTGCGCCCGCTGCGACTCCCACCTGGGACACGTCTTCCCCGACGCGCCGCAGACCCCCACCGGGGACCGCTACTGCATGAACTCCGTGGCGCTCACCTTCGAGGAGCGCTGAGAGGCTGCCCGTGCTGGTCGTGACGTCGAACCTCCAGCACGGGCACCCGCTCGTGGGCGACGCGAGCTCCGCGGAGCGGCTCGCGACGGCGTTCCGTGACCTGCCCGGCGACGTCCTCGCCCTCCAGGAGGTCGACAAGGGCCAGGCGCGCAGCGGGCGCATCGACGAGACGGCCGTCATCGCCGAGGCCCTCGGCTACCGCTGGCACCGCTTCGCCGCGGCGTTCGCCGGCTCCACCCGGGGGTTGCGCCGCCGCCCCGTGCCCTCCCACGTGCCCGACGACTCCGGCTACGGCGTCGCCCTCCTCAGCCGCTGGCCGGTGACCTCCTGGCACGTGCGGCCGCTGCGGCCAGGCCCCGTCCGCGTCGCGCCCGCCGACACCCGCCTGGGCTTCCAGGTGCGGCTGGACCAGCCGCGCGTGCTGCTCGCCGCCGTCGTCCAGGCGCCCTTCGGGCCCGTGACGGTGGGCTGCACCCACCTGTCCGTCGCCCCGCCCGTCGCCCGCCGCCAGCTGGCGGAGTCGGCGTGGGCGCTGCGCACGCTGCCCGGCCCCCACCTCCTCCTCGGCGACCTCAACATGGGCCCCGACGACGCTGCCCGGGTGACCGGTATGCGCGGGCTCGCGCAGGCGCCCACCTTCAGCGCGCGCCGGCCCCGGCGCCAGCTCGACCACGTGCTCGCCGGGCCGGGTCTGCGGGCCGTGACCGAGGCGAGCGCGGTCCGGCTGCCCGTGTCGGACCACCTGGCACTCGCCGTCGGCGTCGAGCCTGCCTGAGAGCTCTCGGAGTGCGGGCCTCCCCGGCCCGTGCCACGATTCCGGACGAACACCCGGCGCCACCCCAATGGTGGCGCCCAGTGAGAGGAAGGACTGCCATGGAGATCATTGGTCTCATCATCTTCGGAGCCGTCATCGGCGCGCTCGCCCGGCTCTTCATGAAGGGCGACCAGAACCTCGGCATCCTGTGGACCATCATCCTCGGTGTGCTGGGTGCCCTGGCCGGCTACTGGGTGGCCGGCGCGCTGGGCGTGGACGACACCGGCGGCATCGACTGGATCCGCTGGGCGATCTCGATCGTCGCCGCGATCCTCTTCATCAGCGTGTACGTGGGCATCACGAACAAGGGCGCCAAGCGCCGCTGAGCCTGACATCGACGCCGGCCGGTCCCACGGGGGCCGGCCGGCGTCGTCGTACCGGGGCTCAGCGGCCGCCGCCCCGCCCCGCCGCCACCACCGCCGGAGAAGCCGCCGCCCCCGCCGCGGAGCCCGAGCCGCCCGACGAGCCGGGGGTCGAGGACAGGGTGCGGCCGGCGGTGGAGGAGAACGAGGACAGCGCGCTGCCAAGGGTGGTGAAGCTGCCGGCCTGGAAGCCGTGCGTCCCGACGTACCACGTGGGCCGGGCCACCTGCTGCCCCTGGGCCTCGAGCCGGGCGAAGATACCGGCCCAGCGCTCGGCCGCCTCGTAGACGATGGCGTAGGGCAGGTACCGGGAGAAGATGTCCTCGCCCTCCTCGAAGCGCAGCTGGTGACCCTCCGCGGTGGTGAGGTAGAGGCGGAACCCGCGTGACTGCTCGTGCAGGGCCCGGCCGACCGGGCTGCGCTGCAGCCTCGCGCGGCGGGTCAGGCCCCAGGCGAGGAGGAAGGCGGCGACGACGCCGCCCGCCGCCAGGACGAGGACGATGGTCGCCGGTCCGCTCACGGCCGCCCCGGCGATCCCCGCGCCGAAGGTGAAGAGCACGAGCCCGACGACGACGACCCGCACGAGGACGAGGATCGACCCCGCCCCGGCCCGGACCCGTCCGGTGAAGAGCTGGGCCAGCCCGCCCATGAGCTGGCGGCGGGCGGTGCGCAGCGTGCCGGCGAAGGTGTTGCGCAGCTGCGACATCCGCACCTGGCTGCGGCCCGCGAAGACCTTCTCCAGGAGCGTGCGCTCGTAGTCGCGCAGGTCCCCGCGTGCGGCCTCCGGCGTGGCGACGAGCAGCCAGTCGTTCGGCCTGCCGCGCCAGCCCGTACCCGCCTCGTGGATCTGGAGGAAGCCGCGGACGGCGAGGTCGATGAGCGTGGCGGAGACGTGCGTCGTCGTCGCCGTCTTCTCGTCGAGGGCGCCGACCTCACCGGGGCGCAGGTCGTCGGGCGGGGTGAAGCGGACGGCGACGGCGGGGTCGTCGCGCAGCACCTCCACCCGCGGCGTCGTGCCCGGCGCGGGCAGCACCCCGGGCGGCAGGTCGGCGAAGTGGAGGTCCCGGCCGCGCCGCACGCGCAGCACCGCGAGCAGCACCGGTCCGAGCAGGGCGAGCGGGGCGAGCCAGGCGACGTTGTCCCGCACGAAGCGGGCGGCGGTGGGGGCGGCGCCGTCGCCGGCCCACAGGAGCGGCTCGGGCGCGCTCTCGAGGATCGGGTCGATCGTCCCGAAGGTGCCGGGCGGGAAGGCGGCCACGACCGTCATGCCGGAGCCCGAGGCCAGGTGCCCGCTCGTGGCCCGCACCTGCCCGCCATCGGCGTCGAGGGAGGCGCACGCGGCGGTCGAGCCGCGGCTGCCCTCGTAGCACGCGTGGTCGACGACGTCGGCCGGGCCGGTGACGGTGACGGTCGCCTGCTCGATGGGCACGTCCCAGTCGTGGCCGGTGGCGTTCCAGTACAGCTCGTCCTGGTCGGGGACGGCGGGGTCGTCGCGGATCGCGTTGAGGGCCCCGTCGACGGTGTAGCGCAGGACGTAGGTCTGCCGGCCGCTGCGGCGGTCGTCGGAGCCGTCGGGGGCGCCGACGTCGACCCGGACGCGGGCGCCCTCGTCGGTGCTCCACACCCCGGCCGGCGCGCCCGTGGGGCTGGAGGCGGAGAAGTCCGCGTACTCGTAGACGCGGACCTTGTCCGGGTCGGGTGCGTAGTCGAAGCGTGAGTCGAGCATGCGGGTGAGGCCCAGGCCCTCGCGCGTGCCGAAGTCCCAGTCGTAGGTCTCGGTGACCTCCAGCGTCCCGTCGGGGCGGATGCCGATGGCGATGTCGAGCTGCCGGACGACGTCACCGCTCGCCGCCGTCGCGGCCGGGGGGAGGAGCAGGAGGCCCGCCAGGACGAGCGCGAGAGCGGCAAGGACGCGGGAGGGACGGGTCACCCCGGCACGCTACCGCGCCCCATGTCACAGTCCCTGCCCGGCACAGGGACGGGAGTAGGGCTATCCTGGCGAGGTGGGCAACGCGTCTTCGCGAGCCCGGCGTCGTCGAGTTCGATGCAGCGGTCATCGCTGCGGATCCCGTTACGGCGAACTCCGACCGATCTTCGAAGCCTGAAAGGCACCCTTGACTTCCTTCGCGTCCTTTGACCTGCCCGCGCCCGTCGTCCAGCACCTCACCGACACCGGCATCACGGCTCCCTTCCCCATCCAGTCGGCGACCCTGCCCGACACCCTCCAGGGCCGCGACGTCCTCGGCCGCGGGCGTACCGGCTCCGGCAAGACCCTCGCCTTCGCCCTCCCGCTCGTCACGCGGCTGGCCGGCCGGCGCCGCGTCTCCAAGCGCCCCAGCGGCCTGGTCCTCGTGCCGACGCGTGAGCTCGCCAACCAGGTCAACGCCGTCGTCGAGCCCCTCGCGACCTCGCTCGGCCTGGTGACGACGACGATCTTCGGTGGCGTCAACCAGACCCGCCAGGTCAACGCGCTGCGCACCGGCGTCGACATCGTCATCGCCTGCCCCGGCCGCCTCGAGGACCTCCTCGGCCAGGGCGTGCTGTCGCTCGACGACGTGCAGATCACCATCCTCGACGAGGCCGACCACATGGCCGACCTCGGCTTCCTGCCCGGCGTCAAGCGGATCATGGACCGCACGCCGCGCACCGGTCAGCGGATGCTGTTCTCCGCGACGCTGGACAACGGCGTCGACGTCCTCGTCAAGCGCTACCTCACCGACCCGCTGCACCACTCCGTCGACAGCGCGGAGTCGCCCGTCGCCGCGATGACGCACCACGTCCTCGCCGTCTCCGGCGCCGACGACAAGAAGGACGTCGTCCAGGCCCTCGCCTCGGGCACCGGCAAGCGCGTGCTCTTCACGCGCACCAAGCACCAGGCCAAGCGCCTGGCCAAGCAGCTGACGGCGGCCGGCGTGCCCGCCGTCGACCTGCACGGCAACCTCACCCAGCCGGCCCGTGAGCGCAACCTCGCGGCCTTCTCCACCGGCACCGTCCGGGTGCTCGTGGCCACCGACATCGCCGCGCGCGGCATCCACGTCGACGACGTCGAGCTCGTCGTCCACGTCGACCCGCCCGCCGAGCACAAGGCCTACCTGCACCGCTCCGGCCGCACGGCCCGCGCCGGCTCCGGCGGCGACGTCGTGACGATCATGCTCCCCGAGCAGGCCGGCGACATGCGCACCCTGACCCGCCAGGCCAAGATCTCGGCCAAGCCGGTGAGCGTGCGCCCCGGTGACCGCGTCATCTCCGAGCTCGTCGGCGAGCTCGCGCCGCTCGTGTCCCCGGCCGAGGCCGCGGCGACCGTGCCGAGCGCACCTCAGCAGCAGCGCGCCGGCGCCGGTGGCGGCAGTGGCCGTCGTCGCGGCGGCCGTGGCCGCTCCGGCTCGACCGCTACCACCGACCGCGCGCCCCAGGGCGGCGGACGGTCCGGCGGCTCCAGCGCGCCGCGCGGCGGCAGCCGTGGTGGCGCCAAGACCGGCGCCAGGACCGGCGGCGGCGCCGGCCGCGGGGCCGGGTCGCGCTCCGTCTACTCCTCCACGACCGGGCAGGCCTCGGTCGACTCGCGCCCGGCGCAGGGCGGCGGCGGCCAGGGCCGCAGCCGCGGTGGCCGTCGCGCCACCTCCGGCGTCCGCAGCGTCTGACGCCGCCTCTCTTCCCGCCGAGTACGCACAGACGGTCACCTCGACGCACATCCCGTGCGTCCGTGGTGACCGTCTGTGCGTCCTGGAGTCAGCGCTGCGGAGGCTTCTTCCGGTCGCGGACCTTGGCGAACATCTCCTTGGCCTTGCGCTGGTTCTCGGGCTTGGCCGCCTCACGCTGGACGACCTGAAGCGCCTTCAGGGCGATGCCGCCTCGTATGGCCTTGCGCAGGAATCCCATCGTGCCCTCCTCGTGTGCGTGGCCGGCGGTCTCGTCGGCGTGCCGCACGAACGTACGAGGCGACAGCCGGGGACGCCAGCCGAACGGGCGGTGCTACGCCGTCCGCGTCGGCGACTCGGCGCCCGCGTCGTCGCGGGTGGCGTGGAGCTCTGCCAGGTCCGGGTGCGCGACCCGCACCTCGTCGCGCGGGTGGAACGTCACGGACTGGTCGCCGGCGGCGACGACGACCTTCCCCGCCCTGCGCTGCACCTCATGGACCCGGTACAGCCGCTCACCGCCCGGACCGACGCCCACGAGCACGTCGCCCGGGCCGAGGGCCTGAGCGAGCTTGACCGTGCTGTCGTACGTCTCCATGTCCTTCGCCTGGTCCGCGCGTCGTGCGCCGTGGGCGGGCCCACGGGCTGGGCAGTCCCAGCATGCAACAGGATTGGAGGGCGTGCCTCCAGTGGGCCCCGTGGGACTCGAACCCACAACCTACGGATTAAAAGTCCGCTGCTCTGCCCATTGAGCTAGAGGCCCCGGGACGCGTGTGGGCGAGCTCGCCCGCGGCGCACCGGCAGGGGTAAGACTACGCGGACAGCCGTGCCGCCCAGGCGTCGGCGGCCTCGCGCGGCCCGCCCGGCCACCCTGCGCCTTGGAGGTCCACCGTGCGCCCGGTCGACGGGGAGCATGGTGGACCAGCGGGCGCACAGACGGGGGAGGGGGCCCGGGGTCGGCGCGTCCGGTTGCGGGGAGCGGCCCTGGGACTCACCGTAGAGGGGTGCCGCACGCACCCGTCACCGCCTCCTAGGGGGAATCATGCTGAGCCTCACCGACAACGCCAAGGCTGCCATCACGGGCATCACCTCCCAGTCGGGCCTGCCGAAGTCCGGCGGGGTGCGGCTCTCCCTCGCCCCGGACGCGGACCTGGTGGAGATGAGCCTGTCGCCGCAGCCCGAGCGGGGCGACGCGATCATCGAGGAGGACGGTGCCCGCGTCTTCGTCGAGGAGGCTGCCTCCCCGCTCCTCGCCGAGCACCTGCTCGACGCGGAGACCGGCCCTGAGGGCGTGGGCTTCGCCCTCCGCAAGGCGAGCTGACCAGAGCAGTGGACGGTCGCGAGCGGCCCAGACGGCCCGCCATCCTCGACAACAAGGACGCCGAGCTCATCTGGGGCGACTCCGACCCCGCCCTGGCCTTCGAGGCCGCCCACTCCACGGCCAACGCGGTCCTCTTCGGCCCCAGCCACCTGGCTGAGGACGAGCGCCTCGCCGAGCGCGTCGGCGCCATCATCGACGCCGAGGGCCTGGACGAGATCGCCGGCCTGTGGTCGCGCAGCCCCGCCGCGAGCCTCCCCGGCGCCCTGTGGCGCCTCTACCTCCTGCGCGCCTGGCTCGAGCGCGACCCGGAGACGATCACCATGCGCTTCCGCGCCGGCACCGCGCGGACCGGCCCGGGGGAGACGACGCCGGACGGCGAGCCGCGCGACGCCGTCGTCGCCCCTCAGCCGCCCGTTCTGGACGAGCGGCTCGCCCAGCTCTTCGCCGGCACGAGCGAGACCGACCTCGCGGACCTCCTCGAGCAGGCCGCGGCCTTCCTGCGGGTGCTGTCCGACGGCGCCGCGAGCGACCCGCGCTGGCACACGCACGACGACGACGCCGCCGGCCCGGTGACCCGCCGTCCCCACGCCCTCGCGGCGACGGCCGACGAGCTCGACGCCGCGGCCGCCCGGGCCAGGGCCCGCCGGCTGGACTGACTACCGGCGTCGCGCCCGCAGCGCCCGCGCCAGGGCGAGCACGGCGATCGCGCCGACCACCTGTCCGCCGAGGATCACCCGGTTGAGGTCGAGCGCCGGCTGCCAGCGCACGACGCCGTCGCGCACGGTGTAGACGCCCACGGCCTTGGCGTGGACGCCGAAGCCGCCCCCGCCCCCGGAGCCCTCCCCTGTCCCGCCCTGCTCGGGGCTGCCGAGCGCGCCGGTGCCGTAGCCCATGCCGCTGCCGCCGACGACCCTGGCGACCGGGATGACGAGCGTGTCGCCCGCCTGGTAGGCCTCCCCGAAGACGCGTCGCACGTGCAGGGCGTCACCGGCCGCGTCGATCGGCCGGGTCGCGGGTGTCTCGTCCATGGTGTGCTTCCTCTCCTCCGGGGTGGGCGGGCCCAGCACACCACGGACGGCGGGCGCGGGGAAGAGCGGCTGCGCACGTGCCGGACCGGGGAGGTGTCTCGTAGCATCGGGGAGGTTCCGGTCGGTCCGTCCGGGACGGACCACCGTGAGGGGGACTGATGGAGCGCAAGCACCGCCGTCCGGCCATGCTCGACGCGCAGACCGCCGAGCGCATCGTCGGCGACGTCGACCCGGCGCTGCGCTCGCAGGCCGCCCACACGACGGCCGCGGTCCTCGTCGGGCGCGGTCGCGCCGGTGCGGAGGACCCCGAGCTCGTCTCCCGGCTCGTCTCCCTCGTCGACACCCAGGGCCTGGACACCATCGCCGAGCTCTGGTCGCAGAGCCCCTCGACGACCCTCCCCGGCGCCCTGTGGCGCCTGTACCTCATGCGCGAGTGGGTCCGGTCGGACCCCGCCCGGGTCGCCGACCGCTTCTCCCTCGGCCGGCACCGCGCCGAGGTCGCCGGGGTCATCGCCGGCGTCGTCGAGCCCCCCGGGCCCAGCGACGTCGCCGAGCTCGCCGACGCCGTCCTCGCGGGCGTGTACGAGGGCGACCTCGACGTCGCCCTCGACCGCGCCGCCGCCTTCATCCGCGTCGTCGCCACCGGCTCCGCGCTCGACGCCGACTGGGTCGACGACGACGAGCTCGCCGCCCGTCTCACCCGCCGCGCCTCCGCGCTGCTGCGCACGGCCGAGGAGCTCGAGCGCGCCGCGGAGATGTGGCGCGTGGGGACCCTGGACTGATGGGCACCGGGCTCACCTCCGCGGACGCCGTCCTGCGCCTCGCCGCCGCCGCGACGGACGCCGACGGCGTCGCGCCCTTCAACGAGCAGAGCGTCCTGGCCGTGCGCCACGGTGCCGGCGGCTACCGCCACCACTGGCTCGCCGAGGGGGAGGAGCTCCTCGCCCACGCCGTCGTCGACCCCGAGGGCAGCGGCGAGCTGTGCGTGCACCCCGCCCACCGCCGTCGCGGCCTGGGACGGCGGCTGCTCGACACCGTCCTCGACGACGTCCCCACCGTCGCGCTGTGGGCACACGGCGACCTCCCCGGCGCCCAGGCGCTGGCCCGCGCCGCCGGGCTGCGCGTCACCCGTGAGCTGTGGCAGATGGCGCGCGACCTCGAGCCGGGGGCGGAGGCACCGGCAGTTGAGGCACCCGCCGGGGTGGAGGTGCGCACCTTCGTCGCCGGGCAGGACGAGGAGGCGTGGGTCGCCCTCAACGCGGACGCCTTCGCCGAGCACCCCGAGCAGGGGCGCCTCACCGTCGCCGACCTCCACCAGCGGCAGGCCGAGCCGTGGTTCGACCCCTCCCTCCTGTGGCTCGCCCACGAGGCCGGGCGGCCGGACGCGCTGCTCGCCTCGATGTGGGTCAAGCCCGAGGGGCACGACGCGGAGATCTACGCCCTCGGGGTCGCCCCGCAGGCCCAGGGACGCGGGCTGGGCGGGCACCTCACCGCCCTCGCCCTCGCCGAGATGCGCCGGCGCGGCTTCCGCCGCACCACGCTCTACGTCGAGGGCGACAACACCGCGGCGATCCGCACCTACCGCCGTGCCGGCTACGACCGCTCCTCGCTCGACGTTCAGTACGCGCGCTGAGGTGGCAGCATGGCCCCATGCCAGAGCCTGAGGTCACCACGCCCAGCCACCTCGAGGACGCGCCCGCCGACGAGCGGCCCGAGGGCGGCGACGGCGCCACGGACAACGGCGCCGCCCACGACGGCGCCGCCCACGACGACGTCGACGCCGTCGCGCTGACCGGCGCCGCCGCGCCCGCCGAGGAGGTCGCCGAGCAGGCCGACGAGCTCGTCGAGGAGGCGGGCGAGGAGGCCGGGGAGGACGGCGGTGAGGTCGACCCGCTCGACGTCGGGCTCCCCGAGGGCCGCTTCGCGGACCGCGAGCTCAGCTGGCTCGCCTTCAACCAGCGGGTGCTGGAGCAGGCCCAGGACACCACCCAGCCGCTCCTCGAGCGCGCGTGGTTCCTGTCGATCTTCGCCTCCAACCTCGACGAGTTCTTCATGGTCCGCGTGGCCGGCCTCAAGCGGCGCATCGCCACCGGCCTCGCCGTGACGGCGGCCTCGGGGCTCTCCCCGCGGCAGGTCCTCGAGGCCATCAGCGTGCGCGCCCACGAGCTCATGGAGGAGCACGCGCGCACCTTCGCCGAGGACATCCAGCCGGCGCTCGCGGCCGAGGGCATCGAGATCCTCCACTGGGGCGATCTCGCCGAGAGCGAGCAGCTGCGCCTGCGCAAGTACTTCCGCAAGCAGATCTTCCCGGTCCTCACCCCGCTCGCCGTCGACCCGGCCCACCCCTTCCCCTACATCTCCGGGCTCTCGCTCAACCTCGCCGTCGTCGTGCGCAACCCGAGCTCGGGCAAGGAGCACTTCGCCCGCGTCAAGGTGCCCCCGCTGCTGCCGCGCTTCATCGCCGTCGACGCCGCGGGCCGCCCCCACCGCCCGGAGGAGACCCCCTCGTCGCGCGAGGACGGCCGCACGTCCTTCGTCCCGCTCGAGGAGATCATCGGCGAGCACCTCGACTACCTCTTCCCCGGGATGGAGATCGTCGAGCACCACACCTTCCGCGTCACCCGCAACGAGGACCTCGAGGTCGAGGAGGACGACGCCGAGAACCTCCTCCAGGCGCTGGAGAAGGAGCTCATGCGCCGCCGCTTCGGGCCCGCGGTGCGCCTCGAGCTGGCCCAGGGCATCAGCGCGCACGTGCGCGACCTCCTCATCCGCGAGCTCGGCGTCGTCGAGCACGAGGTCTACGAGCTGCCGTCGCTGCTCGACCTCACCGGCCTCGACGTCGTCCACGAGCTCGACCGGCCCGAGCTGAAGTACCCGAAGTTCGTGCCCGTCACGGCCCAGGCGCTGGCGGAGGTGGAGAGCGCGCAGCCGACGAACATCTTCGAGGCGATCCGCCGGCGCGACGTGCTCCTCCACCACCCCTACGACTCGTTCTCGACGTCGGTCCAGGAGTTCCTCGCGCAGGCGGCGGCGGACCCCAAGGTGCTCGCGATCAAGCAGACCCTCTACCGCACGTCCGGCGACTCCCCGATCGTCGACGCCCTCATCGACGCCGCCGAGGCCGGCAAGCAGGTGCTGGCGATCGTCGAGATCAAGGCGCGCTTCGACGAGCAGGCCAACATCTCCTGGGCGCGCAAGCTCGAGGAGGCGGGGGTCCACGTCGTCTACGGCATCGTCGGGCTCAAGACCCACTGCAAGCTCTCCCTCGTCGTGCGTAACGAGAAGGACGGGCTGCGCCGCTACTGCCACATCGGCACCGGCAACTACAACCCCAAGACGGCGCGGGGCTACGAGGACCTCGGCCTGCTCACCTGCGACCCCGACGTCGGGCAGGACCTCACCCGCCTGTTCAACCAGCTCTCCGGCTACGCCCCGCGCTCGCGCTTCCGCCGGCTGCTCGTCGCGCCGCGCTCCGTGCGGCCCGGGCTCGTCGAGCGCATCGAGCGGGAGATCGCCGGGCACCGCGCGGGCCGCCAGGCGTGGATCAAGATCAAGGTCAACTCGATCGTCGACGAGACCATCATCGACGCGCTGTACCGGGCGAGCCAGGCGGGGGTCCAGGTCGACGTCGTCGTCCGCGGCATCTGCGCGCTGCGCGCCGGGATCCCGGGGCTGAGCGAGAACATCCGCGTCCGCTCGATCCTCGGCCGCTTCCTCGAGCACGCCCGTGTCTTCGCCTTCGCCGGGGACGAGGAGCTGCCCGACGTGTGGATCGGCAGCGCCGACCTCATGCACCGCAACCTCGACCGCCGCGTCGAGGTGCTCGTGCGGATCGTCGACAAGGGGCAGGTCGAGTTCCTCACCGATCTCCTCGACCGCTGCGTCGCGCCGACGACGTCGTCGTGGCACCTCCTCCCGGACGGCACCTGGGAGCGCCACCAGTTCACGGAGGACGGCACGCCGCTGGAGGACCTCCAGCAGCTCCTCATCGCCCGCGCCCGGCGGCGGGTGGCGGCCAGCAGATGACCGCTCCGCGCACCCAGTACGCGGCCGGCACCCTTGTGTGGCGCGTCAACGACCGCAAGAAGCTCGAGGTGCTCCTCGTCCACCGGCCGCGCTACGACGACTGGTCCTGGCCCAAGGGCAAGCTCGACAGTGGGGAGACGCTCGCCGCGTGTGCGGTCCGGGAGACGGCGGAGGAGACGGGCGTCGCCGTCGTCCTCGGCCAGCCGCTGCCCAAGGTGAGCTACCGGATCAGCGACGGGCGGCGCAAGGAGGTCCACTACTGGGCCGCCCGCCCCGCCCCGCCCGGGGACCCGTCGCTCCGGGGCCGTCCGATCACCATCCCGGCGAGCGACCGCGAGATCGACGACGTGCGCTGGGTCGAGGCCAAGGAGGCGCGCCGGCTCCTCACCCACGACCACGACCGTGAGCCGCTCGGCATGCTCCTGGACCAGTGGAAGGACGAGCGGCTGAGCACGTGGGCCCTCATCGTCGTCCGGCACGCCCGCGCCCGGAAGCGCACGGTGTGGAAGGGCGGGGAGTCCACCCGCCCGCTCACCGCCGTGGGGGAGGCACAGGCGCAGCGGCTCGTCCCGCTGCTGTCCGCCTACGGCGTCGACCGGGTCGTCTCCAGCCCGTGGCGGCGCTGCGTCGACACCGTGACGCCCTACGCCGACGCCATCGGCGTCGAGATCGAGCTGCACCCGGAGATCACCGAGGACGCCCACCGCGAGAGGCCCAAGCGGGCGCGCCAGCTCCTCGACGCCGAGGTCAAGCAGCGCGCTCCGGGCGTCGCGATCTGCACCCACCGGCCGGTGCTGCCGACCTTCATGGAGCAGATCGCGGTGAACACGCCCAACCGGATCATGAAGCAGGTCCCGGAGTCCGACCCGTGGCTCAAGACCTCGGAGATCCTCGTCGTCCACGTCGGGCGCCGCCCCGGCCGGGCGGCCGTCGTCGTCGCGCTCGAGAAGCACCGCGCGCCGACGTACAAGGAGGAGCTGACGGCCGCGGACCGCGGCTAGCACGCTCGTCCCGGTCCGCCGGAGCACGAAGGAAAAAATACTCCTCGCACCCAGCTGCATCCGGATCGGGGGGTGGTGACGAATACCTGGTGTCAGCACCACTACCGACACTGGAGGACACCATGAGCACCACCCGTCGCGCAGGGATCGGCGCCACCGCCGGCCTCGCCCTGCTCGCTCTCGCCGCTCCGGCCTCGGCCGCCACCGACGACGCCGCGCTGCTGTCCGTGCTGCACGGGGTCCCGGACCTCACTGTCGACGTCTGGGTCAACGGGGAGCGCACCCTGGACGACTTCGAGCCCGCCAGCCTCGCCGGCCCGCTCGAGCTGCCCGCCGGCACCTACTCCGTGGCGATCACCGCCGCGGACGCCGAGGACGACAGCGAGCCCGTGCTCGGGCCGCTCGACCTGCCGCTCGAGGCCGGGGGCAACTACACCGCCGTCGCCCACCTCGACGCGGACGGCGCACCCACCGCCTCCTTCTTCACCAACGACATCTCCGAGACGGCCGCCGGTGAGGGCCGCCTCACGGTCCGTCACACCGCCGCCGCCCCCGAGGTCGACGTCCTCGCCGGCGGGGAGGCCGTCATCAGCGGTCTCGCCAACGGCGCGGAGGAGAGCCTGGACCTGCCCGCCGGCACCGTCCCGGCAGCCGTCGCGGCCGCTGGCACCACCGAGCCGGTCATCGGCCCGGTCGATGTCCCCGTCGAGGAGGGCTCCAGCACCATCGTCTACGCCTGGGGCAGCCTCGAGGACGACACCCTCGACGTCGCCACCCAGACGATCACCGGTCTCCACTCCGCACCCGAGGGCGTGCCCACCGGCCTCGTCCCCGTGGACGAGCCCACCGTGCCCGCTGCCGCGCTCGCCGCGGGCCTGGGCGCGCTGCTCCTCGCCGCCGCCGTCGGCGCCCGTCGTCTCGCCCGGACCCGGGCCTGACATGAACCGTCTCCTCGCAGCCGCAGCGGCGACCTGCTGCTCGTCCTCGCCGGGTGCGGCGTGGACGGCGGGGAGCCCGAGCAGCCCGGGCCGGTGGTGGGAGCCCCTACCGGCCCGGGCGCGGGACACCGGCCGGGACGCCCACCCCCGGCGCCCCGGCCGGCTCCCCGGCCCCCAGCCCCGCCGCCGTCCCGGACGTGCCCGTCCGCTCGGCGGCGGGGCTCCCGAGGTCCAGACCCAGAGCCCGCCCGTCCGGGTGGTCGTCCCGGCGCTGGACGCCGACCTCCCGGTCGACGCCGTCGGCGTCGCCCCCGACGGGCAGATGGAGGTCCCCGAGGACGCCGCCCGCGCCGGCTGGTACCGCTTCGGCCCCTCCGCGGGCGCCGAGGAGGGGGCCACCGTCATCGCCGCCCACTCCGGCTCGTTCATCACCGCCTACGGCCCGCTGCGGGACCTCGTCGAGCTCGAGCCCGGCGACCGCATCGAGGTCACCCGCGAGGACGGGCAGGTGCTCGAGTACGCCGTCGAGTCCGCCCGCCTCATCCCCAAGACGACGATCGACCTGTCCGAGCACTTCCGCCGCGACGGCGAGCACCGCCTCGTCCTCATCACCTGCGACGGCGTGTGGCAGGACGACGTCCAGAGCTACACCGACAACACGGTCGTCACCGCTACATTGGTCCCCTGACAGGGACGCGTACGGCTGAGGTGGCGATGACGGAACCCGAGGTGCTGGGCGCGCGCTTCCGCGACGGCACCGCCGACGCCGTCCGGCTCGTCTACGAGGAGTACTCCTCGATGGTCTACAGCATCGCTCTCCGCACCCTGCGGAACACCGCCGACGCCGAGGACGTCACCCAGCAGGTCTTCGTCAGCGCCTGGCGCTCCCGCGACCGCTTCGACCCGCAGCGGGCCCCGATCGGTGCCTGGCTCTCGGGCATCACCCGCAACGCCGTCGCCGACGCGCTGCGCCGCCGGGCCCGCGACCGGTCCGACCTCGCCGAGGCGGAGGACGCACCCGGCCCGGACCGCACCGACGAGATCGTCGACCAGGTGGTCGTGGCCCAGGCCCTCGTCGAGCTCGGGCCCCCGCAGCAGGACGTGCTCGAGCTCGCCTTCTTCGAGCGGCTCACGCACACCGAGATCGCCGAGAGAATGGACCTGCCGCTCGGCACCGTGAAGTCGCACATCAACCGCGGCCTGCGCCGCCTGCGCACGAGGATGGAGGGAAGCCATGCGTCACGTTGAGGACGACACCCTCACCCTCGTCGCGCTCGGCGAGGTCGAGCCCGACGCCGCCACGGCCGAGCACCTCGCCACGTGCGAGCAGTGCCGCGAGGAGCTCGCCGCGCTCACCGCCGTCGTCTCCGCCGGACGCGCCGCCGAGCCGCTCGTCGCCCCCGCCCCGCACGTGTGGGACCGCATCGCGCAGGAGATCGCGAGCACGACGGCGGACCCCGCGCCGCCGTCGGCCGCCACCGCCCCGGCCGCCGCCGCCACCACCCCGGCCCGACGTGGACCGGGCGGCTCCACCCGCCCGCCGGGCGGCGCGAGCGCCCGCGCGGACGCCTGGCCCGCGCGGCGTGGCTCGCCGCCGGTGTCGCTGCCGGCATCGCCGGCACGCTCGTCGTGACGAACCTGCCCGGGACGCAGGAGGAGGAGCCCGCGCCCGTGGCGCAGGCCCAGCTCGACCCGCTGCCCGGGTGGCAGGAGACCGGGTCGGCGCGCCTCGAGGAGGCCGATGGCCGCCTGCTCCTGCGGGTCGAGGTGAGCGGCGAGGAGAGCGACGGCTTCCGCGAGGTCTGGCTGCTCGACGAGGACGTCCAGCAGCTCGTCAGCGTCGGCCTGCTCGCCGGCAACGAGGGCGTCTTCGACCTGCCCGAGGGGCTGGACCTCGACGAGCTCGTCCTCGTCGACGTCTCCCGTGAGCCCTTCGACGGCGACCCCGCCCACAGCGGCGACAGCATCGTGCGGGGCCGCCTGACGACCTGAGCGGGTGGCGTGATGAAATCCACATCGCCTGTTCACCCGCCGTTCACCCGGCGCCTGCCGGGCGGACACCTGCCCTTCCTACCGTCAGTGACGGCCACCGGGTCTCCCGGGCCCTCCGACTGACAGGATGGAATGAACGTGAAGCTTGCAGGTAGCCGCCGCCTGGCGGGAATCGCCGCCATGAGCGCCGTGGCGCTCACCCTCGCGGCCTGCGGTAACGGTGACACCTCCGACGCCTCCACCCCCGGCTCCTCCTCCACGGACGCCGGCGCGGGTGAGCTCTCCGGCTCGATCGCCGGTTCCGGGGCGAGCTCGCAGGAGTCCGCCGTCCAGGGCTGGATCGCCGGTTTCATGGACCAGAACCCCGACGTCAACGTCACCTACGACCCCACGGGCTCCGGCACCGGCCGTGAGCAGTTCCTCAACGGCACCGTGCTCTTCGCGGGCTCGGACGCCGCCATGGACGAGGAGGAGCTCGCCGCGGGCGTCGACCGCTGCTACGGCGGCGAGGTCATCGAGATGCCGCTGTACATCAGCCCCATCGCGATCGTCTACAACCTCCCCGGCGTCGACGCCGAGCACCTCAACCTCGACCCGGAGACCATCGCCGGGATCTTCATGGGTGAGGTCACCAGCTGGGACGACCCGGCCATCGTCGCGGCGAACCCGGACGTCGAGCTGCCCGACCTCGGCATCATCCCGGTCAACCGCTCCGACGACTCCGGCACCACGGAGAACTTCACCGAGTACCTCGACGCCGTCGCCCCCGACGTGTGGACGCACGGCCCGGTGGAGACCTGGCCGATCGCCGGCACCCAGTCCGGCGCCCAGACCTCCGGCATGATCGACACCGTCCAGGCCGCCGAGGGCGCCATCGGCTACGCCGACGCCTCGCGCGCCGAGGACCTCGGCACCGTCGCGGTGGGTGTGGGCGACGAGTACGTGCCCTTCTCCCCGGAGGCCGCGGCCGCCGTCATCGACGCCTCCCCGGCGGCCGAGGGCGCGACCGACCTGCGCCTGACGATCGACCTGGCCCGCGACACGACCGAGTCGGGCACCTACCCGATCGTCCTCGTGTCCTACTCGATCGCCTGCTCGACCTACGAGAACGAGGCGGACGCCGCCAACGTCAAGGCCTACTTCGAGTACGTCGCCAGCCCCGAGGGCCAGGACCGGGCCGCCCAGCCCGACGTCGCCGGCTCCGCGCCGATCTCCGAGGACCTGCGCGAGCGGGTCACCGCCGCCCTCGAGCAGATCACGGTTGCCGGCTGACCGGCTAACCTGACGGGCGGGCCGGTGCACTGACGCCGGCCCGCCCGACGCACGTCCGCACGCCGTCCGATTCTCGGAGGACACGTGGCAACCGCCGCACCGCCCCAGACCCCGCCCGGCAAGCTGGGCAACCGGCTCTTCGCCGGCATCTCCACGGGCGCCGGCCTGGTGATTCTCGTCATCCTCGCCGCCGTCGCGATCTTCCTCTTCGTGCGCGCCTGGCCGGCCCTCGTCGCCTCCCGCGACGAGCTCGCCGAGGTCGGCTTCATGCAGGGACGCAACCTGTGGGAGTACGTCGCACCGCTCCTGTTCGGCACGGTCCTCTCCTCGGTCATCGCCCTGCTCGTCGCGGTCCCGCTGAGCGTGGGGATCGCGCTGTTCATCTCCCACTACGCCCCCCGCCGCCTCGCGCAGGGGCTGGGCTACCTCGTCGACCTGCTCGCCGCGATCCCCTCGGTCATCTTCGGCCTGTGGGGCATCCAGTGGCTCCAGCCGGTCATCGACCCGCTCTTCGCGTGGCTGTCGGAGCACCTGGGCTGGATCCCGCTCTTCGCCGACTACCAGGCACCCGCCCGCAACATCCTCACCGCCGGGCTCGTCCTCGCCGTCATGGTCCTGCCGATCATCACCGCGACGATCCGCGAGGTGTTCCTCCAGACCCCGCGGCTGCACGAGGAGGCCTCCCTCGCCCTGGGGGCCACCCGCTGGGAGATGGTCCGGCAGGCCGTGCTGCCCTTCGGGCGCTCGGGCATCATCTCCGCGGCCATGCTCGGCATGGGCCGCGCGCTGGGGGAGACGATGGCGGTGCTCATGGTGCTGTCGCCCGGCTTCCTCATCAACGTCAACCTGCTGCAGCCCGGCCAGCACCAGTCGATCGCGGCGAACATCGCCAGCCAGTTCCCCGAGGCCTCCGGGACCGGCGTCGACGTCCTCATCGCCACCGGCCTCATCCTCTTCGTCCTCACCTTCGGCGTGAACCTCCTCGCGCGGTGGGTCATCGCGCGCCGCGCCGAGTTCTCGGGAGCCAACTGATGACGACGACGCCCGTCGCCCTGCACCAGACCCGCCGGCTGCCCGCGTGGGTGCCGTGGGCCGTTCTCGCCGTCTCCCTCGCCGTCGCCGCCGCGATCCTCGGGATCGGCGGGACCCCGACGGTCGCCGGGGTCGCCTTTCTCGGCGCGATCATCCACGTCATCGCCGTCGTCGCCGTGTCCTGGCAGGTCGAGGGCCCGCGGTGGGCCAAGGACCGTCTCGCGACGACGCTCGTCACCCTCGCCTTCCTTCTCGCGATGATCCCGCTCGTGTCCCTCGTCTGGACCGTGGTGAACGGCGGCGTCCGCGCCTTCAGCTGGGACTTCCTCACGACGGACATGGTCGGGGTCTTCGGGCAGATGACCGAGGGCGGCGCCTACCACGCGATCATCGGCACCCTCTACGTCACCGGTATCGCCGCGGTCATCTCGATCCCGCTGGGCATCTTCACCGCGATCTACCTCGTCGAGTACGGCGGCGGCCGCCTCAAGCGGGCCATCACGATTCTCGTCGACGTCATGACCGGCATCCCCTCGATCGTCGCGGGCCTGTTCGCCTTCACGGTGTTCCTCGTGCTGTTCGGCCCGGCGTACAAGTCAGCGCTCATCGGTGGCATCGCCCTCGCCGTCCTCATGACGCCCGTCGTCGTGCGCTCGGTGGAGGAGATGCTGCGCCTCGTGCCCAACGAGCTGCGGGAGGCGGCCTACGCCCTCGGCGTGCCGAAGTGGCTGACGATCGTCAAGGTCGTCCTGCGCACCGCGATCGCCGGCATCACGACCGGCGTCATGATCTCCATCGCGCGAGTCATCGGCGAGACCGCCCCGCTGCTCATCACCGTCGGCATCACCAACGCTGTCAACTACGACGCCTTCGACGGGCGCATCGCCACCCTGCCCGTGTACGTGTTCCGCCAGTACGCGCAGGGCGGGGCGAGTGAGTACCGTGCCTGGGCCGGTGCGCTCACCCTCATCCTCATCGTCATGCTGCTCAACCTCGCCGCGCGCCTGGTGAGCAGGTACTTCTCGCCCAAGGGAGCCCGCTGATGCGTGACCCGCACCAGACCCTCCTGCCCGCACGACCCTCAAGGACCCCGCATGTCTAAGCGCATCGACGTCAAGGACCTCAACGTCTTCTACGGGGACTTCCTCGCCGTCCAGGACGTCAACATGGTCATCGAGCCCCGCGCCGTGACCGCGCTCATCGGCCCTTCGGGCTGTGGCAAGTCGACCTTCCTGCGCACCCTCAACCGTATGCACGAGGTCATCCCCGGTGCCCGCGTCGAGGGGCAGGCGCTCATGGACGGCCAGGACCTCTACGGTGACGACGTCGACCCGGTCGAGGTCCGCCGCCAGGTGGGCATGGTCTTCCAGCGGCCCAACCCCTTCCCGACGATGTCCATCGCGGACAACGTCCTCGCGGGCGTCAAGCTCAACAACAAGCGGATGAGCAAGGGCGACCAGGAGGCACTGGTGGAGCGCGCGCTGCGCGGCGCCAACCTGTGGGAGGAGGTCAAGGACCGCCTCGACCGGCCGGGGTCCTCGATCTCCGGCGGTCAGCAGCAGCGGCTGTGCATCGCCCGCGCCATCGCGGTGCAGCCGCAGGTGCTCCTCATGGACGAGCCCTGCTCGGCGCTCGACCCGATCTCCACGCTCGCGATCGAGGACCTCATCTCCGAGCTGAAGTCGGAGTACACGATCGTCATCGTCACCCACAACATGCAGCAGGCGGCCCGGGTCTCGGACACGACCGGCTTCTTCAACATCGCCGGCACCGGCAAGCCCGGCCGCCTCATCGAGATGGACGCGACCGAGCAGATGTTCGCCGCGCCGCGGAACAAGGCCACCGAGGACTACATCTCCGGCCGCTTCGGCTGACCCGTACCGATGACGACGCCCCCGGGAGCCTCAGGCTCCCGGGGGCGTCGTGCGTCGCAGCAGGTCAGATCTTGGAGCCCTTGAGGGACTCGGTCAGCGGCTCGTCGGAGACGACGATGCACAGCGTGGTGCGGTCGTCGGCCTCGTCCCAGCTCTGCTCGGAGGGGTAGAGCATGGTGAAGGGCAGCGCGGACTCCTCGTAGGGCAGGCCGATGAACGGCTCGAACTCCTTGAGGCAGGTCTCCTGGGACTCGGCCTGCACGGCGTCGACGCCGGGGTAGTCGTCGCCGGAGAAGACGTGCTCTGCGAAGATCTCGGCGTCGTGCTCCTCCGTGCACTCGACGGCCTTGACGGTCTCGATCTCCTCGCCCTGGAGGTCGCTCTGGTTGACGCAGTCGCCCACCTCGAGCGCGAGCACGGAGTCGGCCGTGCACCCGGCCGCACCCGCCAGCGCAAGGGCGGCGGCAACGGCAAGGACGGGACGGCGCAAGGACATGATGTTCTACCTCCGGGCAGACAAGCGTGATCGGTGAGCGGGACGCGGCCAGGGTGGGGGACGGCCGCAAGTCCGGGGACACCTTAGCGAAACCTCGGCACGGCCCGACGACGCGCCCGGCAGACGGCGCCCGGGGGAGAGGGCGACGCCGGGCCGCGAAGCGCCAGTCGGCGCGAAGGCCGCTCGTGGCGGCTTGTGTTGGAGCCCGGGGCATTCGCGACCCGACGTCTGTGTCCATCGTAGGACAGCAGGCCCGGCGCGTCCTGTCAGTCGACGGTCGGGCGCACGACGAATCGGTAGCCGACGTTGCGGACCGTCCCGATGAGCTGGTCGTGCTCCGCGCCGAGCTTGGCGCGCAGGCGCCGGACGTGGACGTCGACCGTGCGGGTGCCGCCGTAGTAGTCGTAGCCCCACACCTCGTCGAGGAGCTGCGCACGGGTGAAGACGCGGCCCGGGTGCTGGGCCAGGTGCCGCAGCAGCTCGAACTCCTTGTAGGTGAGGTTGAGCGCCTGCCCCCGCACCCGCGCCGAGTAGGCCGCCGTGTCGATGACGAGCTCGCCCGCCTCCAGGACGTCGCCCGTCGGCTCCGCCGCCGCCACCTGGCTGCCGAGGAGCCGCAGGCGTGCCTCCAGCTCGGCAGGCCCGGCCGTGGCGAGCACGATGTCGCTGCACCCCCACGCCGGGGTGACGGCGGTGAGCCCACCCTCGGTGAGGACGAGCAGCAGGGGCAGCTGCAGCCCGGTGCTGCGCGCGAGCTGGCACACCGACCGGGCCGCCGCGAGCTCCTGACGGCCGTCGACGACGAGGATGTCCGCGTCCGCCGGGTCGACGAGCGAGTCCGCGGACAGGGGCACGGTCGCGACCCGGTGGTCGAGCAGGGTGAGCGAGGGCAGCACGGCGGCTGCGCCCATCGGCTCACGTGTCAGGACGACAAGAGTGGCCATCGCACCTCTTCCTGGTCGGGGACACACTAGTGGGAAGCGGGGGGCCGCCGACGTCACCGTTCGATCTGCCAGACTCGGGGGGTGCCCGACCACCCTGTTCCTCCGCCGCACCCCGCCGTCGCCGGGTGCGAGTCGTGATGGGCAGCTCGACCCGCGGGGTCGTCACCGCGGCCCTCGCCGCCGTGCTCGCGCTCAGCGCGATGTGGCACTGGCCGCTCCTCGTCGTCGTCGCCCTCGCCACCCTTCTCGTGGCCGGCGGCTGGCCCCGGCTCGCCGGCCTGCCGGTGACGACCGGACCGGGCGTCGTCATCGCCGCCACCGGCCTGGCGGCGCTCGCCGTCGTCGCGGTCACCGGCTCGGTCGACGGCGTGGCCGTCGTGCTCGGGCTCGCGGTCGCGGGCAGCTTCGTCCAGGAGATGCTGCGGCGGGACGGCCGGCCGCGCCTCGTGGAGTCCGTCGCCGGCACGGCGACCGGCTGCGTCGTCGCCGGCTCCGCCGCGATGTGGCCGGCACTCGGGGACACCCGCCCGGCCGCCGCCGTCGTCGTCACCGCCGCGGCAGCGCTCGCCGCGGGCGCGGCCTGCACCGCCGTGCCGCTGCGTGGCCGGCTGGTCCCGGGGCTCGCCACCGTCGTCGCCGGCGGTGCCGGCCTCCTCGCCGGTGTGCTGCTGCCCGACGTCGGCCCGCTCGTGGGCGGGGTGACCGGCCTCGTCGCCGGGGTGCTCACCTCCGCCGTCCACCTCGTCCTGGGCCGCTTCCCCGCCTCGAGCCGTCCGCTGCCGGCGCTCGCGGCCGCCGCCCTCCCGCCGATGCTCGCCGGCGCGCCGACCTTCATGCTCGGCAGCGTGCTGCTCGCCTGAGGACGCGGACGGGCCGCACGCCGCCGACCGCGTAGCATCGGGGCATGGCCACCTTCACCCTTCCCGAGGGCCTGGCCCCGGAGGTCTACCCGCTCGCCTGGCTCGTCGGATCCTGGCGCGGCTACGGCGTCATGGCCTACCCGGGAGTCCCTGAGCAGCCCCTCGTCCACGAGATGACCTTCGACCACGACGGCGGTCCCTACCTGCGCTGCACGAGCACGCTGTGGGCGGTGGACGCGGAGCACTCCTCGTCCGTCTCCCAGGAGATGCCCGGTGCCGTCGGGGCCGAGCTGCTCGCCAAGGCCGAGGTGTGGGCCACCGAGACCGCCTACTGGCGCGCCACCCCGGCCGCGCCGGAGGAGCCGGCCGACGGCGAGAAGCCCTCGGGCCAGCGCAGCACCGACATCGAGGTGCTCGTCGCGCAGCCCACCGGGCACGTCGTCGTCTACATCGGCAGCGTGCGCCCGGCGCGCATCGACATCGTCAGCGACGCCGTCGTCCGCACGGCCAGCGCCCAGGACGTCAGCGCGAGCAGCCGCATGTACGGGCTGGTCCAGGGCGACCTGCTGTGGGTCGAGGAGCTCGCCGCCTTCGGGCACGAGCTGCAGTCCTACGCCTCCGGGCGGCTCAGCAGGCAGGAGCAGTCATGACCAGCCCCCTGCTCTCGCGGCCCGGTGCCGTCGCCGGCGGCGGCCCGGACGCCGGCGTCGCGCTCCACTACGGCCAGCCCGCCCAGGAGCAGCGCGCCCTCGAGCGCGGGCTGGGCGTCGTCGACCTCTCCCAGCTCGGTGTCGTCACCGTCTCCGGCCCCGACCGCCTCAGCTGGCTCAACACGCTGAGCACCCAGCTCCTCCTCCACCTCGCCCCCGGGCAGTCCGGTGAGCTCCTCCTCCTCGACCCCAACGGCCGCATCGAGCACGCCGCCGCCGTGGCCGACGACGGCGAGCGCGCCTGGCTCGTCACCGAGGGTGACCACGTGGCGCCCCTCGTCGCGTTCCTCGAGCGGATGCGCTTCGTGCTGCGCGTGGAGGTCACCGACGTCACCGAGCACACCGCCGTCGTCGGCACCTGCGGCGACGGGTGGCAGGCCGTGGCGGCGGCGCCGGGGCACGTGCTCGCCTGGCACGACCCGTGGCCCACGACGGCGCCCGGCGGGACGAGCTACGGGCCGGCCGACGACGAGCACCCGGGCCGGCACCTGCGCCGCTCCCTCGGGCTCGTCGACCGCGCCCGCCTGGCCGACGTCGTCGAGGCGTCCGGCCTGCGCCTGGCCGGCACGTGGGCCTGGGAGGCGCTGCGCGTGGAGGCCTGGCGGCCGCGGCTCGGCCGCGAGGTCGACGAGCGCGCCATCCCGCACGAGCTGGACTGGCTGCGCACCGGCGTCCACCTCGACAAGGGGTGCTACCGCGGCCAGGAGACCGTCGCACGCGTCTTCAACCTCGGCCGGCCCCCGCGCCGCCTCGTCATGCTCCACCTCGACGGCTCCGAGCACCTGACGCCGGAGCCCGGCGCCCGGGTGATGCACGGGGACAAGGACGTCGGCGTCATGACGAGCGTCGTGCGGCACGCCGAGCTCGGGCCCGTCGCCCTCGCCCTCGTCAAGCGCTCCCTGCCGGCCGACGCCGAGCTCGTCGTCGACGGCATCGCCGCCGCCCAGGAGGTCATCGTCCCGGTGAGCGGCGAGGCTGTCGGGCGCCCGAGCGAGCGTCCGGGCCAGGAGCTGCGCCGGCGGCCGCGCGCCTGACACCATGACCGACGCCGGTGGACGCGAGGACCGCCTCGACCTGCGCCGCCTGCTCGTCCTCGTCCGGCAGCGGCTGCGGGGCGGGCGGCGCCGGGTGCGGGCCGCGGCCTTCCCCGTGGTCGTCGCCGCGGTCGCCTCCGGGCTCTCGTGGGCGGTGGCGTACTACGGCCTCGGGCACGCCCAGCCCTTCTTCGCGCCCGTCGCCACCTGGGTGTGCCTGGGGTTCAGCGCGGACCGCGAGGTGCGCAAGGTCGCCGAGCTCGCCCTGGGGGTGGCGCTGGGCGTCGCGCTCGGGGAGCTGGTGGCCTACGTCTTCAACACGGGCGTGCTCCAGATCATGCTCGTCATCACCCTCGGCGCGCTGTTCGCCCGGTTCGTCGACCGGGGCCCGATGCTCACGATCCAGGCCGGTGTCCAGGGGATCGTCATCGTCGCGCTGCCTGTCGCCGCCATCGACGGCCCGACCGGCCGGTGGACCGACGCGCTCGTCGGTGGCTCCTTCGCCCTGCTCGTCGCGATCCTCACCCCGCAGGACGCCCGCCGCCGGGCGCGGCAGCTCGCGGCCGCGAGCCTCGCCGACCTCTCGCAGATGCTCAGCACCCTCGGCAAGGGGCTGCGGGACGGGGACCCCGAACGGATGCGCGACGCCCTGGCGCTGGGGCGCACCACCCAGGGCACCCTGGACGACTGGGCCTCGGTCGTGCGCAACGCCCTGCAGTCGGCGCGGATCTCCCCGGCGGCACGCCGCTACCTGCCCGAGCTCACCCGCCTCGAGCGCGCCAGCACCCTCGCCGACCGTGCCATGCGCAACGCCCGCGTCATCGCGCGCCGCGGCCTCACCGCCGTCGAGCAGGGCGCCCGGGACGAGCGCGTGAGCGAGGCCTTCGAGGGGCTCGCCGTCGGCGCCTCCCGCCTGGGTGACGCCCTCGGCAGCGGCGCGAGCACGGCGGACGCCGCCCAGGTGCTCACCCTCGTCACCGGTGAGCTCGACCCCGAGGACGTCGAGGACCCGGGCTGGCACCTGCAGACCCTCGTCATCCTCATGCGCTCGCTCACCAGCGACCTGCTCCAGGCCTCCGGCCTCAGCGCCGCGGAGGCCAGCCACCTCCTCGCCCGGTAGGGCTGCGTGCGGGGCTGAGTCTCGTAGACTCACGCGGTGGGAATCATCGGCAGCATGCAGTTCTTCCTGTTCCTCGCCCTCGCGCTCGCGGCCTTCGCCGTCGAGGTGTGGGCGCTGCTGCACTGCCTGCGCCAGCCGGCCCGGGCCTTCAGCTACGCCGGCAAGCGGACGAAGAACTTCTGGCTCATCGTGCTCGTCGTCAACGTCGCGCTCGGCTTCGTCGCCCTGCCGCCCTTCGGGCCGCTGTCGGGCAGCTTCCTGTCGATCATCCTCGTCATCCCGGCGGCCATCTACCTCACCGACGTCAAGCCCGCCGTCAGCGGTTACGGCCGCGGCCGCCGCGGCGGTGGCGGCTGGTGAGGACGGTCCTCCAGCGGGTCGACGGCGCGTCGGTCCACGTCGACGGCGAGCAGGTCGGCGGCTTCACCGGGCCGGGGCTCGTCGCGCTCGTCGGCGTCACCCACGACGACGGCCCCGACCAGGTCGAGCGCACCGCCCGCAAGATCGCCGAGCTGCGGATCCTGCGCGAGGAGCGCTCCGTCCTCGACGACGGCGCGCCCGTCCTCGTCATCTCCCAGTTCACCCTGCACGCCGACGTCCGCAAGGGCCGGCGCCCCTCGTGGAACGCTGCCGCCCCGGCGGACGTCGCCGAGCCGGTGGTCGACGCCGTCGTCGCCGCCCTGCGGGAGCGGGGGGTCGATGTGGAGACCGGCCGATTCGGTGCCGACATGCGCGTCTCCCTCGTCAACGACGGCCCCGTCACCATCGTCCTCGACGTCTGACCCCCGCGCCTGACGCGCCGACAGCCGGATTCCTACGGAGGAATCCGGCTGTCGGCGCGTCTAGGGCTGCGCCGTCAGGGGTGCTCGAGCGCCGCGGTGAACGCGGCCAGCACGTCGTCGCCGAGGAGCACGAACCGCACGAGCTCCACGTCACCGGACCAGCCGCGGACGGCGTCGACCGCCACGCGTGCGACCTCCGCGGCGTCCCAGCCGTAGACGCCCGTGCTCACGGCGGGGAAGGCCACCCTCCGGGCGCCGACGGCGTCGGCGACGTCGAGGGCGCTGGTGAAGCAGGACGCGAGCAGGGCAGGGTCGGTCTCCCCGCGGTGCCGGTTGGGCCCCACGGTGTGGATGACCCACGGGACGGGCAGGTCGTAGCCGGCGGTCGGGACCGCCTGGCCCACCGGCAGGCCGTCGGGCAGCTCGGCGCGCCGCAGCTCCATGCACTCCTCGAGCAGCCGCGGCCCGGCCGCGCGGTGGATCGCGCCGTCGACCCCACCCCCGCCCATGAGCGAGGAGTTGGCGGCGTTGACGACGGCGTCGACGTCCTGGGTGGTGATGTCGCCCTGTACGGCCTCGATACGCATGGGAGCCATGGTGCCGTAGCGGGGCCCGCGGGCGCGGGTGTCTGTGGAGGAGGACGATGGAGTCACGCCCCTGGCGAACACGGGCAGGTTCGCGCGAGGCCCGCCGTTAGCATCGATGAACGCTGCCCGGCTGGGATCACCCGGCCACGCCGCCTCGAAGGAGCCCTGATGTTCGAGAGATTTACCGACCGAGCCCGTCGGGTGATCGTCCTTGCCCAGGAAGAGGCACGGATGCTCAACCACAACTACATCGGGACCGAGCACATCCTGCTCGGCCTCATCCACGAGGGCGAGGGTGTCGCCGCCAAGGCGCTGGAGTCGCTCGACATCTCCCTCGAGGGCGTGCGGCAGCAGGTCACCGAGATCATCGGTGAGGGCCAGCAGGCCCCCGGTGGTCACATCCCCTTCACGCCGCGCGCGAAGAAGGTCCTCGAGCTCTCGCTGCGCGAGGCGCTCCAGCTGGGCCACAACTACATCGGCACCGAGCACATCCTCCTCGGCCTCATCCGCGAGGGCGAGGGCGTGGCGGCGCAGGTGCTCAACAAGCTCGGCGCCGACCTCAACCGCGTGCGCCAGCAGGTCATCCAGCTGCTGTCCGGCTACCAGGGCAAGGAGGCCGTCGCGGCCGGCGGCCCCGCCGAGGGCCAGCCCTCCGGCTCCGCCGTCCTCGACCAGTTCGGCCGCAACCTCACCCAGGCCGCCCGCGAGGGCAAGCTCGACCCGGTCATCGGCCGCGAGCAGCCCATCGAGCGCGTCATGCAGGTGCTCTCGCGCCGCACGAAGAACAACCCCGTCCTCATCGGTGAGCCCGGCGTCGGCAAGACCGCCGTCGTCGAGGGCCTGGCCCAGGCGATCGTGCGCGGCGACGTGCCCGAGACGCTGCGCGACAAGCAGCTCTACACCCTCGACCTCGGCTCGCTCGTCGCCGGCTCCCGCTACCGCGGTGACTTCGAGGAGCGCCTGAAGAAGGTCCTCAAGGAGATCCGCACCCGCGGTGACATCGTCCTGTTCATCGACGAGATCCACACCCTCGTCGGTGCGGGCGCCGCCGAGGGCGCGATCGACGCCGCGAGCATCCTCAAGCCGATGCTCGCCCGCGGTGAGCTCCAGACGATCGGCGCCACGACGCTGGACGAGTACCGCAAGCACATCGAGAAGGACGCCGCCCTCGAGCGCCGCTTCCAGCCGATCCTCGTGGACGAGCCCTCCGTGGCACACACCATCGAGATCCTCAAGGGCCTGCGCGACCGGTACGAGGCGCACCACCGCGTCTCGATCAACGACGAGGCGCTCATCGCCGCCGCGACGCTGGCCGACCGGTACGTGTCCGACCGTTTCCTCCCGGACAAGGCGATCGACCTCATCGACGAGGCGGGCGCGCGACTGCGCATCCGCCGGATGACCGCCCCGCCGGAGCTCCGCGAGCTCGACGAGCAGATCTCCGAGGTCCGCCGCGAGAAGGAGTCGGCGATCGACGACCAGGACTTCGAGAAGGCCGCCTCGCTGCGCGACGACGAGAAGCAGCTCTCCGCGCGCCGCGTCGACCGTGAGAAGGCCTGGAAGTCCGGCGATCTCGACACGGTCGCCGAGGTGGACGAGGACCTCATCGCCGAGGTGCTAGCGATGTCGACCGGCATCCCGGTCTTCAAGCTCACCGAGGCCGAGTCCTCCAAGCTCCTCCACATGGAGGACGAGCTTCACAAGCGGATCATCGGCCAGGAGGCCGCGATCACCGCGCTGTCCCAGGCGATCCGGCGTACCCGCGCCGGGCTTAAGGACCCCAAGCGCCCCGGTGGCTCCTTCATCTTCGCCGGCCCCACCGGCGTCGGGAAGACCGAGCTGGCCAAGGCCCTCGCGGAGTTCCTCTTCGGCGACGAGGACGCCCTCATCCAGCTCGACATGAGCGAGTTCTCCGAGAAGCACACCGTCTCGCGGCTCTTCGGCTCGCCCCCCGGCTACGTGGGTTACGAGGAGGGTGGCCAGCTCACCGAGAAGGTGCGCCGCCGTCCGTTCTCCGTCGTCCTGTTCGACGAGGTGGAGAAGGCCCACGCGGACATCTTCAACTCGCTCCTGCAGATCCTCGAGGACGGTCGCCTCACCGACGCCCAGGGCCGGGTGGTGAACTTCAAGAACACCATCATCATCATGACGACGAACCTCGGGACCAGGGACATCGCCAAGGGCGTGCAGACCGGGTTCCAGGCGAGCGGCGAGCTGTCCAACGACTACGAGCGGATGAAGACGAAGGTCAACGAGGAGCTCAAGCAGCACTTCCGGCCCGAGTTCCTCAACCGCGTGGACGACACCATCGTCTTCCCGCAGCTCACCCAGGACCAGATCGTCCAGATCGTCGACCTCATGATCGCCCAGCTCGACGAGCGCATGCGCAACCAGGGCATGGCGATCCGGCTGACCGACGCGGCCAAGCTGCTGCTCGCCGAGCGGGGCTACGACCCCGTCCTCGGTGCCCGGCCGCTGCGCCGCGCGATCCAGCGCGAGATCGAGGACGTCCTGTCCGAGAAGATCCTGTACGGCCAGATCCACGCCGGCCAGACCATCGAGGTCGACGCCGCCGGCGAGGGCCTGCTCGGGGAGTTCCTCTTCCGCGGCCTGGACGAGGGCGAGATCGCCACGCCCGAGCCCGTCGGCGTCGGCGGCACGACGACCGTCGAGCAGCGCCAGATGCCCACCGCCCCCCAGGGTGGCGGCGCGGGCGGCGGCGGACAGCTGCAGCCCGGAGCCTGACGAACGGCGCCACGAGGCCCGGCAACCTGCGGGTTGCCGGGCCTTCGTGCGTCCCGGTGAGAAGCGCCTCGGCAGATCGGTTCGCGATACCCCTCGCCGAATCGGCCCAGGCCCGCTACAGTGGGAACTGCTCCGGCATCGGTCCGGGGCTTTTTTATCGAGGAGTTTGCATGGCTACTGGCACCGTGAAGTGGTTCAACGGCGAGAAGGGGTTCGGCTTCATTGCTCCCGACGGCGGGGGTGCGGATGTCTTCGTCCACTACTCGGCCATCGCCTCGAGCGGCTACCGTTCGCTCGACGAGGACCAGAAGGTCGAGTTCGACACCACTCAGGGCCCCAAGGGCCCCCAGGCGGAGAATGTCCGCCCCCTCTGATCTGAGGTGACCGCGCACCGTCACTGGTTGCGCACCCCGCTACAGCCCGCCACCGTTCGACGGTGGCGGGCTGTGGTGCGTCCGGGGCCGCCGTCGCCCGCGCCCCGCCCTCCCCGTGCGACCTCCGCGGGCCACACCTAGGGTGAGTGGCAGAGAGGCCACGACCGGTCTCCGCGACGGAAGGAGTTGCCCCATGGGAGCAGACGACAAGATCGCGAACTCGACTGAGAAGACCTCGGGCAAGATCAAGGAGGCTGTCGGCGACGCGACCGACAACAGGGACCTCCAGGCCGAGGGCCACAAGGACCAGACCAAGGGCAGCCTCAAGCAGGCCGCCGAGAACGTCAAGGACGCCTTCAAGTAGACCGGCTCCTGACGCCCCGCGGGACTCACGTCCCGCGGGGCGTTCGTCTGTCCACCCTGCGCCCGTGCAAGATCGGGGTCGCGGGGGACACAGGCAGGGTGGTGGCATCTGACGAGAGGGGCGCTGTGCGCGACGACGCGTGGTTCGAGGAGCTCTACCGTGACCACGCGACCGCCGTGTACCGCTACCTCCGGCGGCGCGCGCCGGCCGCGGACGCCGAGGACCTCACCGCCGACGTCCTCGCCACCGCCTGGCGACGCCGCGACGACGTCCCCGCGGACGCCGCGCTGCCCTGGCTCTACCGCACGGCCGGCTTCGTCCTCGCCAACCACCGCCGCAAGCTCCTCCCCGTCCCCGTGGACGCGCTCCCCGACTCGCGCGACGACGACGGCGACCCCGCGCTGGCGGCCGTCGCCGACGACGACGTCCGCGTCGCGCTGGGCGCGCTGAGCGAGCGGGACCGGCAGATCCTCGTCCTCCACGCCTGGGAGGGGCTGGGCGGCAACGAGCTCGCGCAGGTGCTGGGCATCTCCCGCGGCGGCGCCGACGCCGCGCTGTCCCGGGCCCGGGCGCGCCTGGCCGCGGCCTGGCCCGACTGACGGCCCCGCCCGCTCAGGCCAGGCGGGCCAGCGCGAGGGCGACGAGCTCGACCATGTCCGGCTGCGGGTCGGGCAGCTCGCCTACCGGCCACCACGCGACGTCGAGGGACTCGGCGGACACGGCGTGCGCGGCACCTGCGGGCGCCGTGGCGACGAAGCGGACGTCGAGGTGGGTGGCCCCGCCCCGCGGGTCGCAAAACGGGACGGGGTGGGCGCTGAGCTGGACCGGGACGGGGTCGAGGACGAGGTCGTCGATGCCGGACTCCTCGCGGGCCTCTCGCAGCGCGGCGGCGGCGAGCGTCGGGTCGCCCGGCTCGACGTGGCCGCCGAGCTGGAACCACCGCTGCGCCTTGCGGTGCAGGGTGAGCAGCACGCTGCGGCGGTCGGCGGAGACGACGACGGTGCTCGCCGTCAGGTGGTCGGGGTAGCACTCGCGCAGCACGCCGAGCGGCTCGGCCCGCAGGTGGGCGACGTAGCGCTCGCGCAGCTGCTCCTGTCGCTGTGTGGGCGCCCGCCACGGCTCGAGCAGGGCGAGGGCGGAGGAGTGCAGGGTCGTCGGCATGGGGACCAGCCTGCCACCGCCAGCGACGCAAGAACCGGGGGGCTCGCCACACAGGTGGGGTAGGAGCACCGAGCCCCACAACCGGAGGTCACCATGGACGAGGACGAGGCAGTCGCCCGGGTACGCGGCGCCGACCCCGCTGCCGGCGCCGAGCCGGACGGCGAGCGGCTGGCCGCGCTCACCGACGAGCGCCGCGCGGACGAGCTCGCGGCGCGGCGCGCCCGCCGGGGCCCGCGGTGGGCGGCGGTGGCCGCCGTCGCTGCCGGTGCGCTCGTCGTCGGCGGGGGAGCCGGCTTCGGGATCGGCCGGGCGACGGACGACCCGGTGTCCGATGTGGCGGCGGTGGCGCCGGCCGAGCGGAGCGCCGCGGCAGACGCGCCGGAGAGCATGTCCTCCTCCGGCGCGCCGTCCGCCGACATGACCCTCGCCGACGGCTACGGCGGGGAGCGCACGACGTTCACCGCCGACGGGCTGAGCACCGCGGGAGGTACCGCGACGGCATGGGCCTTCGACGGTCCCGCCGCCTTCTCCGAGGAGACCGTCACCCGCGTGGCCGAGGTGTTCGGCGTCCAGGGCGAACCGCGGCTGGAGGGCGGGTGGAACGTCGGCCCGGTCGACGGCAGCGGCCCGACTCTCAACATCGGCCCGGACGCCGCGGTCACGGTCTACTTCAGCGACCCCGCCCTCTATGAGGGCCTCGAGGACGTCGCACCCGCCGAGCCGATGGACGACGGCGCCGCCGAGGGTGGGGACGTCGCCTCGAGCGGGGACGGGGACGTCGGGACGTCCGTCGTCGAGCCGTCCGTCGTCGAGCCGCTCCCCGCGGATGATGCGCCTGCCGGCGGGGAGCCGAGCGCCGTCGCGCCGGAGGGGACCGCGCCCGACGGGGCGGCCGGTGCCGCGTACGAGACGCTCGCCGCGCTCGGGCTCGACCCCGAGGCGGCGGAGTACGCCGAGCAGGACGCCTGGCAGGGGCAACCGGCGACGAGCGTCGTCGCCCACCAGGTCGTCGACGGGCTGCGCACCGGCCACAGCTGGTACGCCGACGTCGTCGACGGTGAGGTCCTGTCCTTCTCCGGCCCGCTCGCCCCCGTCGTCGAGCTCGGCGAGTACGACGTCGTCAGCCCGGCGGAGGCGGTCGAGCGGCTCGCCGACCCCCGCTTCGGGGCCAGCCCGGTGTGGTCGGAGGACGTCGCGATCATGCCCGTCGAGGAGCCCGAGGGACGCAGCTGGGACGACCCGCCCGCCCCGCCGCCGGCGGCGGGGGCGCCCGTCCCCTGGGCGGTCACCCAGGTCACCGTCACGACGGCGGAGCCGAGCCTGGTCGAGCACTGGACGGACGAGGGCAGCAGCCTGCTGCTGCCGGCCTACGACCTGGGCGACGCCGAAGGACGGACCTGGCGGGTCCTGGCCGTGGCCGACCACGAGCTGGCGTTCTAGGACGCCACGAGAGGCGTCGTCCCGGCCGGTTGGAGGGCCGGCCGGGGCGTGCCGGTCAGTCGGTGCGCTCGTCGACGAGGTCGGCGTACTCCGGGTGCTCGTCGATCCACCCGGCCATGAAGGAGCACTCCGGCACGACCCTCAGCCCCTCGGCGCGGGCGGCCTCGAGGGCCGCGCTCGCCAGCGCGGAGCCGACGCCCTGCCCCTCGGCGGGCGGCTCGACGACCGTGTGCGTGAGGACGAGGACCTCGGCGTCCCGCTCGTAGACGGCGACCCCGAGGAGGTCCCCACCGGCCGTCGCCTCGTACCGGTGCCGGGCGGGGACGTCGTTCACCTGGATGTCGGCCATGCCCCAGCGTCGCAGCCACGTCGCGCGGTCGCATGCGGGGAACCCTCGGTGGATGTGGGTGCGCCTCGCTAGAGTGGGAACACGTCCGCGGTACGGGGAACCGCGGGGACGACCGGAGGCGACGATGCCCAAGTACGTGTACCGCTTCAGCGAAGGCGGCATGGACCAGAAGGACCTGCTCGGCGGCAAGGGGGCCAACCTCGCCGAGATGAGCAGGCTCGGCCTGCCGGTGCCGCCGGGCTTCACCATCACCACCGAGGCCTGCCGCGCCTACATGCGCGATGGCCACGTCCCGCCGGACCTGCGCGTGGAGGTGACCCTTGCGCTGCGCCAGATCGAGGACACCCTCGGGCGCAGCCTCGGCGACTTCCACGAGCCGCTCCTCGTCTCGGTGCGCTCCGGCGCGAAGTTCTCCATGCCCGGGATGATGGAGACCGTCCTCAACGTCGGCCTCAACGACGCCTCGGTGCAGGGCCTCACCGCCGTCACCGGTGACGAGCGCTTCGCGTGGGACTCCTACCGCCGGCTGCTGCAGATGTTCGGCAAGACGGTCCTCGACATCGACGGCGAGCTCTTCTCCGGCGCGCTGGACGCCCTCAAGGCCGAGCGCGGAGTCCGGGACGACACCGAGCTCGCCGCGGAGGACCTGCGCGGGCTCGTGGCGACGTACAAGGACATCGTCCGCGAGCAGTCCGGGGCCGACTTCCCACAGCACCCGCGCCAGCAGCTCGACATGGCCGTCGAGGCGGTGCTGCGGTCGTGGAACACCGACCGCGCCGTCCTCTACCGCCGCCAGGAAGGCATCCCCAACGACCTCGGCACGGCGGTCAACGTCCAGGCCATGGTCTTCGGCAACCTCGGGCCCACCTCGGGCACCGGCGTGTGCTTCACCCGTGACCCCTCGACCGGCCACTCCGGCGTCTACGGCGACTACCTGACCAACGCGCAGGGAGAGGACGTCGTCGCGGGCATCCGCAACACCGTCCCCCTCGCCGAGCTCGAGGCCCTCGACCCCACCTCCTACGCCGAGCTGCGCCAGGCGATGCGTCGCCTGGAGACCCACTACCGCGACCTGTGCGACATCGAGTTCACCATCGAGGACGGCAGGCTGTGGCTGCTGCAGACCCGCGTGGGCAAGCGCACCGCCGCGGCGGCGTTCCGCGTGGCCACCCAGCTCGTGGACGAGGACCTCATCACGATGGACGAGGCCATCTCGCGGGTCACCGGCGCCCAGCTCGGCAAGCTGCTCTTCCCGCAGTTCGACACCGAGGCGGACACCGAGCTCCTCACCACCGGGATGGCCGCCTCCCCTGGCGCCGCGGTGGGGGAGATCGTCTTCGACAACGCCCAGGCCGTGGAGCGCAGCGAGGCCGGGGCACCCGTCATCCTCGTGCGGCGGGAGACCAACCCCGACGACCTCCAGGGCATGATGGTCGCCGCCGGGATCCTCACCGCCCGCGGCGGCAAGACCTCCCACGCGGCCGTCGTCGCGCGGGGGATGGGTACCTGCGCCGTCGTCGGTGCCGACGAGCTCGACGTCGACGCCGCCCGCCGGGAGCTGCGCGTGAACGGGCGCACGCTCCAGGCGGGGGACACCATCGCCATCGACGGCACCTCCGGCCAGGTCTTCCTCGGCGAGGTGCCCGTCGTCGACTCACCCGTGATGACCTACATCGCCGACGGCCTGGACGCCGGGCGGGCGGCCGCTCCGGACGACGAGACCCGTGAGCTCGTCGAGGCGGTCGACCGCGTCCTCACCCACGCCGACGGCGCCCGAACCCTGCGGGTGCGCGCCAACGCCGACACCGCCGAGGACGCCCGCAACGCCCGCGAGCGCGGCGCGGAAGGCATCGGGCTGTGCCGCACCGAGCACATGTTCCTCGGCGAGCGGCGCGAGCTGGTGGAACGGCTGATCCTCGCCGCCGACGACGCCGAGCGGGAGGAGGCGCTCGCCGCCCTGCTCGAGCCGCAGCGCGAGGACTTCGTCGAGATCCTCCGCGCGATGGACGGCCTGCCGACGACCATCCGGCTCATCGACCCGCCGCTCCACGAGTTCCTCCCCGACCTCACCGAGCTCTCCGTCGAGGTGGCGCTCGCGGCCGAGCGCGGGCAGGTGGACGAGCGCCGCGAGCGCCTCCTCACGGCCGTGCGCCGCATGCACGAGTCCAACCCGATGCTCGGGCTGCGCGGGGTGCGCCTGGGCCTCGTCGTGCCGGGTCTCTTCGCCCTCCAGGTCCGCGCGATCGCCCAGGCCACGGCACGGTTGCGCGGGGAGGGGGCCGACCCGCGCCCGGAGATCATGGTCCCGCTCGTCGGCTCGGTGCGGGAGCTGCAGCTCGTGCGCCAGGAGGCCGAGCGGGTCCTCGCGGAGGAGGGGCAGGCCGCGGACATGCTCCTCGACCTGCCCATCGGCTGCATGATCGAGCTCCCGCGCGCGGCGCTCACGGCCCACCGCATCGCCGAGCAGGCCGACTTCTTCTCCTTCGGCACCAACGACCTCACCCAGACGACGTGGGGCTTCTCCCGCGACGACGTCGAGGCGGCGTTCTTCTCCCGCTACCTCGCCAACGGCGTGCTGCGCATCTCCCCCTTCGAGACGATCGACGGCGAGGGCGTGGGGCCGCTCGTCCGTGCGGGCGTCGCGGGCGGGCGGGCGACCAAGCCGCACATGCACATCGGGGTGTGCGGCGAGCACGGCGGGGACCCCGAGTCCATCCACTTCTTCCACGAGGCCGGCCTCGACTACGTCTCCTGCTCGCCCTACCGGGTGCCGGTCGCCCGGCTCGAGGCGGGGCGGGCGGCGGTCATGGCGGCGCAGGACGCGACGGCCTAGCCCGGACGACGCGAGAGACGACGACGTGAGAGGGGATGGTCGACATGCGACTCGTGCTGAGCACACCGGACCGAGGCACCGGGGGAGGACGCCGATGACCGCCGACGGTCTCCTCGAGGCGGACCACGAGTGGGTCCGTAGCGGCTCGGACTACTTCGCCCGGCGGCTCGCGGAGCTCGCCGAGGAGGACGTCGCCGGGGACAGCCTGCTCCCCGGCTGGACCCGCGGGGCGGTCGCCGCCCACGTCGTGTCCAACGCGGCGGCGCTGCGCCGGCTGTGCCACTGGGCGCGGACCGGGGAGGAGACGCCGATGTACGCGTCGGAGGAGGCCCGCGACGCGGAGATCGCACGCGGTGCCGCGCTGCCGCTCGGCGAGCTGCGTCAGCTGTGGACCGAGAGCCGCGACGCGCTGGACGGCGACTGGCGCGACCTGCCGGCCGAGGCGTGGGAGGCCGAGGTCCGCACCCGGCACGGGCGGCGCCTGCGTGCCCGGGAGACCGTGTGGATGCGCGCCCGGGAGGTGTGGATCCACGGCGTCGACCTCGCCGCCGGCGGCTCCTACCGCGGCTTCCCGCCCGCCGTCGTCGACAGGCTCACCGCCGACGTGCTCGAGGGCTGGCGGGCGCAGGGCGAGGCGGTCGACCTCGTGCTCCACCCGACCGACCGCGACCGGGCGACGACGGTCGGGTCGTCCGGCCCCACCGTCTCCGGGAGCGCGGCCGACCTCGCCCAGTGGCTCACCGGGCGGGGCGGCGGCGGACTCGAGTCCTCGACGGGTGAGCTGCCCGCCGTGCCGCGCTGGCTGTGACGGCCACACCGAGCGGCCCGGTGGCCGTAACCCGTGACGCGGGGCAGCCGGACGGAGGAGAGTAGGGCCATGCCCGAGCTCGTCACCCACGACGTCCGCGTCCACCCGAGCGCCGCGGACCTCGCGCGCGAGGAGCAGCTCGCGTGGAAGATCGCCGAGCTCGCCACCGACCCGGTCCCCGTCCCCGACGACGTCGCGGAGATGATCGTCAACCGGGTCATCGACAACGCCGCGGTCGCGACGGCGTCGCTCACCCGGGCTCCCGCCGTCGCCGCCCGCGCGCAGGCGCTCGCCCACCCGTACCGGCCCGGCGCCACGGTCGTCGGCTGTCCCGCCGAGGAGCGGGTGAGCCCCGAGTGGGCGGCGTGGGCCAACGGGGTGGCGGTCCGCGAGCTCGACTACCACGACACCTTCCTCGCGGCCGACTACTCCCACCCCGCCGACAACATCCCGCCGCTCCTCGCGGTCGCGCAGCACACGGCGGCCCGGCGCGGGCTCACCGGGGCCGACGTCGTCCGCGGCCTGGCCACCGCCTACGAGGTCCAGGTCGACCTCGTCCGCGCGATCAGCCTGCACCGGCACAAGATCGACCACGTGGCCCACCTCGGGCCGTCCGCCGCGGCCGGGCTGGGCACGCTCCTCGGCCTCGACGCCGAGACGATCTTCCATGCCGTCGGGCAGGCGCTGCACACGACGACGGCGACGCGCCAGTCCCGCAAGGGCGAGATCTCGACGTGGAAGGCCTACGCGCCCGCCTTCGCCGGCAAGGTCGCGGTCGAGGCGGTCGACCGCGCGATGCGCGGCCAGACCTCGCCCACCCCCGTCTACGAGGGGGAGGATGGCGTCATCGCCTGGCTGCTCGACGGCCCCGACGCCCACTACGCGGTGCCCCTGCCGGCCCCCGGGGCGCCGAAGCGGGCGATCCTCGACACCTACACCAAGGAGCACTCCGCGGAGTACCAGTCCCAGGCGCTCATCGACCTCGCCCGCCGGCTCCACCGGGAGCGGCCCGAGCTGCGCGACCCGGCGAACGTCGAGGCGGTCGTCATCCACACCTCCCACCACACCCACCACGTCATCGGCTCCGGCGCGAACGACCCCCAGAAGTACGACCCGGCGGCGTCCCGCGAGACCCTCGACCACTCGATCCCGTACATCTTCGCCGTCGCCCTCCAGGACGGGACGTGGCACCACGTCGAGTCCTACCGCCCCGAGCGCGCCGCCCGGCCGGACACGGTCGAGCTGTGGCGCAAGGTGACGACGGCCGAGGACCCCGAGTGGACCCGCCGCTACCACTCGCCCGACCCGGCGGAGAAGGCCTTCGGCGGACGCGTCGAGGTCCGCCTCGCCGACGGCACGCGCGTGGTCGAGGAGATCGCCGTCGCCGACGCCCACCCGCTCGGTGCGCGTCCCTTCGGCCGCGCGCAGTACGTCGCGAAGTTCCGCACCCTGGCCGAGGGGGTGCTCGAGCCCGGCGAGATCGAGCGCTTGCTCGACGTCGCGCAGCGGCTGCCCGCGCTCACCGCCGAGGAGCTCGGCGGGCTCACCGTCACCGCCCCGCCCGCGCTGCTCGCGTCCGTCACCGCACCCGAGGGGATCTTCTGATGCTCCACGCGACCACCCCGGCCCACGAGAAGCGCGCCGCCCTGCGGCGGCGCCTCGCGGGGGAGGACCTCCTCCAGCTGCCCGGGGCGTTCAACCCGCTGTCCGCCCGGCTCATCGAGGAGCGGGGCTTCGACGGCGTCTACGTCTCGGGCGCGGTGATCTCCGCGGACCTCGGCCTGCCGGACATCGGGCTCACCACGCTGAGCGAGGTGGCCGCGCGCAGCGGCCAGATCGCGCGCGTCACCGAGCTGCCCGCCCTCGTCGACGCCGACACCGGGTTCGGGGAGCCGATGAACGTCGCCCGCACGGTCCAGGTGCTCGAGGACGCCGGGGTGGCGGGTCTGCACATCGAGGACCAGGTTAACCCCAAGCGCTGCGGGCACCTCGACGGCAAGCAGGTGGTCGACGAGGGGACGGCGCTGCGCCGCATCCGCGCCGCCGTCGACGCCCGCCGCGACCCCGGCCTGCTCGTCGTCGCGCGCACCGACGTCCGCGCCGTCGACGGGCTGGACGCCGCCGTCGACCGCGCCCGCGCGCTCGTCGACGCCGGGGCGGACGCCGTCTTCCCCGAGGCGATGACCGGCCTCAAGGAGTTCGAAGCCGTCGCCTCCGCCGTCGGCGTCCCCGTCCTGGCCAACATGACCGAGTTCGGCAAGTCCGAGCTCTTCACCACCACCCAGCTCGCCGCGGCCGGGGTGCGCATGGTCATCTACCCCGTCTCCCTGCTGCGCCTCGCCATGGGCGCCGCCGAGCGCGGGCTGGACACCCTGCGCCGGGAGGGCTCGCTGCGCGTGGAGGTCGGCGCCATGCAGACCCGCGCCCGGCTCTACGAGCTGCTCGACTACTCCTCCTACGCCCACTTCGACGCCGACGTCTTCAACTTCCGTCTCTGAACCGCGAAGGAGCGAGCCATGAGCGAGGACATTCGCAAGGGCCTGGTGGGCGTCGTCGCCGACACCACGGCCATCTCGAAGGTCGACCCGGAGACCAGCTCGCTGCTCTACCGCGGCTACCCGGTGCCCGAGCTCGCCGAGCGCTGCACCTTCGAGGAGGTGGCCTACCTCCTGTGGCACGGGGAGCTGCCGACGCCGCTGGAGCGGGTCGCCTTCGAGGGGGAGGGGCGCGCGCAGCGGGCGCTGTCGGACCGGGTGCGGGCCGCCGTCGACCTCGTCCCGACGACGGCGCACCCGATGGACGTCCTGCGCACCGCGGTCAGCGCCCTCGGGGCGAACGACCGGCGCGCCGGTGACCGGCGGGCGGACGCCGGCAAGGCGGTGGCGCTGCTCAGCCAGATCCCCGCCGTCATCGCCTACGACCAGCGCCGGCGACGCGGGGAGGAGCTCGTCGAGCCGCGCGAGGACCTCGGCTTCATCGAGAACTTCCTCCACATGACCTTCGGGGAGGTCCCCGACCCCGTCGTCGTCGACGCCTTCCGGATCTCCCTCATCCTCTACGCCGAGCACTCCTTCAACGCCTCGACCTTCACCGCCCGCGTCATCACCTCCACCGGCTCGGACCTGTACTCCGCCGTCGTCGGGGCCATCGGCGCGCTCAAGGGGCCGCTGCACGGGGGCGCCAACGAGGCCGTCATGGCGGTCCTCGAGGAGGTCGGCGAGGCGGGCCGCGCGGAGGAGTGGGTGGACCGGGCGCTCGCGGAGAAGCGCAAGATCATGGGCTTCGGGCACCGCGTGTACAAGCGCGGCGACTCCCGGGTCCCGACGATGAAGGCGGCGCTGGACCGGCTCGTCGAGCTCACCGGTCACCACGAGATGCTCGCGCTCTACGACGCGCTGGAGAAGGCGGTGGCCGCCCGCACCGGCATCCGGCCCAACCTCGACTACCCGTCCGGGCCCGCCTACCACCTCATGGGCTTCGACACGGCGACGTTCACGCCGCTGTTCGTCGCGGCACGGGTGACGGGCTGGACCGCGCACGTCATGGAGCAGGCCGCCGACAACGCCCTCATCCGGCCCCTGTCCGCCTACAGCGGGCCCGAGGAGCGGCACCTGGGGGACTGAGGCGACCCCGCGCGGGCGGACGTGGGCCCGCGCCGGGCGCGGCAGGTGGCAGGATCGGAGGGTGACCGACCTCGTGACCGACCAGCGCACCGACCTCGTCGCCTCCCTGCGCCGGGCCGTCGACGGCGACGTCCACGACGACACCCTCCACCGCGGCCTGTACTCCACGGACGCCTCGAACTACCGGGTGGTGCCCGACGTCGTCGTCATCCCCCGCGACGTCGACGACGCGCGCGCCGCCCTCGACACCGCGCGGCGGCTCGGCGCGCCCGTCACCACGCGTGGCGGCGGGACGTCGATCGCCGGGAACTCCATCGGCCCGGGCGTCGTCATCGACTTCTCCCGTCACGTCAACCGCATCCTCGAGCTCGACCCCGAGGCCCGGACCGCGCGGGTCGAGCCGGGCGTCGTCATGTCCGACCTCCAGCGCGCCGCCAAGCCGCACGGGCTGCGCTTCGGGCCCGACCCCTCGACACAGAACCGTGCCACCTTCGGCGGGATGATCGGCAACAACGCGTGCGGCCCTCATGCCGTCGCCTACGGCCGCACGGCGGACAACGTCTCGAGCCTCGACGTCGTCGACGGCACCGGCCGGGCGTTCACCGCCGGGCGTGGCAGCCTCGACGCCGTCCCGGGGCTGGACGGGCTCGTGCGTGCGAACCTCGCCGCCATCCGCACCGAGCTGGGCCGCTTCAAGCGGCAGGTGTCCGGCTACAGCCTCGAGCACCTCCTGCCGGAGAACGGCGCGGACCTCGCCAAGATGCTCGTCGGCACCGAGGGCACGCTCGTCACCGTCCTCGGCGCGACCGTCGACCTCGTCCCGGTGCCGAGCGCGCCGGTGCTCGTCGCGCTCGGCTACCCCGACATGGCCTCCGCCGCGGACGCCGTGCCCGCGCTGCTCGCGCACGGCCCGCTCGCCGTCGAGGGCATCGACGCGCGGCTCGTCGACATCGTGCGCCGCCACCACGGGCCGCAGGCCGTCCCGGAGCTGCCGCGCGGTGCCGGCTGGCTCCTCGTCGAGGTCGGCGGGGCCGACGACGCCGACGCCCTGGACCGGGCCCGCCGCCTCGCCGCGGACGCCGGGACCGACGCCGTCGCCGTCGTGCCGGCCGGACCGCAGGCCGACGCGCTGTGGCGCATCCGGGCCGACGGCGCGGGGCTGGGCGGTCGCACGCCGTCCGGCGCGCAGGGGTGGCCCGGCTGGGAGGACGCCGCCGTCCCGCCGGAGAAGCTCGGCGCCTACCTGCGCGACTTCGAGGCGCTCATGGCCGACCACGGCGTCGACGGCCTGCTCTACGGCCACTTCGGTGACGGCTGCATGCACGTGCGCATCGACCTCCCGCTCGAGACACCCGAGGGCATCAAGCCGTCCCGCGACTTCCTCGTCGCCTCCGCCGAGCTCGTCACCTCCTACGGCGGCTCGCTGTCCGGCGAGCACGGGGACGGGCGCGCCCGCAGCGAGCTCCTGCCGCTCATGTACAGCCCCGGGACGATCGACCTCTTCGGGCAGGTCAAGACGCTCTTCGACCCCGCCGAGCAGCTCAACCCCGGCGTGCTCGTGCGCCCCCGCCCGCTCGACGCGGACCTGCGCCGCCCGCACGCCCGGCCGCTGCTGCCCGTGGCCGGCGGCTTCACCTTCCACGAGGACGGCGGGGACCTGACCCGCGCCGCCCACCGCTGCACCGGCGTGGGCAAGTGCCGCGCGGACACCTCCGCGTCCGGCGGCTTCATGTGCCCGTCCTTCCGCGCGACGAAGGAGGAGAAGGACGTCACCCGGGGCCGGGCCCGCATGCTCCAGGAGCTGGCCAACGGCACCCTCGTGGCCGACGTCCGCAGCCCCGCCCTCCACGAGTCCCTCGACCTGTGCCTGTCCTGCAAGGCCTGCTCGAGCGACTGCCCCGCCGGCGTCGACATGGCTCGCTACAAGTCCGAGGTGCTCCACCGCAGCTACCGGCGCCGCCTGCGGCCGGTCAACCACTACGCCCTCGGCTGGCTGCCGCGGTGGGCCGGCCTCGTCACCAAGGTGCCCGCCGTCGCGCGGCTCGTCAACGCCGTCCTCGGCGTGCGGCCCGTGGCGAAGCTCGTCATGCGGGCGGGCGGCATGGACCCGCGGCGCGAGATGGTCACCTTCGCGACGGAGCGCTTCTCGCGGTGGGCCCGGACGAACCCCGCCGCCGACGTCACCCCCGCCGCCCCTGCGGCGGAGACGGGCGGCTCGCGGCGGGTGCTGCTGTGGGCGGACTCCTTCTCCGAGACGCTCGACGGCGCCGGGGCCCGGGCGATGGTCCGGGTGCTGCGCGACGCCGGGTACGAGGTCGTCGTGCCCGACGAGCAGGCCTGCTGCGGGCTCACCTGGATCTCCACCGGCCAGCTCGACGGTGCCCGCCGTCAGCTCGAGCACACGATGTCGGTGCTCGCGCCCTTCGCCGCGAACGGCGTGCCGATCGTGGGCGTGGAGCCGTCCTGCACCGGTGTGCTCCGTGACGACCTCCTCGACCTCTTCCCGGAGGACCCCCGCGCGCGGATGATCGCCGAGGGCACCCACACCCTGGCCGAGCTCCTCACCGCCCCGGCGCCGCTCGGTCCGGGCGAGGACTGGCAGCCGCCGTCCCTCGAGGGCCTCGAGGTCGTCGCCCAGCCGCACTGCCACCACCACTCCGTCATGGGCTGGGAGGCCGACGCCGCGATCCTCGCCAAGGCCGGTGCCCAGGTCACCCGGCTCGCCGGCTGCTGCGGGCTCGCCGGGAACTTCGGCATGGAGAAGGGCCACTACGACGTCTCGGTCCAGGTCGCCGAGAACGCCCTGCTGCCCGCGTTGCGGGAGGCCGGCGCCGAGTCGGTCTACCTCGCCGACGGCTACTCCTGCCGGACCCAGGCGGCCCAGCTCGCCGGCCGCCAGGGCATCCACCTCGCCCAGCTCCTCGCCGGGGAGAGGCGCTGAGAACCGTACTTTCGGCGGGGCCTGCGGCCCCTCGGGAGGCGGGGGTGGCATGAGAAGATGACACCGGTCCCCACGGTGCGAGAGTTCAGGTCGAGTATGCCGCTGTTCGAGTTCGAGGCCGGCCAGCTGATCCCGGCACAGATCGGCCACGCCGTCACCGACCCCGTCGAGCCTGCCGTGCTCGACGCCGTCCGGGCGCAGGTGCTGGAGATGCTCCGGCTGCCCGTCTTCCCCGTCACCTGGCGGGACGACGACGGCGCCCCGCGCCTCACCGCGATGGACCCCGCCGGCCACGTCGTCAGCGTCGAGGTGCTCGAGCGGCTCGACGCCCACGCCCTCGTCGCCGCCCTCGGACGGGCCGGGCACTCGGCGGAGCGCGGCTGGATCGACGTCGCGCGCAGCTACCCCTCCGGGGTCGGGGCCTACCGCCGGGACTGGAACGCCTTCCGTGAGTCGCAGCCGGTCGGGACGGTCGTCACGGCCCGGGTGCACGTCGTCGCCGCGCAGATCGACGACGACGCCCGGCGGGCCCTCGACGCGCTCGCCGGCGCCGGGGTCGTCGTCCACGAGCTCGCCGTCCGGCAGATGTCCAGCGGGCGGCTCTTCCTCGACGTCACCGAGGTGAGCGTCCCCGTCGCCCCGCTGCCCTGGTTGCTGCCCGGCCGCACGGTCGCCGCCCTCGAGGCCGCGTCCCCGGCGCTGCCCGGACCGCCCGCCGCCGAGGAGACGGAGCCCGAGCCGGCACCCGCCGTCGGGCGGCGCGCCCGCAGGCGGCGTGCCGCCGCGGCGTCCGAGGAGGCGCCGTTCGCGGACGCGCCTGCCGCTCACGCGGCACCCCGGGACGCGGCACCCGCGAGAGCCGACGACGCAGCACCGGCGCACGCGGCACCGCAGCCCGCGCCCGACGGCCACGAGCCGGCCACACCGGACGAGGACCTCCTCGGCATCGGGGCGATGCTCGGGGAGCCCGCCGCCCTGGTGTGGGCCCGCAACGGCCACCGCGGCGAGGCGACGCTCCGGCCCGACGGGTGGATCGTCGTCGCGGGCCGCTCCTTCGCGGCGCCCGAGGCCGCGGCCTCCGCCGTCGTCGGCGAGCCGGTCGCCGCCGAGGCCTGGGAGGTGTGGCGCTTCGGTGCGGAGGGCCCGAGCCTGCACGAGGCGCGCGAGGAGCTGCACGCCGTCCGCGAGCGCGAGCGCCGCCGGGCGGCGGAGCCCGGTCTCAGGCGGCGGCGTAGGCGCGCAGCCAGCGAGTGAGCTCCCGGTAGGCCCCCTCGCGGACGGCCGCGGGGGAGAGCAGGACGTCGTGGACGGCGTCGCGGACCCGCGCGACCGTGACGAGCGGTCCCAGGGCGAGAGAGCGGCGGGCGGTGAGCTCGGCGTCGATGACCGTGTCCGCCGCGCGCATCTGCTCGGTCCACCTCGGCCCGAAGAGCGACTTGTCCGAGACGAGCACGAGGACCGGGCAGTTGATGTCGAGGCCCGCGGCCACCTGGGAGTGGCCGGCGAGGACGGCGGCCAGCCAGCCGGGGCGGATCGGGGCGCTGGGACTCGTGCGCCAGGCCGGCTCGATCGGCCAGCCGGTATGGGCCGGGTCGGTGAGCTCCTCGGGGCGCAGCTCGGGCAGGGTGTCGTCACCCTGCGCGTCCCCCGCGCGCCCGGCGAGGACGCGGCTGTAGAAGCCGAGGTCCTTGAGGGGGAGGGCGGCCGTGGGCTGGTAGCGGGCGAGGGTCTCGATGACGGGCTGGCCGAGCGTGCGCAGGATCCACGAGCCCTGGAGCTCCAGCCACGGGGCGTTGAGGACGAGCGCGCGCAGCGCGCCGGGGTGGCGGTGGGCCCACAGCGCGGCGGTGAGGCCGCCGGTCGAGTGGCCCATGAGGACGACGTCACCCAGCTCGGGGTGGTCGGCACGGATGAGGTCACGCGCCGCGTGGATCTCCTCGTCGTAGGTCGACAGCGACTGGACGTAGCCGCGCAGCTGGCCGGGGCGCAGGCTGCGCCCGTACCGGCGCAGGTCGAGGGCGTAGAAGGCGGCGCCGTCGGCGGCGCACCGGCGGGCGAGCTCGCGCTGGTGGAAGTAGTCGTTCCACCCGTGCAGGTGGAGCATGACGAAGCGCGGCGGGGTGGGTGGCGGCCCCTCCGGGTCGTCCTCGGGCCGGTAGCGCACGACGGTGGCGACCACGGGGCCGTCCTCGTCGGGCAGCAGCTCCACGGTGCGGGCAGTGAAGCCGTCACCGAGGACGTCGGGGCCCCAGATGCCGACCGGCGCGACGGGCAGGTCGGCGAGCGCGGCGTCGGGGTCGTAGACGCCCTCCTCCGCGGGGGCGTCCTCGACGTCGGGGGTCGGACGCAGGAAGGGGATGCTCGGCACCCGCCCATGGTCGCCCGGACGGGCGCCGTGTGCACGCGTCAGGAGCGGGCGACCTGCTTGAGGAAGCCGCCGAGGTGCCGGGTGACCTGGTCGTGCTCGATGAGGAAGCCGTCGTGCCCGTAGGGGGAGCGCAGGTAGCGGACCGGCCCGGAGCCGGGTACGCCGGCGGCGATCCGCTCGGACTCGTGCGGGAGGAACAGGCGGTCGGACTCAACGGCGATGACGAGCACGTCCGCCGTCACCTCGGCCAGTGCCGCCGCGACCCCGCCGCGGTCGCGGCCGACGTCGTGGGTGACCATCGAGCGGGTGAGGGCGAGGTAGCTGTTGGCGTCGAAGCGCTGGGCGAGCTTCGTCCCGTGGTGGTCGAGGTAGGACTGCACGGCGAAGCGGCCCCCGAGCAGCGGCTCCTCCGCGTGCTGGGGCAGGCGCCCGAAGCGGGCCTCGAGCTCCTCGGCGCTGCGGTAGGTCGTGTGGGCGATGCGGCGGGCCAGCGCGAGACCGGCGTGCGGGCCGTGCCCGGGCGGGGCGTCGTAGTAGTCGCCGCCGCGGAAGTTCGCGTCCAGCTCGATGGCGGCGATCTGGGCGTGCGCCCACGCGATCTGGTCCGCCGTCGTCTGCGCGCCGGAGGCGATGACGGCGGCCGAACGGACCCGGGAGGGGGCGGTGATCGCCCACTCGAGCACCCGGTGACCGCCCATGGAGGCGCCGACGACGTGGGCCCACTGCCCGATGCCGAGGCGGTCGCTCAGCTCGATCTCCGCGGCCACCTGGTCGCGGACGGTGACGCTGGGGAAGCGGCTGCCCCACGGGCTGCCGTCCGGCGCGGGGGAGGACGGCCCGGTGGAGCCCTGGCAGCCGCCCAGGACGTTGACGGCGACGACGAACCAGCGGTCGGTGTCGATCGCCAACCCCGGTCCCACGACCGCCGACCACCAGCCGGGGCTGGGGTGGCCGGGACCTGCCGGACCGGTGACGTGCGCGTCCCCGGTCAGCGCGTGGCAGATGAGCACGGCGTTGTCGCCGGCCGCGTTGAGCTCGCCCCACGTCTCGTAGGCCAGCGTCACCGCGGGGAGGCGGCCGCCCGCCTCGAGGTGCAGGGCGCCGATGTCGGCGAAGCGCCGCTGCCCGGCGCCGTGCTCGGGGCGCCAGGCCCCGGTGGCCGGGACCGCCTCGGGGTCGAGGCGCGCCCGCCCGCGGTGAGCGGCGGCCTGACCACTCACCGCGTGCGGGCGGCGCTCCTCGGAGGACACGGTCCTACTCGCCCCCGACCGCCGCGGTTGCCTGGGAGACCGCGGCGGCGGCGCGCAGCCCGGTCTGCAGGTCGGCGAGGATGTCGTCGATGTGCTCGAGCCCGACGGCGAGGCGCACGAGGCCCGGGCTCACGCCGGCGGCGGTGAGGGCCGCCTCGTCCAGCTGGGAGTGGGTGGTGGACGCCGGGTGGATGACGAGGGAGCGGACGTCACCGATGTTGGCGACGTTGGAGTGCAGCTCGAGGGCGTCGACGAAGGCGATGCCCGCCTCGTAGCCGCCGGCCAGCTCGAAGGTGATGACGGCGCCGGCGCCCTTGGGGGCGTAGTGGCGGGCGCGCTCGTACCAGGGGGAGGAGGGCAGGCCCGCGTAGCCGACCTTCGTCACCTGGTCCTCCTGCTCGAGGAACTCGGCGACGCGCTGGGCGTTGGCGACGTGGCGCTCCATGCGCAGCGACAGCGTCTCGATGCCCTGGGCGATGAGGAAGGCGTTGAAGGGCGAGACGGCGGCGCCGATGTCGCGCAGCAGCTGGACCCGCGCCTTGAGGATGAAGGCGGGGGCGCCGAGGTCCTTGAAGACGAGGCCGTTGTAGCTCGGGTCGGGGGTGTTGAAGCCGGGGAACTTCTGGGGGTCCGCGGACCAGTCGAAGCGGCCGCCGTCGACGATCGCGCCGGCGATGGAGTTGCCGTGGCCGCCGAGGTACTTCGTGGCCGAGTGGACGACGACGTCCGCGCCGTGCTCGAGCGGGCGGATGAGGTAGGGGGTGGCGACGGTGTTGTCGACGACGAGCGGGACGCCGTTCTCGTGGGCGATCCCGGCGACCGTCTCGATGTCGAGGACGTCCTGCTTGGGGTTGGGGATCGTCTCGGCGAAGAAGAGCTTGGTGTTGGGCTGCACGGCGTCGCGCCACGCCTGGGGGTCGTCGGGGTCGGTGACGAACGTCGTCGTGATCCCGTACTTGGGCAGCGTGTGGCGCAGGAGGTTGTAGGTGCCGCCGTAGAGGCTGGGGCTGGCGACGACGTGGTCACCGGCCTCGGCGATGTTGAGGATCGCGAAGGTCTCCGCGGCCTGGCCGGAGGCGACGAGCAGCGCTCCCACGCCGCCCTCGAGCGCGTTGATGCGGTTCTCCACCGCCTCCTGCGTCGGGTTGGTGATGCGCGTGTAGATCGGCCCGAGCTCGGCGAGCGCGAAGCGGTTGGCGGCCTGCTCGGCGCTGTCGAAGACGAAGGAGGTCGTCTGGTAGATGGGCAGGGCGCGCGCGCCGGTGGCGGGGTCGGCCTGCTGGCCCGCGTGGATCTGCTTGGTCTCGAAGGACCAGGTGGACTCGGTCATGTCAGTTCTCCAGGGTGTGGGGAGCGGGGGCGAGCCGGCTCCCTGCCGTCACGCCGTTCCCGCGGAGGGGGCGGTGGCGCACGGGGGCCTGGCGCCGAGGTCGGCGGGCATGGCAACGGTGCGCAGCGTCACGTGCACATTCGTCGGCTCATGTTCGGGAGCCTAGGAACGCAGCGAGCGGCTGAGAAGGGGCGTCTCGCGCAGCGGACCCGCCACAGCCAGGCTGTCCACGACGTGGACACCCCTGGACGCCGCGCGCCCGGTCCCTCCGGTCCCCGCCCCGGCCCCCACCCACGCTGAGCGCTGAGTTGTTACGGGGTGAAGAACGATCTGTCGCCGCGGGCGGAGGGGCAGAGAGGGCGGCGGCGGAGCGCGTGCAGTAACAACTCAGCGCTCGCGAGGGTGGGGGCGGCGGAGCGCGCGCCAGTAACAAGTCAGCGCTCGACGAGAGGGGGCGTGAGGGGCGAGTAACAAGTCAGCGCTCGGCGAGGGGGACCTAGGGGCGGAATGACAGGGGTGTGACTCGTGGGACTGTTGTGACTGGTGTTCCCTTATGGGGTTCCAGGCGCTAGCGTGTTCGTCGGCGCCGTCCCGGCGCTGAGTGAGGGCCGCCCAGCGGGCGGCAGAGGAGGCACTGTGGGCTGGTTCGACCGTCGGCGGCAGGCAGCGGTGTCCGTCGCCGTGCTCGCCCTCACCAGCGGCATGCTCGTCAGCTCGGCCACGGCCGAACCGCCGAGCGAGGAGGAGATCGCCGCCGCCCGTGAGGCGGAGGGGCGCACCGCCTCGAGCATCGCCGACCTCGAGGTCGAGCTCGCCAGCCTCGCCACCCGGCTCGAGGACGCGACCGTCCGCGCCCAGCAGGCCAACGAGGAGTACCTCGGCGCCCAGGAGGCCCTGGACGAGGCCACCGCCCGCGCCGACGAGGCCCGCGAGGCCGCCGCGACCGCGCAGGCCGAGGTCGAGGAGCAGCGCGCCGAGATCGGCCGCATCGCGATGTCCGCGTACCGCTCCGGCCCCGGCGCCCTCGGGCCCATCGAGCCGCTCCTGTCGGCCGACAGCTTCGAGAACGCCATGCAGCGCGCGACCACCACCGAGCGCATGGGCACCCGAGCCGACGAGGCGCTCCAGCGCTTCGAGGCGACCGAGCTCGTGGCCGCCACCTTCCAGCGCCGGGCCGACGAGGCCGCCGCGGCACAGGAGGACGCGACGACGGCGCTCGCCGCCGCCGCCGAGGAGGCCCGCGACGCCGCGAGCGGGGCAGAGACCCAGCTCGCGCTGTCCGCCGACCGCCGCGAGGGGCTCATCGCCCAGCTCGCCTCGCAGCGGGGCACGACGGCTGAGCTCGAGCGTGAGCGTCAGGACGCCCAGGACGAGGAGCGCCGCCGCCGCGAGGCCGAGGTGGCCCGCGCCGCGGCCCTCGAGGCCGCCCGCGAGCAGGAGGCCGCCTCCCGCGCCAACGACCGGCCCACGGCCCCGGCCCAGCCGGCCCCCGCACCGTCACGGCCCGACGGCGAGCCGTCGCGCCCGGCGCCCGAGCCCGCGCGACCGGCCCCGAGCCGTCCCGGCCCGAGCCACGCGGCCCGCGCCCGAGCCCACGCGCCCCGCCCGCAGCCGACCACCCCGCGCCGGCCAAGCCGGAACCGAGCCGGAGCCGGCACCCCAGCCGCCGCCGTCGTCGTCGAGCGGTGCGCGGGCCGCGCTGGACTGGGCCCGCACGCAGCTGGGCAAGCCCTACGTGTGGGGCGCGGCCGGACCCAACGGCTACGACTGCTCGGGCCTCACCCAGACGGCCTTCGCCCGCGCCGGGATCTCGCTGCCGCGCACGACGAAGGCGCAGTACGCCGCCACCACGCGCGTGCCGGTCGACCAGCTCCAGGCCGGCGACCTCATCTTCTACTCGAACAACGGCGCGGCCTCTGGGATCTACCACGTGGCGATCTACGCCGGTGGTGGGATGCGCCTGCACGCGCCGTCGCCGGGCAAGACCGTCGAGCTCGTCCCGATGTACTGGCCCAACGTCCTGCCCTACGGCGGGCGGGTCTGAGCTACTCGGCCTGACCCGGCCCGTGCGGGTCGGCGTGCTCGTAGTAGCCGGCGTCCTTGGCGCGCTGGAAGGAGCGGCGGATCTCCTCCTCCGCCTCCTCCCGGCCCACCCAGTGCGCGCCCTCGACGGACTTGCCGGGCTCGAGGTCCTTGTAGACCTCGAAGAAGTGCTGGATCTCCAGGCGGTGGAACTCGCTGACGTCCTCGATGTCCGTGCGCCACGACGCGCGCTGGTCACCGGTGGGCACGCACAGCACCTTGTCGTCGCCGCCGGCCTCGTCGCGCATGCGGAACATTCCCAGCGCGCGGCAGCGGATGAGGCAGCCGGGGAAGGTGGGCTCCTCGAGGAGGACGAGCGCGTCGAGCGGGTCGCCGTCCTCGCCGAGGGTCATCTCGATGAAGCCGTAGTCGTCGGGGTAGCGGGTGGAGGTGAAGAGCATCCGGTCCAGGCGGATCCGTCCGGTCTCGTGATCCACCTCGTACTTGTTGCGGTTCCCCTTGGGGATCTCGATCGTGACGTCGAACTCCACTGCCTGACCTCTTCTCCTGGGCGCCGGTGCCTCGCTGGGGTGCGGGAGCCGGGGGTGCGCTCATGTCGTTACCGGGCACTAGTCTGACCTACAGTTCGCAGATCGCGGCCACGACGTGGCGCAGGAAGGGTGGCAGCCGGCGTGGCGTCGAGCAGCAAGCGGCGGGTGACGGCCACCGTCACCGCCCTGCTCCTCCTCCTTGCGGGCGGCTACGGCGCCGCCGACGCCGCCGACCTCGTCCCCGGGGTCCTCACCACGCAGCCCCCGGTTCCGGACCCCGCACCGTTCCCGGAGCCCGGCGCCGAGCAGGCCGAGCCGCTCCTCACGGCCCTCGACCCGGACGCGCCGGTGCCCTCCGCACAGCGGCTCACCGCGCTCAGCGAGGCGCTCGCCGCGGACGAGCGCACGGGCGGGGACGTCGGCGTCGTCGTCGAGGACGCGCTGACGGGGGAGGTGCTCGTCGACGTCGGCGGTGCCCGGCCGCGTACTCCCGCCTCCTCCCTCAAGCTCCTCGGCGCCGTCGCGGCCCTCGACGCGCTCGGGCCCGGCCACGTCCTGCGCACGACGGCGGTGGCCGGGGAGGGCGGGCAGGTCGTGCTCGTCGGGGGCGGGGACGTCCTGCTCACCGACGGCGAGGCGAACCCCGTGACGTCGTGGGCCGTGCCTCGCTGCGCGACCTCGCCGCCCAGGTGGCCGGGACGCTCGCGGGGAGGAGGTCCGCGTGGCCGTGGACGACTCGCTGTTCACCGGTCCCCTCTACGCGCCGGGGTGGGGCGGCATCGACCTCGACTTCGTCATGCCCATCCAGCCGCTCGCCGTGCGCGCGGGCGTCGCGCCGGACGGCGGCTACCAGGAGGACCCGGCGCTCGCGGCGGGCGCCGCCTTCGCGGACGCGCTGCGCGCCGAGGGGGTCGAGGTCCGCGGGGAGGTCAGCCGCGCCGTCGCCCCCGCCGGCGGGCAGGAGCTGGGCGCCGTCGAGTCGGCGCCGCTGCGCGACGTCGTCGCCCACACCCTGGCGGTGTCGGAGAACTCCGTCGCCGAGGTGCTCTCCCGGCTCGTCGCCGTCGCCGACGGCGAGGAGGCCACCTTCGCCGGGGCCACGAGTGCCGTCCTCGCCCGGCTCGCCGGGCTCGGGATCGACACCGACGGCGTCACCCTCGCCGACACCTCCGGCCTCCTCGTGGAGAACCAGGTCCCGGCGAAGGTGCTCGCGGACGTCGTCACCACCGCGATGGAGCGCCCGGAGCTCCACGGCGCGGTCACCGGTCTGCCCGCCGCCGGCCTCGAGGGCACGCTGAGCTCACGGCCGATGGGCCCGGCCGCCGGTGTGCTGCGCGCCAAGACGGGCACGCTCACCACGGCCGTCAGCCTCACCGGTCTCGTCCAGGACGTCGACGGCCGGCTGCTCGTCTTCGCCGTCGTCGCCGACGAGCTCGAGCTCGGCGGGGTCGGCCCGGCCCGCGCCGCCGTCGACGAGTGGGCCGCCGAGGTCACCACGTGCGAGTGCGGCTAGCCCGGAGCGGCCGGGCGTGCTGCGCCGGGGCGGGGCGCGCGGGATAGCGTGACCGCATGAGCTCTCCCATCGACTGGCGGGCGGCCCGCCACCGTGCCGCCGTGCTGTCCCGCCCCGGGCCCCGCGCCGGGCGCGCCGAGGCCCGCGGCCTCGTCACCGTGCTCCACACCTCCGCGAGGGAGGCGCCGGGCCACGTCGCCGACATCACCGGCCTGGAGGACGCGGCCGCGCAGGCCGCGCGCCGCCCCGTGTACGTCGTGGACCGCGCGCGCTGGGCGGAGGCGAACATCGGGATGTTCCGCCACCTCGTGGGCGACCTGCTCCCGCCCACCACGCTGCCCGGCGCCGCCCGGCTCGGCGGTGAGGAGCTCGGCGTCATGCTCTCCTACCTGTCGACGAAGGTGCTCGGCCAGTTCGACCCCTTCACCAGCGCCGACGGCCGCGGGGAGCCGGGCTACCTCCTCCTCGTCGCGCCGAACATCCTCCACGTCGAGCGCGAGCTCGACCTCGACGCCCTCGACTTCCGCCGCTGGGTCTGCCTCCACGAGCAGACCCACGCAGTCCAGTTCTCTGCCGCGCCCTGGCTCGCCGGCCACCTCGCCGAGCGGATGACCGCGACCGTCTCCTCCATCGCCTCCCCCGAGGGCGGCGGCCAGCGCCTGGCACGGACCGTGCGCGCCGTCGTCGAGGCCGTCACCACGCCGCGCGGGGAGACGCCGACGGCGCAGGCCCTCGCCGGACCGCTCGTCGACGCCGTGCTCACCGAGGAGGAGCGCGAGCGTCTCGCGGAGGTCGTCGCCGTCATGTCGCTGCTCGAGGGGCACGCCGACGTCGTCATGGACGCCGTCGGGCCCCGCGTGCTGCCCTCCGTGGCCCGCATCCGCACCCAGTTCGACCGCCGCCGCGAGGGCACCGGGACCCTGGACGTCATCACGCGCCGGCTCATGGGGATGGACGCGAAGATCGCCCAGTACCGCAACGGCGCCGACTTCGTCCGCGGGGTCGTGCACCGGGTGGGCCACAACGGTCTCAACGCCGTGTGGGCCGCCGCGGAGAACCTGCCGACCCCCGCCGAGATCGCCGACCCGACCGCCTGGGTGCGCCGGGTCCACGGCTGAGCCGTGGCCGGTCCCGCCCCGGCGGTGGCCGCCGCCCGCACCGCCGTCCGGGCGGCGCTCGCGGACCTGCCCGCGGGCTCCCTCGTGCTCGTCGCCTGCTCGGGCGGTGCCGACTCCCTCGCCCTGGCCGCGGCGACCGCCTTCGTCGCCCCGCGGGCGGGGCTGCGGGCCGGGGCGGTCGTCGTCGACCACCGGCTGCGCGCCGGCAGCGACGGCGTGGCCCGCGAAGCCGCGGCCGCGTGCCGGGAGCTCGGGCTGGACCCGGCCCAGGTGCGCGGCGTCGACGTCGGCGGGTCCGGTGGCCCGGAGGCCGCCGCCCGCACGGCCCGCTACACCGCCCTCGAGGAGGCCGCGACGGAGACCGGGGCGGCCGCCGTCCTGCTCGGCCACACCCTGGACGACCAGGCCGAGACGGTCCTCCTCGGCCTGGGCCGTGGCTCCGGGGGGCGCTCCCTGGCCGGGATGGCGCCCGCCGCCGGGCTGTGGCGCCGCCCCCTCCTTGGGCTGCGGCGCCGCGACACCGAGGCCGTGTGCACGGCCCTCGGGCTGCGCTGGGCCGAGGACCCGACGAACGCGCCCGACGGTCCGTGGCGCCGCGCGGACGGCGGCCCGCTGCGCCGCTCCGCCGTCCGCCACCAGGTGCTGCCCGCCCTCGCCGAGGCCCTCGGTCCCGGCGTGCCCGAGGCGCTCGCCCGCACCGCCCGGCGGCTGCGCGAGGAGCACCTGCACCACGGCACGCCGTGGTCGCAGATGGTCGTCGTCGTGCGCTCCACGGGCCAGGTCGCCGGGCTGCGCCGCCAGCTGCGCGAGGCCGGGGTCCCGGTC